>CAYQRF010000012.1:0-34417 GCA_964419775.1 uncultured Rikenellaceae bacterium
TTAACTGCCTGTATCTCAGTTCTGAATTGTCTTCTGTAAGCTGTTCTCCGCTTATTGTGAACAGATTCTGCCCGCGGCTCACTTTTACTCCGGGGAACAAATATGTATTACTGAATTTTACAAGTCCCGGTGTTTTGGCCGTAATCAGCAGGACATCCTTATTGTCGGCCATGATCATTCCCCCGGTCTTAAGGCTGAAGGCGAACGGCCGGCGCGTAAGTGTGATAATACTGTAGCCTGATGAATCACCTGAATGTTCCTCTTCATGCACATGGGCGGCTGTCCCCTCTTCTTCATGTACATGAATGGTCGATTCCTGGTGTTCGCCGGCCTCTTCGTGGTCGTGAGCACTCCTTGATGAACAGCCGGTGAAGAAGGCTGTAAAAGCTATAAGAATAAACAATAATAGATTTTTCATTGACGCCATAAATGTTAAATAGGTGATATTCAACAAGATAAAAAGAGAAATGGATAAGATTAAGGCTTAAGCAGCCGGAGGTGCCCTGAGTGAGGCCGATACGTAGTAGCTATCGCGGCAATGGGAATGATTGTTATTGTCAATGATCAATTCTTTCCGTGGTTCGGGAAATGAATAATCATCTGAAGAAGATTCAATAAAAAGATTCTCGTTGGTGAACTGGTGGAAGAGAAGTGAGGATATCCTGCAAGCTTCATGATCCTCCCCGTGGCTGTGATATTCATCATCCAGGAGCACTCCGGAATGGGAATGCCCGTTCAGCAGGCATAAATCGGTTTCCTTGTGATTATGGGGAATCATGTTGTGAGCCATAATCAGCAGCCAGCTGAAAATGATAAGAGAGGCTTTGATGTTAATCCCGGTCCTCAAATCATTGAATTTTTTGCAAATGTAGTTATTTTTAAGTGTTTGAGAAAAATTTGAAAATGGGAAAAGAGGAATTGGATGATTTAAGAATTTGAGACGCGTTTGAAAGGATATAACTTCTGATTTATGGCGGAAAATATTTCGCCCCATACGGGGCTTTACATCTTTGGCTGCCTTAAGGACGGGCTGCGCCCATCCCTAAATCATGTAAGGCCTACGGCCTGAACCAACCAATGAACATTTTGCAGCGAAAGGGCAGGGAAAGGTTTAAGGTGGTTAAGGAAGACTTTAAGGCAGCCTGGATATAGTAACTACAACAGTAACGCGCCTGGATTTTTTAGAATCAAACGCTCTTCCAGTCCCGTCAGGGGCGTAATGATTTTTGCCGTTGGATGAGATCCCGCATCCCGTAAGAAACCGGGATGCGGGATGACATTGTGAAGTATGATAATGAGGGGGTGAGGCCGCGGCGAGAGGGAACCTGATATGTCAGGCAAAATGTTGCTTCTCGCTGCGGCCTCACCCCCCTAATACATCAGAGACGCCTGTCATCCCTCGCCGGACATTCCCGGAAAGACCTTGTTTGACCCTGTAAAATTTTTCAAAGCGGACAGCCATTCATCAGACATTACGGAGGCGAGGGATCCCAGCCTGGATTTATGGGAGTGTGAAAGCATGGGAAGAGGAAGAAAAAATATCTGTCTGGCAACCATCGGAGAATGATTAACAAAGAGATGTGAATAAAGAGTAGGGAGAAACCGGAGTTACTGCTCACTACTATGTCTGTTAAGCTCCGGAGGAGCGACATGTTTTTATCCTGACGGTAGTTTTGAAAATTTACGTTTTAATTTAGATATCTTCCATTTGCCTTTATTGGCATGTAAAAACCGCACAAAACGGGAAAAGGCATGTCTCAGCATCTAGAAGAACAGGGTGAATCCTATTGCAGATCCAAGATTGTCACCTGTTATCTTTTCATTTGAGTCTTCCGAGTAGGTCAGTTTTGTTCTGGTCAATTCAACCCCCAGATCGATCGAAATATTTTCATTAATGAAATAAGCCAGACCCAGACCACCGCCAAAAGCAGGTCCGGAGTACGAATCCTTTCTAAAATCGGTCTTTTCCGTTGCTTTTGCATATCCTATTCCTGCCTGGACATAAGGCCTGAAGGAAGATTCAAGCGGAAAATAATACATTATGGTTGGCATAAGCACCAGCTCGTTTGATTTATAAACATTTACCACCGAATGGGAGTAGGTGCCTGAAAGCGCTAAAGCAAAATTGTTTGCGATAAAATAACCTATAGCCGGCATGAACTCAAAGGAATTCATTTCCGAACTGCCCGATGGACCCGGTGTTCCGTATTGTGAATATTTTGAAGAAGTACGGACAAATTCCAGGCTGGATTTGCCGGAAACTATCAGAGTCCCCTTATCAGTTTGCGGGAAAGCTAAAGCTGACATCATGAAAAAACTAATCATTAACACTGCTTTTGAGCTCATGGTCCTGGATTTTTAAGGTTAATAATGAAGGAAATTTACAAGTGATATCCTGATTTTAATGGAGTCATTTTCTCCTGATAAACGGAACTGTTTTATTTATTATTTTTTTGGCCGAGTATTAAATGGAGAACATAAGCCAATCTCTTTAGGGACATTTTCAAATTCGTCAATTCCTTTCTTCCATTTTCAAATTTTCAAATTACCTCATTTTCAAATTACCCATCATTCTCCCTTATCTGCACCCTCCTTATCTTCCCGCTTATCGTTTTTGGCAGCTCAGTTACAAACTCAATTATCCTGGGATATTTGTACGGAGCCGTTACCTTCTTTACATGTTCCTGAAGCTCCTTTGCCAGCTCATCACCCGGAGTATAATTCTTCGACAACACTATCGTGGCCTTGACCACCTGTCCCCTGTCGGGATCCGGAACCGCTGTAACCGCACATTCAAGAACTGCCGGATGCTCTATCAGGGCGCTTTCAACCTCAAATGGGCCGATCCTGTAGCCCGAACTCTTGATGATATCATCGGCCCTGCCTACAAACCAGTAATATCCGTCCTCATCGCGCCAGGCCATGTCGCCGGTTCTGTAAATACCATCCGACCATACTTTTTTAGTCAGTTCATCATCGCGGTAATAACCTTTGAACATACCTACAGGTTTTCTTTTACCCGTATAAATGACTATCTCCCCCTCATATCCGATCTCGCACGAGTTTCCGGATTCATCAACAATGTCGATATCATAGCCCGGCGAAGGCTTTCCCATCGACCCCGGCTTGGGTGTCATCCAGGGCCAGGTCGCCAGGGCAACAGTGCATTCTGTCTGGCCGTAGCCTTCCATAAGCTTCAGTCCTGTTTTCTCAAGGAAGAATTTATATACCTCCGGATTCAGGGGTTCTCCGGCAACAACACAGTTCTTAAGATGACTCAGATCGAATGCCGTCAGATCTTCCTTTATCAGAAACCTGTAAATTGTAGGAGGAGCACAGAAAGTAGTGACTTTGTATTTTTCAATCACTCCGAGGATATCCTTTGGAATAAACTTGTCATAATCGTATGTCATCACCGCACTTCCCGATATCCACTGTCCATAGATCTTTCCCCATGCCGATTTGGCCCATCCGGTATCTGCTATGGTGAAATGAAGACCATTATCCTGAACGGATTGCCAGTACTTTGCAGTAAGTACATGCCCGAGCGGATAGGTGAAATCGTGAGTAACCATCTTGGGCATTCCGGTTGTTCCGGATGTGAAATACAAAAGCATGGCATCATCATTCCTTACAGCTTCATCCGGACCAGGCCTCAAAAACTTCTCCGGGCTCTCGTCCATACCCTTCGAGAAATTGATCCACCCTTCCCTGTCTTCACCGATGAGTACTTTATGTTTCAGTGACGGTGACTTGTCTTCGGATTCCTCAATGTGCTGCATGACGACGGGATCGGGTACGCAGACAATCATCCTTATATCGGCTGCGTTGTTCCTGTATACTATGTCTTTTGCTGTAAGCAGGTGTGTGGCAGGAATTGTTACGGCTCCAATCTTGTTTAAACCGAGGGTGCAGAACCAGAATGTATAGTGTCTTTTAAGGATCAGCATGACAGGATCTCCCTTGCGGATGCCTTTCGACCTGAAGAAGTTTGCAGCCTTGTCGCTGAAATATTTCATCTGCGCAAAGGAGAACACGGCTTCACCGCCTTTGTCATCGCACCATACCATGGCTGTCTTTTCCGGTGCCGTCCGGGCTATTTCGTCAACTACATCACAGGCAAAATTGAAGCTTTCGGGGATTGTTATTTCAAATCCCGAATTAAACTCTTCATATGATTTAAAATCAATCTGTTTGAGGTATTTTTCAAGAACCATTGCAGTTATCTGTATTATCTTATAGTACCATTGCCAGGAATTTCACCTGCTCGTTGTTTAGGGCTTTCATCGCGTGATTATATCCCGAGTCGAAATATATTGAATCACCCTCGTTCAGTATGATTTCGTGCCCGTCAATAATTGTCATCATTGATCCTTTTATAACATAGTTGAATTCCTGTCCGGGATGGGAATTAAAATCCAGTAATGCATCTTCAGGCTTTGGATCAATAGTTACCATGAAGATCTCAGCTTTTTTATGGATGAAGTTGCTGGCAAGGCTCTCATATTTGTACTGCTGCCTTCGTTCAAGCTTCAGTCCCTTTCCGTTTCTCACTATCCCGTAAACGTGGAGTTTTGGGCCCTCTCCGCCAAGCAGCACCGAAAGTTCGACCTTGAACATCTCGGAGATTTCGAAAAGAACGCCAACCGGAATATCTGCTTCGCCGCTTTCATATTTTACATAAAGCTCTTCAGGAAGTCCAAGCTTCAGAGCCAGATCTCCCGTGGTAATCCCTGAAATATAGCGGAGTTCCCTTATCCTTGCTCCAATCTGCCTTATTTGTTCTGTCATGATGTTCTGTTTTTAAAGGTGCAATATTATACTTTTTTCTTTTGACTTGTAAGAAATCAGAACTCATAGATAATTGCCTGCCGTAATGGTTTAATCAGGGGAAAGCATTATATTTTCAGAACAAAATTCCGGACCTCATGGCTTATTCAGCGAAGATTAATGACCCTGCTTTTGACAGATACCTGAGAAACACAAAAAACTACAGGCTGCAGTTTTCCTTACTGCTTGCATTTGCAGCCATTGCAGGGTTTTTTCTTTACGGACATTTCAGCGATGAGATGGATAATCCTGAGGCTTTTTACATAGGTCTCACAATAGGAGGAATGTTTGTTCTTATAGGATTCTTTTCTGCCCGTTCGGTCAAACCTGAGCTTACATGGGACGGTGTGGTTACCGGAAAAAAGATAAGGCGGGTCAGGGGAAAGCAGGAATATGTGGTCATTATCTCAAAAGGGCGCGGGCATATTCATGAAATTAAATCAGAAAATGACCCGACATTGTATGATTACTACCGCGAGGGCGAGAAGGTTCGGTTTCATGGCCGGCTTCACTCATTTGAAAAGTATGACAAATCGAAGGATAATATCATCTTCTGCAATGCCTGTGCCTTTATGCACGAGATAAGTGATGATTTCTGCCGCAATTGCGGCTGCCCGCTTTTAAAGTGAAAAGAATACCGGGCTTATACTGCCGGATTCTCCTTTCTTATACTACTGATAAGCTCATCAATGTTAATTGAATCCGGGACGGGGATATAAAGAGCATGCTCGTTGGTCCAGGTACGGTCGGTGTAATAATATTTCAGCATGATCCCCCTGAAAGGCTCTTTTATCTGTTTCAGGCTTCTGATGCCAGAAAGCGGGAAATCCCAGTTGTGAAAGTATCCGTTTATATAAGCGTATTGTGATCCGATAAGTATTTGCCCGTCTCCCCCACGATTCCTGTAATGGTAGTATTCAGGCATAAACCTTGAAAACAACAGGACTATAAGCCAGATACTTCCCATGATGAGCAGAAAACCGCCTGTTTCATCTCTTTCAAGAAAGAAAAGAAAGGGAATGGTTATCACCACAAAAAAAATCGTAACCACAGTCATTATTATCTTATTCTTGCCCCGTGATGTAACTTTCAGGTTGTCTGAGAAAGATTTCTTTTCATCATCCGTCATTATCCATCCGGCAATAAGCTTTTCCCCTGAGAGCAGGCAGTCCATTTTTTTCGCCCTTTTATTAAGGATAAAGATTGTCACCAGGGATGCGACCCCGGCAAAGATGCCCAGAAAGGCTACCGGCCAGGTCCCCGAGAGGAAGGTATTTTCTGAAAAGGATGCTGCTGCCGCCAGGAGCGAAATAATTCCAAAAGCGGCAAAAAAGCGAGCAGCCGACCGCTCCCTGTTTCTTACCGGTTTAATGCCATTGTCTGCCATAGATTTTTTAAAGATTTTTTTCGGGTCATGATCCCTTACCAGCCTCCTCCTCCGCCGCCGCCACCGCCGCCGCCCGAGCTTCCTCCTCCTCCGCTGCCCGATGATGATCCGGGAGCGGTGGATGCCGAGGAGATAGCCGACGAAAAGCTTTTTCCCATCGTTGAGGTGAAATTTGAGGGTGAAAAAGCTGCGGCTCCGAAACCGGTCCCGGTATACCATGAAGGATTGTAGGTTTTTGTATCCTGCATCGACCGGCTGAGTGCATTTTCGAATTTCTTACCCCACTGGTTCTCAACCCCGAGAGCAATGGCAAATGGAAGAAGCTTCTCAAACCGTTCGACTGTAAGTTCAGGTTCGTGCACCAAATTGAGCCTTTCCTTTTCAGCAACCGAAAGGTACATCCTGAAACCTTCTGCCTCATCCATCAATGCCCTTCCGTGTGGTGTAGGCGCTTTCATCAGCCAGGCGAAAAGAATACCAAGTCCGACAAGTAGAATAATCAGGATTATTGGAACGGCAGGGGTTGGAGATATAACAAAGGTAAGAAGGACCAGGGCGATCGAGAAGAGAACACCGGGCAGAAGATGTTTTGCATTAAGATTGAAATATTCCGGGATCATTTTCTCCTTGAGAATCTTTTCTGCCTCACTCCTTGCTTTCTGAAACACCATGTGGTTTTCATTGTCAAGAACTATTTCCTGATTGCCGGCAAACAGGGCTGAAGCCAGGGCTTTTTCTTCGGGAGTGAGCATTGCATCAGCGCCGGGAACCAGCTCCAGTGAGTATTTCTTCCTTGTACGGATGATTTTCAGGTAACCGCTTACGGCCATGTTTACAAGCGCCGCCGTTACTACCTCCTCTTTCATGCCCATGTTCGAAAGATAACCTGTTGCGGCAGGACTGAAACCTTCCGGCGGATCAAACAAGGGAATTATTGTTCCTTTGGCCGGATCCTTACCGGCTGACTTCCATTTCCTGAAGTAGATCATTATGGCTCCCGCAAGTCCGGCCAGGGCAAACAGAATGTGAAGATTGTCCTTCAGAAACATCAGCAGTTTGCTGAAACCCGACGGACGGACCACAAATCCTCTTTCCCAGGCTGCTGCTATTGTCAGCTGCTCCTGAGGCTCCAACTGCCTTGTGGTGGTTAACCTTACAACATTTCTCTCACTTGTCAGTTCACAATCGCATCCGGTCGATCCGGCATAACCGGAATAGGCTGCTTTCTGAACAATCCCTGCTCCTTCAGGGGCCCTGATTGTGACGGAGGCAGTTTCGATCGGAAATGCCCAGTCGCCTCCAATTGCATTGTAATATAGCTCGTCATAATCATCAAAGAAACCTATCTGACGGGTTGTTTTGAACGAAAGGGTATAATTGTATGTTCCGGGGGTCAGCTCAATGTTGCTGTCGCCTATGTATACAACGACTCCATTCGATTGGTCTTCGGTGAACCAGGGCTCGGGAGCGCCGTTCTTCAACACCTCCGTGACTTCAAAGTCCACCTTGAAACGGTTGCCCAGCCTGTCCTTGTATTTTGTAGGGAACGTCCTGTAAATGCCTCTTTTTATTGCATTTCCCTCGGCTACAACGCTTATCTGCTCGCGGACAAGCAGCGTTCCGTTCCTTTCAATTTCAGCATCAATATCATACGAGAGGATCCTTTCCTGTGCTTTTAGTGAAAGCAATCCCAGAACCAGAAAAAGCAGTACGCAGATTCGTTTCATATGTGGGATATTACATTTTGATTTCAGGCACGGATCTTTCCGATTCATTGCCAATGTCAAAGAATTCCTTCTGCCGGTGCCCTGCAACTTTTGCAACAAGGCTTGACGGGAATTGTTCGATCAGGATGTTGTAATTGCGTACCGTTCCGTTGTAGTAGCGACGGGCTTTCTGAAGATCATTCTCGACCTTCGAAATATCCCTCTGCAGTTCGAGAAAATTCTGGCTGGCCTTGAGATCGGGATAGTTCTCCACCACCACGAAAAGTTTTCCCAGTGCTTTTGACAGTCCTATTTCAGCCGTCTCCGTCTCCTTGATCGAAGAGGCTGACATCCCCTGGTTCCGGAGACTGGTGATGGCTTCGAGGAGTGTCCTCTCATGTGATGCATATGCCCTGACAGTCTCCACCAGGAGGGGGATCAGGTCATGACGTTTTTTAAGCTGCACATCGATGCCGCTCCAGGCCTCCCTGACATAATTGACGAGTCTGACAAGCCGGTTGTATATGAAGAGGAAAAATCCTCCGCATAATAATACTATTGCAATGATAACAAGGGCCACTGGTTTTGAGTATTGGTTAAAACCGCGGCTTAGCCGCGACTTTCAAATATATATAAAATTAGCACAGACTTCTTTGCCATAAATTATAACAGATGTAAAACTGTCTTCGATAAGGTAGCTTGTTATTCTAAAACTCTGGCTTTATACAGGTCAATGTCCGGAATAACAATTTTCTTATCAGGGTTCCTGAAATCCTCGAGTGCGGTATTACCGTATTCGATATGAATGTCGGTCATAAAGACAAAGCTGAAATTGTTTGCATCAGTATCTGCGTTTTTTGAAGGATCTGATGTCATGAAATTCCAGGGTCCGTGATGCGAAGGTGTCCTCCTGTTAACAATCTCATCAAATCTCCCGGCAAGTTCCGGGTATTTTTCTGAGACATCTGTGGTTTCAGCCCGATCGTTTGAAAGATCATAAATCTCCCATTCCGGCTGAGAGTTATCCGATATACGTTTAACTCCTTTGAGGTTTCCCGTTCTTACCGCAATCTGGCCGCCGAATTCCCAGTAGAGGTATTCATGCTGATTTTGTTTCTTATGCCTTCCAAGAAGCGTGGGGAGATATGATAAACCATCAGTCCCGGTGTGTTTCACACCTGCTATCTCAGCGGCTGTTGCCTTAAAGTCGTAATGAGCCGACAAATGGTCAGTTATCCTTCCCGGTTTTATTTTTCCGGGCCACCATACGACTAAAGGCTCACGGATACCGCCCTCGTACAGCTGGCTTTTCGATCCCCTCAGCCCTCCGGAACTGTTGAAGAATTTCGAATCGGTCCCGCCTCCTGCTGCAGGTCCGTTGTCGCTGGTGAAAACAACAATTGTGTTTTTTTCGATTCCGAGCTCCTTCAGCTTGTCCAGGATAAGACCAATTTTCATATCCATTCGGGAGATCATTGCCGCATAAGCCGAATACGGCCTTGGATGAGGTGTATATCCGCCGCCGCCCGCATATGGCTTTTCATTGAAAACTCCATTGTACATTTCCAGGCTCTCATCAGGCACCTGGAGAGCTTTGTGCGGAACCACAAATGCAAGGTAGAGGAAGAAAGGATTGCTCTTGTTTTGTTCAACATATTTCAATGCTTCATCCGACATTAAATCGAGTGAATAGGCATTGCCCATGTATTCTTTGTATTCATCAGGTCCGTGCGGAACATTGGGATCGAAACTGGGGTGAACGGTAAACTCCGGGTTGTCGAGCTTTTCCATCTTATCGTTCCTCCATAGAAAGGAAGGATAGTGATTGTGGGCATGATTCTGGTCGTTGTATCCGTAAAAGAAATCAAATCCCTGCTTGCCGGGTGCCCCGGTGGAATTCATGGGGCCAAGTCCCCACTTTCCGATAATTGCAGTCGAATAACCGGCTCTTTTGAGCATTTTTGCAACAGTCTCTGTATTTTCAGGAAGCGGCATCTGACCTTGCTCTGCCGGATTTTCGCTTTTGATCTCGAAGTTGTTCCTGATATAACTGTGCCCAAGATGCATCCCTGTCAAAAGGCAGCACCTTGCGGGAGCTGATACCGGAGCAGCGGAATAATGCTGAGTGAACCTTATGCCTTCCTGAGCCATACGGTCGATATTCGGAGTCCTGATGTAATTTGACCCATAGCATCCGATGTCACCATAGCCCAGATCGTCGGCCATGATGAAGATAATATTCGGCTTCGAGGACCTGCCCTGTGCTGAGACGTTATTATTCAAAGGAAGAAGTGCCAGTGCTGCCAGTCCTGTGTAAATGAGTGAGGATTCTTTCATGGTAACTATTTCAGTCCAATATCATTTCAGAAATTTCGCCCTGTATGCCGGTGATGACAATCTGCGTGCAACAACCTTGCTGACCTCGACCGGAATATCTGTTTCAAGAATGTCTGCTCCCTTCCTGTAGAAGTCGTTGTAATCTTTTTCGAGCAGGCGAATATCCTTTACACGGCCGCTTGTTACTTCCAGGTCGAGATTCCTCGATGTGCCAAGGATGCAAAGTGCGCCTTTCCTGTGGATCATGTCGAAGATAGTGGTATCGGCCGGCATCTGGTGGCTTACGAATGCAACCACATTCGACCATGGTACACCCGTCTGATCGAACTCCTTCAGCTTTTCATGGTTTGGTATGAAGATCTGCATCATAATATTCCTGTTCATGCCGTAACAGATCTTTGCCTCTTCGAAGGTATAAGCCATTACTATTGTATAAGCTTCAGCCCTGCTCTTCTCGACTGCCCTCACCCTGTCCTGAATTGAAACTTCCTTTTTATCCATCACCAGGATTGTCCTGCCCTTTGCCCATTTTAACACTTCTTTCAGCGTATGGATCTTATAATCCGTAACGTTTCCATTTACATCCTTAAGTCTGAGAGCCCTGAGTTCCTTCAGCGTATAGTCGGAGATACGGCCCTCACCTGTAGATGTCCGCTGGAGGGTGGGATCGTGCATGACTATAAGAATACTGTCCCTGGTCCAGTGGGGATCGATCTCCATCATTGAATATGTGTGAAGAAGGGTATTCTCAAAAGCGGCGATGGAGTTCTCGCAAAGGTGATTTTCAGGTCCTCCACGGTGAGAGCTTAAAAAACAAACACTGTCGCCTGTATAGCGGAACATGGTTTTGAGGTCATCCGGAGATTTGATTTTCAGGTAATGCTTTCCTCCTTTTGGCTTACCTGAAGGTGAAAAACAATCGGTTACTGGATATTGAAGAAAGCATGCTATTAATATTACTCTAAGGATTGTCATATAAGGTGATTCTACTTTATAAACTCAGGTTGTTGCTGGTTGCTGGTTACTTGGCCTTAACGCCTTCATGCCTTAACGCCTTTACTGCCAATTTGTTTTTTCTAAATATTGATCCTCTTCCTCACCAGCTGGTATCCTGTTCTGAAAAAATACACGATGGGCATGACCATCATGTGCATCAGCTTGGTATAGGGAAAGATCATTATGATTACCAGGCCGATGAAAATATGAATTTTGTAGTTGATGCTGTGCGATGCTATAACGGCGCCGGCATCAGGCTGAAAGGTGATCACCTTCTGAGCCCACACTCCAAGTGCGGAATATTGCTCAACCGTGCCGGTTGCTGTTGTACCTACCGATATCATGCCAAGGGCGGCTTCGGCCAGCAGCAATATTAGTATAAAATAATCATGAAAATTGCTTGTCTTCTTTACGGATTCCACAAAGAACCTTCGGTAAAAAAGAAGTATCATCCCTGCAATGGCCATCACCCCGAAAAAGGATCCCATGCTGAGGGCAACCACGCGCTTTGTCTCAGTTGTCATTATGAGATGATAAAGTTTTTCAGGGATGAATAGTGTGAAGTGACCCAGCAAAACTGCAAGTATACCAACATGGAACAGATTGCTTCCCGGCCTTATTTTATTTTCGGCAAGCATCTGGGTCGACCTGGCCTGAATGCTCCTGTTGGCATATATTATCCTGGTTATCAGGCCGAACCAGAATACTGCAAAGGCAATGTGAGGGAGATATGTAAACAACAGGTTATTGATGTAGTTTTCCATGGCTCTTGGGTTTAAGGTTCTGGTTTAAATGGCTGCCCCGGCCAGACAGGGGGTTCTTCGTATAATTCATCGATGCCGGCATCCATCAGGTTTCCGGGCTGAAATTTATAGCTTTCATCATCGGGCTTGACCGGTGACAGAGACACAATGGCCTCAAACACATGCCTGTATATGTTATTGGTTTCTTTCATGATGGTATAAATGCGGTTGATTACATTTACAGGCTGAGAAAGAAGTTCAGACGCCTTTTGTTTATCAAGGGCAGAAAGAAATTCAAGAAAAGCCGGCAGATAATCGGGCAGCTCTCCTTCCTTCAGCTTAAATCCGCTCTCCTCATAGAAATCAATCAGGTCAGTCATGGCCTGGCCCCTCTCCTTTGAGTCGCCTTTCAGGTGTTCAAAAATATAAAGGGAAGTATTCCCGGATGTGTCGAACAGGTTTACATAATGAGCCTGCCATTCGATAAGATCCATCGCTTTGAAGTGAGAAGCAAACTCCCGGAGATTACCTGTAATCCTGCTGTCGAGAATTGCCTCGCTGCGAAGTTCCTCAGCTCCCTCCCCGAGAAAGGCCTGAAGTTCCTCACCGGGATATGACAGGAACAAAGACAATATCTTGAATGTTTTTGTCATCCTAAATTCCTCCGAAGAGATTTCTTGTTTTGCCTGAACCGCAGCCCGGGTCATCTGTAAATCCGCATCCGGCTTTATCCTCAAAGGCTTTGCCCGAGTATTCCCTTTTGGACGTGGGTATAACATAGCGGTCGCGGTAGTGTGCAAGGGCCATAAGCTGGTACATTTCTTCAGTTACTTCCGGAGTCAGACCGGTTTCTTCAAGTACCCCGGTGTTTATTTCATTGCCGACTGTTTTACTTCTCATGAAAGCCCTCATGGCGAGCATTTTCTTAAGAGCTTCAACAACAGGTTTTTCATCACCGGCAGTGAACATGTTTGCCAGATATTTATTCGGTATCCTCAACTGCTCAATTTCAGGTATAATGCCATTCACTCCTGTCAGTGAACTGTCGGCTGCCGACATTATAGGAGAGAGAGGCGGAACATACCACACCATCGGAAGAGTCCGGTATTCGGGATGAAGGGGAAAGGCAAGCTTCCATTCCACTGCCATTTTGTACACGGGCGAGTTTGCTGCAGCTTCGAGCACATTATGCGGGATCCCCTGCTCCAGGGCAAGCCTGATCATAGCAGGATCGTGAGGATCAATAAACATTTCCAGATGATCCTGATAAAGGAATTTCTCATTCTCCTGCGATGCCGCAGAAAGAATCTTGTCTGCATCATACAGCATTATGCCAATGTACCTGATCCTCCCCACGCACGATTCGGAGCAGATGGTGGGTTCGCCGTTTTCAGTTTTCGGGTAGCAGAAGATGCATTTCTCCGATTTGCGCGTTTCCCAGTTGAAGTATATCTTTTTATACGGGCAGGCGCTTACACACTGCCTCCAGCCTCGGCATCTGTTCTGGTCGATGAGGACAACCCCGTCTTCCTCCCTTTTGTAAATTGCGCCTGAGGGACATGCCGCAACACAGGCGGGATTTAGGCAATGTTCGCAAAGCCGGGGAATATACATCATGAACGAATTCTCAAACCCTGCATATATTTCCTTGTCAATATCATCGAAATTTTTCTCCCTGCTCCGTTTTGCGAATTCCCCTCCCAGGTTATCCTCCCAGTTTGCCGTTTTTTCGATTTTCTCCATCGGCTTGCCGGTAATCACCGAGTATGGTCTGGCCGACGGGGGAGTTCTGAAGCGTGAACCGCTGTGAAGGATTGAATAATTGAAAGTGAAGGGTTCGTAGTAATTGCCTATCTGAGGCATGAAGGGATTGGCGAAAATGTTTTTCATTATTCCGGCCTTGTTTCCCGCTGCAGGGATAAGCTTTCCCTTTTTAAGTTTCCAGCCTCCCTTCCAGCGCTTCTGGTTCTCCCATTCATCGGGATACCCGATCCCCGGCTTTGTCTCAACATTGTTGAACCATGCATATTCTACTCCTTTTCTCGAAGTCCACACGTTCTTGCATGTCACTGAACAGGTATGGCATCCTATGCATTTGTCCAGATTCAGAACCATTGCTATCTGCGCACGTATCTGCATGACTGTTGTGTTTTAATTATCCTCGTAACCCTCATCATTCCACTCCGCCTTTTTCAGCTTGCGGATTATCACGAACTCGTCTCGGTTTGAACCTATTGTTCCGTAGTAGTTGAAGCCGTAGCTGAGATGGGCATAACCTCCTATCATGTGTGTCGGCTTGATGCTTAACCGTTCGACGGAGTTATGCACGCCGCCGCGGTTTCCGTTTATCTGGTTGACAGGCATGTTAACCGTTCTCTCCTGGTTGTGGTACATTATGAGAGCTCCTTCCGGAACCCTCTGGGATACTATCAGGCGTGCCACGGAAGCGCCGTTGCTGTTGAACACCTCAATCCAGTCGTTGTCGCTCAGATTTATCTTACGCGCATCAGTCTCGCTGAGCCAGGCCACCGGTCCGCCGCGGCCGAGGGTGAGCATTATAAGGTTATCCGACCACGATGAGTGAATTGTCCATTTGTTGTGGGGCGTCATAATGTTTATAATCAGATACTCATCCGACTTGCCGACCATATCCATTACGCCTGGCAGCGAACGGGTGTTGATTGGAGGTTTGTAACACACGAGGTTCTCCCCGAAGGCTGTCATCCATGGATGATCCTGGTAGCTTGTCTGCCTGCCGGTAAGGGTTCTCCATGGGATAAGTTCATGAACGTTTGTGTAACCGGCGTTGTAGGAAACTTCTTCAGAGTCAATACCGCTCCAGATGGGAGAGGTTATAATCTTCCGCGGCTGACGAAGCAGATCGGCAAACCTTATCTTCTCTTCCTTCCTCCCTTCGGCAAGATGCCTGTGACTCCGCCCGGTTGTCTTTTCAAGAGCTTCCCATGCCTTGATAGCAACATGGCCGTTTGTCTCAGGGGCCAGCGTAAGAATTACTTCAGCAGCCTGAACCGGGGTTTCAATTTTTACCAGTCCCTTCGTTTCTCCTTCATGCCCTGAAGTCAGGTTCAGTTTTTTAAGGAACCCTACTTCATCCGCGGTATTCCATGAAATTCCCTTTGAGCCGTTTCCTGCTTTTTCCATAAGCGGCCCGAGAGTGGTGTACCGGTTATACGTCTCAGGGTAATCTCTCACGACTTCAATAAGCTTAGGCATATTCTTTCCGGGCCTTGGTTCAAGTCCGTTTTCCTTCCAGCCAAGAGCCTCCGAGGTCTCGGATATTTCCATAGGGGTGTCGTGCTGAAGGGGAAGAAGGACAACATCCTTTTCTTTCCCCAGGTGGCCCGGAACCAGCTCCGAAAACTTTTCGGCGAGGCCCTTGAAGATGTCCCAGTCGGAGCGTGATTCCCAGAGCGGATCAACGGCTTTTGAGAACGGATGTATGAAAGGATGCATGTCGGAAGTGCTCAGATCATCCTTTTCGTACCATGTTGCTGCCGGCAGTATAATATCAGAATGCAGAGCAGTGGTCGACATCCTGTAATCGAGGGTGACGAGCAGATCGAGTTTTCCTTCGGGAGCCTGATCGTGCCATTTCACTTCTGTAGGGAGCTGCGCCCCCAGCGACTTTAGATCGCCACCAAGAACTGAATTCTGTGTCCCGAGCAGATGTTTCATGAAATACTCCATCCCCTTTGCGCTGGATCCGAGAAGGTTCGACCGCCATACAAACAGGTTCCGGGGGAAGTTTTTGGGATTGTCAGGATCTTCCGAAGCTATGCTCAGCTCATTGCTTTTCATCAGCGATGTGATGTACTCCTCAATATTGCGGCCTTCTTTTTCTGCCTGCCTGCATACTGCAAGCGGATTTTCGCTGAGCTGGGGACCTGAAGGAAGCCAGCCCATACGTTCCGCTTTTACGTTGCAGTCGATCATCGACAGTTTGCCCCATTCATCCTTGTCCGCCAGGGGAGAGACAAGCTCCGAAAGCCCGACCTTCTCATATCGCCACTGGTCGCTGTGCATGTAAAAGAACGATGTTGTGTTCATTTGACGCGGCGGACGGTTCCAGTCGAGTGCAAAGGCAAGGGGAAGCCAGCCGGTCTGGGGTCGGAGCTTTTCCTGACCGACATAATGGGCCCAGCCGCCTCCCGACTGGCCAACACAGCCGCAAAGCATGAGCATGTTTATCGCACTCCGGTAAATCATGTCGGTATGGAACCAGTGGTTGACACCAGCTCCGATGATTATCATCGATTTTCCGGAAGTAAGTGCTGCATTTTCAGCAAACTGTCTTGCCGTGGTTATTACCTGCGACGCCGGAACCCCGGTTATCCTTTCCTGCCAGGCCGGTGTGTAGGGAAGGTCTTCTTCATAGCTACTGGCTGCGCCGGGATCATTCAGTCCGCGATTCACTCCGTAATTTGCAGCCATGAGGTCAAATACAGTACAGTAAAGGAAATTTCCGGCAGTTGATTTTTTTACCGGCACCTTCCTTGTCATTATCTCAGGATGCTCCGTTGAATTGAAATGCTCGTGCCTGTATGCCTGCCCTCCGAAATAGGGGAACGAAACCTCTGCAACATCATCCCTGTTGCTTAAAACTGAAAGCTGGGGATCGACCGGCCTGCCGCTTGCAGAATCGGCAAGCTCAAGGTTCCATTTGCTGCTCTGATCCCATCTCGATCCGATTGTGCCGTTTGGAACAACAAAAGAGGATGTTGTTTTATCAAAGATCACGGGTTTCCATTCTGCATTTTTTCCGGCTGCGTGTTCATTGTCCAGGTCGGAAGCTCTGACTATCCGTCCGGGTACATATCGACCGTTTTTCTTATCGATCTTTACAAGAAAGGGAAGGTCGGTATACTGAATGGCATAGCTGTAAAACCAGGGGGTCTCCTTTTCGAGGTAAAACTCTTTGAGAATCACATGCCCCATGGCCATCCCGAGTGCCGCATCCGTTCCCTGTTTGGGTTTCATCCACAGGTCGGCGAATTTTGCTGCATCGTTGTAATCGGGAGAAATGTTTATAACCTTGGTCCCTTTGTACCTCACCTGGGTCAGAAAAGGTGAGTCGGGTGTCCTGGTGAGGGGAACGTTCGATCCCCACAGCATAATGAATGAAGAGTTGTACCAGTCTGCGCTCTCGGGTACATCTGTCTGTTCCCCCCATGTCTGGGGTGAGGCCGGAGGCAGGTCGCAATAGAAATCATAAAAGCTCAGAACCAGTCCGCCCAGGAGACTCATGTATCTTGCCCCCGAGGCATATGATACCATCGACATTGCGGGAATGGGAGTGAAACCTACCAGCCTGTCGGGCCCGTAAGTCTTTATGGTGTAAATGTTTGCAGCTGCTATCATTTCATTCACCTCATTCCAGTCAGCCCGTATCATCCCCCCGAGACCCCGTTCCGATTTGTATTTTTTCGTCAGTTCAGGATCATTCATTATGCTTTCCCACGCCTTTACAGGATCCGGATTTACTGTCTTCGCCTTCCTGTATGCCCTCACAAGCGATCCGCGTATCATCGGATATTTTATCCTGTTTGTGCTGTATAGGTACCATGAATAGCTGGCACCCCGAGGACAGCCCCTGGGTTCGTGATTCGGCAGGTCGGGCCTTGTCTCGGGATAATCGGTCTGTTGTATCTCCCAGGTCACAAGGTTGTTCTTTACATAGATCTTCCACGAGCACGACCCGGTGCAGTTGACCCCGTGAGTCGACCTAACAACCTTGTCAAATTGCCAGCGGTTCCTGTAGAATCCCTCCCAGCTTCGATCCTCGTCGGTCGTAACACTATGCTTATCAGCGCTTTTTTCGGCGCTCCTGCTGAAATAGACCAGTTTGTTTAACAGACTCATAAGGGAAAAGTTTGAAGTGGTTGCCTGGATTAGTGGCTGCCTGATGTTTTTGCCCTGGTTTTTATCAGGACATAAATGATAAGGAGATTGATAAGCGATAGGGCGACAAAAACAAGAAAACCCCTCGCATATCCTTCCGTTCCGTATTTTCCTGCTATTGCTCCCATCAGCGGCGGCAGGGCAAATCCGCCGAATGCTCCCAGTCCGCCGATCCAGCCGGAAGCACCCCCTACAGCTTTGGGTATATAGGCCGGAACAAGCTTGAAGATTGCCCCGTTGGAGATCCCCATCCCGAGGGCAAGAAGGATCACAATCAGAATGCTCGTCACAACTCCTGAGGCGAATGATAACATGGCAGCTGATATCATAATAATCGACATGGAAACAAGAACCGTCCGCTCCCCGCCGAATTTGTCAGCCACCTTGCCTCCGTAAACACGGATCAGGGAGGCCAGTATGGAAAAGACAGCAGTGAAAAGACCTGCCTTTACAGGCTCAAAATTCTGAAACTCGCTCCAGTATGTAGGAAACCAGGCGGTGAGTGCAATGAAACCGCCGAAAGTGGTGAAATACAACACAACAAGAGCCCATGTGTTAGGAATCCTGGCGGAGTTCAGCAGACTCTCCTTCACCCCTCCCGAAGGGAAGATCTCCTGACCGTGTTCACGGGCCTTCGCCTTGCTTTTCTCATCTGAAAGACCGGTTTTCCTGTACTGAAAATAGTATGAATTCAAACCGATTATTCCATAAAGAACCGTTCCCAGAAGAAGGAAGAGAAACCATGCAAAATAGGCGGAAATGAATCCGAAACGGGTGAGATACAGAGGGAGTATAATTGAAAATACTCCGGGAGCCAGATTCCCCAGCCCGCCGAAGGTGCCAAGGGCACTTCCCTGCCGGTTCCGCGGAAACCAGTACGATGTCTGGGCAATCCCCACCGAAAATGTTGCAATGCCGCAGCCGCTCAGGAATCCGAAAAAAAGCACCAGCCAATACATCCCCTTCATCCCTTCGGGATAAGAGGTATGAAGCAGGAGAGTAACGCCGCCAAGACCGACAGCGCTGAGTATTAACAGTATCATAAAAGGGACCTTTCCTCCTGTTGTGTCGACCCAGGCTCCGAAAGGGATACGTAACAATGAGCCCGACAGCGACGGGATGGCGATTAACAATCCTACAAGGGCAGGAGTAAGATCCATTGCTTCCTTGAATTTCACGGCGGTGGGACCATACAATGCTACAGCAGCAAATCCGAAAAAGAATCCGAGTGTGGTTCCCAGCAATCCCCTCGACGGGGTTCCTTTAACGTTCATAAGATCAGGTTGAGAATTGTCTGAAGAAATCTACTAAAAAAATCTAAAGGCAGATCAAACATCTCAAATATCATGTCGACCGGTAATACAGACGCCATAACGTATGTGATTATTAATACAATAATTCCCTGCCTGACTATTTTCTTATCTACAAGATATGCGGTAATTGCTGTGTCCGGAGATCAGATCCACCGGCTTTTCGAGATCACAAAGAATTTTTTCGGATTGAAATAGGGCGAAAGCTTCAGGTTTTCATTGAATTTCTTCCTGACCTGATCATCGGACATATCGGCGCTTACCCCCACAACCGTGCGGGAATTTACCCTGACATATTTTAGCGACTTTTCCAATGTTTGCTTCCTTAGATACGGTATAAAGATAACAAAAAACAAGCAGTATTTATTGCATGTGGGAAGTAAGTTGTTGCGGAGGGCAGGGGGCAGGGGGCGAAGGGCTCAGGGGGCAGAGGGCATTGCGCAAGACACAAGACGTAAGGCGGAAGCCTGGGAAGAGGTCCAACTTTAAAAAGTCTTACCCCCTTTCCCTCCCGATAGCCATCGGGATCCCCCTTTCAAGGGGGAAAGGCTTATGGCGCTGTTCGTACATGGGAGTAAAAGCGTGCTGCTCCTGCCCCCGTGGGGGAATCCCGATAGCTATCGGGAGGGAAGGGGGTGTTAAGTGAGAATTGTTGCTGGTAATTAATTATTAATCTGTCAACCTTTTTCAGGACGGGGCATTGTACTGACTGGTAACTGCCCCAAAGGATTGATTTCTTCATCAGCATAAATTTTTACTGAAGATAATCGGGATTTACTTATTTTGGCAGCAGTATAAAGGCAGATAATTACTTTCCTTTGTGAAAACCATGCATTCTTACAAGGGATGAACAGCAAACTGAGCGAAAAGTGGATCAAGGCCTCAATAACAGGGACAATCTGGGCTGCATCGGAGATTGTGCTGGGCAGCTTTCTCCATAACCTGAGAGTTCCGTTCAGCGGAAATATTCTGACCGCCATCGGGATTATAATACTTATCTCCATCAGTTACATCTGGACTGAAAGAGGACTCTTCTGGCGTGCGGGACTGATCTGTGCCATGCTTAAAACCCTGTCGCCAAGTGCAGTGATTTTCGGTCCCATGATTGCAATCATAGCGGAATCCATAATTATTGAGACATCCGTCCGCCTCTCAGGACGAACCATAGCGGGTTATCTCATCGGTGCCGTGCTGGCAATGTCATGGAACCTGTTTCAGAAAATTGCCAATTACATCATTTTCTACGGCGAAAACATAATTGAGGTTTATAATAACCTAATCGGGATGGCACAACGACAGCTGAACATCCAGACTGACATTGCCTGGCTGCCCATCATTGCATTGCTTGTGGTTTTTGCCATTTTCGGCCTGGCTGCCGGAGTGACAGGTATTATGGTGGGCAGGAAAATGAGGAAGCAGCCTTCTTCAGAGTTGATTGTCCCGGGACAAAAGCCCCTAAGCAAAACAGAACCGTCATTACGGCCGGCCTTTGATTACTCGATACCATGGCTTATAGCTGACGTCATTCTCCTTACCGGCAGTTTTGTCATTCTGAATACTGCTCCATGGTTCGTCTGGGGTGTAGTCGTGATCGCTGTAATAGTAATATGGTCAATCAGATACAAAAGAGCGCTGCGTCAGGTATCAAGACCGAAATTCTGGATATTCTTTGTGTTGATTACACTGATCACTGCCTTTGCCCTGAGCAAGGCTCACTCAGGTGAAATATCGTTGCAGGAGGGAATCCTTACAGGGATACAGATGAACTTCAGGGCTGCAGTCATAATTGCCGGATTCACTGTTCTTGGAACGGAATTGTATAATCCGCGGATAAGGAATTTCTTTCAGGGAACATCATTCAGAAACCTGCCCCTGGCTCTTGAACTGTCGGCTGAAAGCCTTCCTCACTTTATCTCATCCGTCCCCGATTTCAGGAGCCTCGTCAGGAATCCGGTATCCATCTTCTATCATATCATCAGACAGGCCGAGAGCAGGTTTCATGAGATAAAGGGCAGATCAGCACCAACTCCGAAAACATTCATTGTGACAGGTCCGCTGGGTTCAGGAAAAAGCACCTTCCTGAAACAGCTGACTGAAGCTCTCCGGAAAAACGGACACCATCCACAGGGGATTATTTCGGAGCGGAAGAGTGATGACTCCGGGACAGCAGGCTACGATCTGGTCAATATTGAAACTGGCGACAGGCACGAATTCCTGAGGAAGTCAGAAGAAACAGGACCCGAAAGGATAGGAAGATTCGTCATTGTCCCGGGAAGCATTGAAACAGGAGCAGCTATCCTGAACTCCGCAGGCAAAGGGATCATCATTATTGATGAGGTGGGAGCCCTTGAGATAAGCGGCCGCGGCTGGGCCTCGTGTATTGACGGGCTGCTGGCAAGGCCGGTCAGCCATCTGATTCTTTCGGTAAGGGAAACACAGCTAGAAGGTATAAAAAGCTTATGGCATCTCGATAGTGCAATAACGATCGAAATCAGAAAGACCTGGAACGAGGATGCCCTGAAGACAATTCTGGATAATCTTTGACCCGTTCAGACGGAGCAGAAGAATTCTAAACTTTTGCCTTGCATATGAGTTAAAATGATCAGAATCATAAAAATTTACATTGTTTTTTTTAGTTTTGCAATAAGCACTAAACCATCAAACCCATTCTGTCATGACAGCTCCAAAAAAAAGAACCATGCTTACACGCCGCCAGTTCATGAGGCTATCGGCTGCAGCTGCTGCCGGTGTGGCACTGCTGCCCCAGCTTTCCTGCTCCAACACTGTCATCCCGGCTCCGATGAAACGGCGCTTCGGCCGGATCAATTTTGATGTCACCACACTGGGGCTCGGCGGACAGGCCTCCATTCAGTGGACTCCGGATGGAGTTGACCCGGTTGCCATAATTAAAAAGGCATTTGATATGGGTGTCAACTACTTCGATACATCCAACGTGTACGGACCCAGCCAGATGAATTACGGAAAGGCATTCAGGGAACTTAACCTGATACCCGGACAGAAAGGATATAATGAATCACTCCGGGAATCGATCTTTCTTACAAACAAGACAATGATACGCTGGGCAAAGGGCGGCTATCCCCGGATCGACAACGTCAGAAACAGCACCAACGGCGATCACGCTGAAGGAGCCGTGGCGGATCTGAAAAGGACCCTGTCGCAGATATTCGGTAACGACGACGGGACATATCCCGAAGGAGCCTACGTAAACATGATGCTTATCCATAATATAACCAATCCCGAAGAGGTTGATGTGGTGTACAAGGGACTTGAAACCCCTCTCGATGTTAATGACAATTTCGGTGCCCTTGTTGCACTTCGCGATTACAGGGACGGAACAAACATTACCGGCCTGAACCCGAAAAATGAGAAGCTCATAAGGCATATCGGCTTTTCGGGTCACTACAGCGCACCTGTTATGATCGACATGATACAGCGCGACAAATGGGACATTCTCGACGGTATGCTTGTGGCTATAAATGTCAACGACAGGCGCTACCTCAACATGCAGTACAATGTTATCCCTGTGGCACAAGCCAGGAATATCGGTATCATCGGCATGAAGGTCTTCTCCGACGGAACAATGTACACCAAGGAACCCGGGTGGTCCAGCAAGCCGGAACATGTGGTCAGGTTCGTCGGCACGGAATCCGTTCCCAGCCGTCCGCTGATTGAATACGTTCTTACAACCGCCGGAATTCATACACTTATAATTGGAATAGGCCAGATAGACGACGATCCGCTCAAGTGCCAGCTTACCCAGAATTACTACGCCGCCCAGATTACGCCTGACGCTCTTGGTGAAAACCAGAGGCGCGAACTTGAAAGGATCGGCGAAAGAGCCCGCAACGGCGACACAAATTATTTCCAGCTGCCCGACTCCGGCCTCACTCCGCCCAGAAATCCACAGATTGCCAAGTCAGACGGAATAAAGCTTACATGGGATACCAGCTATGCCGGAAGTGAACCTTTATCCCATTACGACATTGAAGGCGACGGAACCATTATCGGCACTGTTAAACATGTGCCCCAGGTTACAAGGGACCCCTTTACCTTTGAGGCCGGAAAGGGTAAGAAATTCAAGATCATTGCAGTCGATGCCATAGGAAGAAAATCGGAAACTGCCGTTTTAACGGTGTGACCGGGAGAGAGAAAAACTTTCTTTTTGCTCCCTGCTTAAGTATTAGGATTTCTCTATATATTTAAAAATTCAGATATTTACCTTTATACATGGCAACAAGAAGGCAATTCATCAAGATCTCAGCTATCGGGGCAGGAGCAGTAATGGCGGGCGCGGCAGGGTTCAGGCTGCTGGCTTCGGAACAGGGGCAAGGCGCACTGACGGCTTCGGCAGGTGATCCGCTCCGACGGATCCCGACTTACTGCGAGGTTTGTTTCTGGAAGTGCGCAGGCTGGATCTACAAGGATGAAAAAGGGGCAATAAAGAAGATCATAGGTAACAATGATGACCTAAACTGCAATGGCCGCCTCTGTCCCCGCGGCACCGGCGGGATCGGGATGTTCTACGATGAGAACCGTCTGCGCACCCCTCTTATACGTACAGAGGAACGCGGAAAACAGACTTTCAGGGAAGCGACATGGGAGGAAGCCTTCGACTATATAGCCGATAAAATAAAGACGATATCAGCCGAACATGGTCCGGAGTGTCTTGCCCTCTTCACCCACGGCTCGGGAGGCAAGTATTTCACCAACCTGCTCAGGGCGCTTGGTTCGCCCCACATTGCAGCTCCGTCGTATGCACAATGCCGCGGACCCCGTGAAGTGGCTTTTCAGGCTACATTCGGAGAGACGATTGAAAGCCCTGAAAGGACGGATATACGTGATACAAAATGTCTTGTCCTGATCGGCAGCCACATCGGCGAGAACATGCACAACGGACAGGTTCAGGAAATGTCGGATGCCATCGACAAGGGGGCAACAATCATCACAGTCGATCCACGCTTCTCAACTGCCGCAGGGAAATCCAAATACTGGCTTCCCATTAAACCGGCCACCGACCTTGCCCTGCTGCTGGCCTGGATCAATGTCATAATCACGGAAGAACTCTATGATAAACCTTATGTGGAGAAATACACATACGGTTTTGAATATCTTAAGGAACACGTTAAGAACAACACTCCGGAATGGGCCTACGGAATCACCACAATCGATCCGACAGTGATCCGCGAAACCGCCCGCGAGATGGCCAATGCCTCACCGGCAGTGATCGTCCACCCGGGACGCCATGTGACATGGTACGGCGACGATACACAGAGACTCCGTGCCGTTGCAATCCTAAACGCCCTCCTGGGTTCGTGGGGACGAAGGGGCGGATTCTTCAGTCCTGAAAGCTTCGAACTGCCTGAACCGCAGCATCCTCCGTATCCTGTACCCAAAAGATCATGGAGAACGGAATTCCCTGATTTGTACAAGCTGGCCGACACTGTTCTGGCAAACGGCGTATGCGATGCCACTGTGCCGGATCCCAGCCGCCACTGCCAGTTCCAGGGATGGATAGTGAACGGAACCAATCTCATCGAGACTCTTCCCAACCAGGCAAACACTCTTCAGGCTATCCAGGCCCTTCAACTGCTTGTAGTGATCGATACCATGCCTATGGAAATAACCGGCTGGGCCGACGTGGTCCTTCCCGAATGCACCTACCTTGAACGCTATGACGACATCAGGGTAGGGCCACACCGGAAGCCGCAGATTGCCCTGAGAGCCCCGGCTGCAGAACCTTCATACAATACCCGCCCTGCCTACTATATGGCCAGGGAACTTGCCAAACGACTTGGAGTTATCGAATATTTCCCCTTTGAAAAAATAGAGGACCAGCTCGACTGGCAGCTTAAACAGGTGGGAAGCAGTCTGGATGAAATGATGAGGCTCGGCGTCAAGACTTTCGAAAGGCAATATGGAGAACTGTACTTTCAGCCGGGACAGGATTTTGAGTTCTACACACCTACCGGGAAGATTGAGCTTTATGCCACAACATTTGCGGATGCAGGTTATGACCCCATGCCAAAATACACACATCATGAGGAGCCGCCGCCCGGATACTACCGCCTCAACTACGGAAGAGCACCCATGCATACATTCAGCCGTACATCAAACAACCCGAACCTTAACGACCTGATGGAAGAAAATACACTCTGGGTTAATCCTCGCGTGGCAAAGGAATGGGCATTGACTTCAGGCCAGTACATCCACCTGATGAATCAGGATGGCAAACGATCAGAATTCCCGATAAAAGTAAGAGTAACAGAACGTATCAGATGGGATTCAGTCTATATGGTACACGGTTTCGGTCATGATCAGAAGAAGCTGGAGCGATGCTACGGCAAGGGAGCAAGCGATACCAATCTGATCACCAGGGTGCTGGTTGATCCCATTATGGGAGGTACTGGCATGAGGGGGAACTTTGTGACCTTTTTAACCGAAATTGCAGGAGAGGAGGTGGCATCATGAGATACGCAATGGCTGTTGATACCAGGAAGTGTGTCGGTTGCAGCGACTGTGTGGTTGCATGTCAGACTGAAAATGATGTGCCGATAGGATATTGCCGCGACTGGGTGGTGGAAGTCATGGATGGCACCTATCCTCAGCTCGAGGTGGAATTAAGGTCGGAGCGCTGTAATCAGTGCGATAACCCTCCCTGTGTAAGATGCTGTCCGACAGGTGCCAGCCACATTGTGGAGGGAGGCGTCGTCCTGGTGAAACCCAACAAGTGCATTGGCTGCGGCGCATGCATCGCCTCTTGCCCCTATGACGCACGCTACCCTCATCCCAAAGGATATGTTGACAAATGCACCTTCTGCATTCACCGGGTAAGGCAGGGAATGCTTCCTGCATGCGTGGCCGTTTGTCCGACGAAATGCATGTATTTCGGCGATATGGATGATCCCAACAGCGATGTGAGCAAGGTTCTGAAAAAGCGCAAGCACAAAACCCTGATCCCCGAAGCAGGTACGAAACCACAGTTGTATTTCCTTATCTGAGAAGACAATGAACGAAGAATTGATTATCAGCGGAAGAGAAAACCTGGGGGTTGATCCGCAATTACATATCTGGCACTGGCCTATTCCGTTGTACCTTTTCCTTGGAGGACTGGCGGCCGGTGTGCTTTTCTTTGCAGCATTGTATTACCTGCTGGGTAAGGAAAACGAGTTCCGCACCGCCGTGCGGCGCGTTCCGTTCGTGGCTCCGTTTGCCCTGGTTATAGGCCTTGCCGCCCTTTTTATCGACCTCAGGCACAAGGCTTACTTCTGGCAGCTCTACACCACAATCAGGCTCGAGTCTCCGATGTCGTGGGGAGCCTGGACTCTTCTTGTAATTACCACCGCATCCTTTATCTGGTGCGCGCTCCATATCAGGGAGTTCTTTCCGAACTGGGACTGGAAATACTCATGGCTGAAAGAAGTCGAAGTCTTCTTCAATAAGCACAAGAAGCCCCTTGCCTGGGTGATAATGATCTTTGCAATCATAACAGGTGTGTATACCGGAATCCTGCTGTCCGCCTTTAATGCACGGCCGCTGTGGAACACATCGGTGCTTGGGCCTCTTTTCCTGGCGTCGGGACTTTCGGCCGGTGCGGCGACAATAGTCCTGTCGTCGCGAAACAGCAGGGAGCGGCTGCTCTTTACAAAGATCGATCTTGTGATTCTGGGCGTTGAACTCTTCCTGATCGTTCACATGTTCATGGGCTTTCTGGCAAGCACCCAGGTGCAGATCGAAGCCGCCGGGCTTTTCCTCGGCGGCCCGTACACAATGGTCTTCTGGATATTTGTAGTGGTGCTGGGAATTATTATCCCGGCAGTCCTCGACCTGATGGAACTCAGGGGATTTCACATCCCCGCCGTAATACCGGGTATCCTGGTGATTTTCGGAAGCCTGATGTTCAGATTTATATTTGTCTTTGCCGGACAGGTCAGCCGGTGGTTATACTGATATCAATAATTAACCCAACAATATGAGCAATAATACAAAATCAGGGAAGAGCAGAAAATATCTCAACCCGTACCTGGGCGGTGTCCTGCTCGGTCTCGTGCTGCTTGCAGCAAATTTTGTCGCCGGCAGGGGTCTGGGTGCCAGCGGAGCAGTAAAAAGCGTCGTGGCCACAACAATCCGGGCGGTTGACAAGGATGCGGTTAATACAAATCCCTTTATGGCCGAATATGCCGAATCGCACAGCGGAAATCCCATGAAATCGTGGCTTGTCTTTCAGATGATGGGGGTGATAGTCGGAGGCTTCCTCTCGGGGGCAGTAGCCGGCCGGCTTAAACTCAAGGTGGAGCATTCTCCGAAAATCACATCCCGCCGAAGGCTGATCTTCGCACTGGCCGGCGGCGTGCTTTTCGGCTTCGGATCACAGCTGGGTCGCGGCTGTACGAGCGGATCAGCACTCAGCGGCATGGCAGTACTCTCCATGGGAGGCTTCATCACAATGATGGCCATCTTCGGCACCGCATACGCACTTGCATATTTCTTCAGAAGAAACTGGATTTAAAAAGGAGGACAAAATGGGACCACTGGCACCAAATGAACTTATATCGGAAAATACAAATTTTCTGCTTGCATTCTTTATAGGAATAGCTTTCGGGTGGGTGCTCGAAAGCTCAGGATTCTCCTCAAGCCGCAAGCTTGCCGGGATCTTCTACGGATATGATGCCGTTGTGCTAAAGGTGTTTTTCACCGCAGCCATCACGGCAATGCTCGGACTACTTTTCATGAGCCTCTTCGGCTGGATCGACCTTAGCCTGATCTATGTCAATCCGACTTACCTTACTTCAGCAATCATAGGAGGTGTCATAATGGGCGCCGGATTCATAATGGGAGGCTTTTGTCCGGGAACAAGCTTCTGTGGTGCTGCCATCGGTAAAATAGATGCCATGGTGTTCATAGCAGGACTTTTCATCGGGGTTTACGGTTTTGCTTTCACCTACGGGTGGTGGGAGAAACTCTATCTTGCAAAGTACCTTGGAGAACCCAAGGTCAGTGACAAACTGGGTATGTCTGACGGACTTTTCGGATTGTTTATGATAATGGCCGCAATCGGCATGTTTCTTGTGGCTGAATGGGCTGAGCGTAAGTTCCCGAGGGAAGAATATTAGGAAAAACAGTAACAATAAATATATAATTATGAAACAGTTGAAATTTCTTGCACTTATACTTATACCGCTGGGTATAATTATAGCTGCCGTACCGGCCGACAGGGTCAGCCATGAACGTCTTTCGCCTGAGGAACTTCTTCTGGAAGCAGGCGCAGGAGTTCAGTTCATCACTCCTGATGCAATAGCAGATATGCTGGTTCAGAAGGATCCCTCCCTGCGCCTCATCGATGTTAGGACACCGGAGGAATTTGATGCATACAGCATGCCCGGCGCAGTCAACATTCCGCTCAGCAATCTGCTGGCTGAGGAGTATACGGATATCCTGAACCAGGATGCCTATGTAAATGTGTTTTATTCAAACGGTTCGGTGTATGCCAACCAGGCATGGATGATAACCAGGCAGCTGGGTTATGAAAACAATTTCGTGCTTGAGGGAGGACTGAATTACTGGTTCGGCAATATTCTCTCGCCCCAGGAACCCACACAAACCAGTCCGGATGAGGAATTCGCCAGGTACGATTTCAGGAAGAGCGCTGCTGCTGCTCTTGGCGGCGGAGGTGTTGTTTCAACTGAGGCAGCCTCTCCGGCGGTGAAGGCAGTGAAACCTGCAGTTACAGCCAAGGCAAAGAAGAAACCTGCGGGCGGTTGCTGAATGTTCAGTTATACAGCTACCTATACCGACCTGTATCAGCTGACCATGGCCCAGGCCTACTTCTTCCATGGTCAGAAGGATAATATTGCAGTCTTCGACTATTTTTTCAGAAAACTGCCGTTTGAAGGCGGATATGCAATTTTTGCCGGGCTTGAAGATATTCTTGACATTCTTCAGGATTTCAGGTTTGACAGTGACGACCTTGATTTCCTCAGTGAGAAAGGATTCCGGTCAGAATTCCTCAGTTATCTCGAACAGTTCAGGTTTACCGGAACCATCTGGTCTTCACGCGAAGGAGATGTGGTTTTCCCGGTAAGGCCTGTACTGCAGGTTGAGGCACCTATAATTGAGGCCCAGATAGTGGAAACCATAATCCTTAACATCCTCAATTTTCAGACCCTGATTGCTACAAAAGCAAGCCGTATGAGGCTGGCAGCGGGAGAGAACACTTTAATCGATTTTGGTCTTCGCCGGGCTCAGGGACCGGGAGGCTACTACGCAAGCAGGGCATGTTTCGTCGGAGGCTTCAATGCAACAAGCAATGTGGCGGCCGGCCGCGACTACGGGATCCCGGTGTCGGGAACAATGGCACATTCGTACATTGAGAGCTTTGACGATGAACTGAAGGCATTCAGCCATTTTGCAGAAGGGCAGCCGGTGGGATGCGTTCTGCTTGTCGACACCTACGATACCCTTGACAGCGGCCTTCCGAACGCCATCCTCACCGCAAAAATGATGGAAGAGAAAGGACACCGGCTGTTCGGCATCAGGCTCGACAGCGGCGACCTTGCTTATCTTTCAAAGCAATGCCGTGAGATTCTCGACAAAGCCGGACTGAACTATGTCAAAATTGCAGCTTCAAACCAGCTCGATGAACATATAATAAAGAGCCTTCTCGAGCAACAGGCACCCATCGATGTGTTCGGCGTAGGTACAAGCCTGGTGACTGGCGCCCCCGATGCAGCGCTTGACGGGGTTTATAAACTTGCCTTCTCGGGAGGGAAGCCAAGGATAAAAATATCGGAGAATGTTAAGAAAATAACACTCCCTCACCGGAAACAGGTCTTCAGGGTGCTGGATGACGACGGCCGCTTTGCCGGAGCAGATGCAGTTACTCTTAACACCGAACAGGATGCTGACATTATGTACCATCCGCTGTTTCCGGATAAGTCGCTGGCGATCGGAGGCAAAAGGAAAGAACCTATCCTTCATAAGATAGTGGAGGGAGGGCGAAGACTTACTCCTTCAACTTCACTGAATGAGATTGCCCGGTACAGTACCGAACGGCTGAAACTCCTGCCGGAGGAATACAAGCGATTCAATTATCCCCATGTTTACAAGGTGGGAATCAGCGGGTTACTGCGCGATGAGCGCGACAGGCTTATTGCAGAAAAAGGAGCATAGAGCTATGAAAACACTTGTTATTGTTGATGTTCAGAATGATTTTGTGCCGGGCGGAGCTCTGGAGGTGCCCTTAGGTGATGAAATAGTCGGAGTGATAAACAACATCCGGGACCGTTTTGAACTGATAGTGGCAACTCAGGACTGGCACCCGGCAAACCATGTCAGTTTTGCTTCGAATCATCGCGGTAGACAACCCTTCGATATAATCGATCTTTTTGGTGAGGAGCAGGTCCTCTGGCCCGACCATTGCGTTCAGGGAACTCCGGGAGCCATGTTCCACCCTGGTCTCGATACCTTAAGAGTTTCGGCAATCTTCAGAAAGGGGATGAATCCTGAGGTCGACAGCTACAGCGGTTTCTATGATAACAGGCGGATGATTAGCACAGGCCTGTCAGGATACCTGAAGGAAAAAGGAGGACACGACCTTTATTTCTGCGGACTGGCTGCAGATATCTGCGTACTTTACACTATGCTCGATGCATTGCGTGAAGGCTTCTCCGCAACCCTGATTGAAGACGCTTCACGCCCACTTGACATCAGTTCATTCGGCAACCTGAAGACTCAAATGACAGAGAAAGGGATTAAGATCATAAACAGTTTGGACCTTTAGTGATCCCTGTGCCCTGCGCCCTGCGCCCTGCGCCTTTTTAAACCAGTGACTTGTATCTCTTCATTATCTCCGACGTGGACATCACAAAATCCATATACTGGGCATGGCGGTACGGGAGGAGACTGCCTGAGTTATTTCTTGAAAGCTTTCCTCTTACACTGCTGAGGTTACTATAGCCTTTTGAATCCATCCATTTTTCCATGTCGCTCAGGATTGTTCCGATAACTTCGATCTGGTTCAGGTAAAGCGTACTTACTACCTGAACGCAATCACTGCCTGCAAGCAGCATCTTGATGACATCATCGCCCTTGAAGATCCCTGAACTGGCGCAGATTGACGCCTTGATGTTGCCATGAAGAAATCCGGCAAACCTCATCGGCAGCCTCATGTCCTCGGGATGACTCAGACTGTAGGGGAAGGTATGTTTTTCAGCATGTATGTCAATATCGGGCTGGAACAGCCTGTTGAACAAAACAAAACCGTCAGCTCCTGCCTTGTCCATTTCTGAAATCATCATCAGCGGATTGGTATAGTAAGGGCTCAGCTTTACCGATACCGGGATACTGACAGCTGATTTTACATCTTTTACTGTCTGGATGTGCTTTTTTTCCACGTTGTCAAAACCCTCATCCATCTTCTCGGGACCCGTATAAAGGTTCAGCTCAATGGCATCAACTCCGGTTTCCTCAATCTTTTTTGCATATTCAATCCAGGTCTCAGACCTTACTGCGTTGAGGCTGGCAATCAAAGGAATACTAACGGCTTCCCTGGCTCTTTTTAGATTCCACAGGTGTTCTTCGGGATAAGTCAGATCCGATTTCGAATTGGGGAACAGAGTGATCATCTCGGCATTTCTTTCCTCATATTCAGTGCGTCTTTCAAACAACTCCAGGTTTTCAGCCTGAATCTGTTCTTCAAAAAGCGATTTGTAAACAATGGCGGCAGCCCCGGCTTTTTCAAGCCTTTTCAGGTTATCAGTATTTGTCACCAGATTGCTGGCGCCGGCAACGACCGGATTCTTCAGTTCCAGTCCCATGTACTTCGTTCTTAAATCAGCCATAACTATATTGTTTTTTGTTAATTTCAAGTTTCCCGGGGTTAATTGATCCCCAAACCGTTTTGTCTTCCGTGCTTACGGTTTTACTTTTGTTAAACAATCAAGGGGCCATAATGTTCCGGAAAGATCATAAGGCAAGCCTGGCAGGTGATATATATCACTTTCCCTAACAGAAATATTCAGGTGCTGTTGTTTGTCTATAGAGAGTATATAATTAGAAAAGCCATGAGAAAAAACTATTTATCGTTTATTAGCATTGCGGTCACACTTGTTATTCTATCCCTTCCAGCCATTTCGCAGGCTCCAAAGAGTAACCCGGCCCTTGATGAAAAGGTTCAGAAATTCCTCGACTCCCGGTCCAGGCAGTGGCGCGATATGAACGTTCCCGGTATTGACGGCAAGCTGCTCCACGACATCATTGTGAAAAACAACTATAAAAGCGCTCTTGAAATCGGGACTTCCACCGGACATTCCGGCATATGGATTGCCTGGGCTCTCAGCAAAACCGGAGGCAAACTGATAACAATCGATATCGACGAAGGCCGTCATAAGGAAGCCCTGCAGAACTTTAAGGAAGCCGGACTGTCAGATTACATCGATGCCCGCCTGGCCGATGCTCACGTCCTGGTGAAACAGCTCAAGGGGCCGTTCGATTTTGTCTTCAGCGATGCCGACAAGGACTGGTACAAAAACTATTTTATCGATGTGGACCCGAAGCTTAAGGTAGGAGGCTGCTTCACAGCACACAACATTTACGACAGGTCAGGCGGATACGGAAGCAGGGGCGGTCAGGGAGCCTTCCTTGATCACGTGAAGAGCCTTCCAAACTACGAAACGACTGTCAACAGCCAGGGTGGCGGAGTATCAATCAGCTATAAGAAATCCGAGAAATAATTGAGCTCCAGGACCACGTCATCCCGAATCCCGCATAAGGGATGAGGGATCTTATTCCCAAACTACAATTTTCTTATCGTTTCAGGTAAAAAACTTGTCGAATATCATATGGATTTTTATCGTTATTCGATAAAAATTCGTATGGTTTTTCATTATTCTGAAATTTTGTAATCCTCCCTGACAGTTATCCGGAGTTTTCCTACATTTGGTTAGGAAAATAATTCATCGATAAAATGAAAAGAACACTAACCCTGGGAATAATCATCGCCTGTATCGGTTTGCTGACAGGTGAAGCTTCAGCCCAGAAGAACGTGATCCGGCCGGCGGAGGTATGGCCCGACACCGACGGAAACCATATTCAGGCACACGGCGGGGGTATCATCCGGATTGGTATGAAATACTACTGGTACGGTGAACAGAGACGGCAGGGACTCGATCCGGAATACAGGTATGTAAGCTGTTACTCCTCGAAAGACCTTGTCAACTGGAAATTCATGGGGGATGCCCTGAAAATGAAGGATCCCGACAGCATCGGCCGCACCTGGGTGCTTGAACGTCCCAAGGTGTTCTACAATGCAAAGACCGGGAAATATGTGATGTACATGCATCTCGACGGACCGGGAGGCGGCGGATCGGGCTATCTTTACGCCCGCGTGGGGGTTGCAGTAAGCGACAAGCCAACTGGTCCGTTCGAATATATAAGGTCGTTCAGACCGCTGGGATTTGAGAGCCGCGATATCGGCCAGTTCATCGACGATGACGGAACAGCTTACCTGATATTCGAGGACAGGCCAAACGGATTTCACATAGCAAGACTTTCAGAGGATTACCTCGATGTTGAAAAAGACATGTGCCTGCTCAAGGCTCCCATCGAGGGAGGCGCCATAGTACATTACAAGGGACTATATTATGTCCTTGGATCGGCACTCACAGGCTGGTCTCCCAATCCCAACAAGTATGCAACAGCCCAAAGCCTCGAGGGACCATGGAGCGAATTCCGCGATGTGGCACCGCCCGAAACTAAAACCTACGGTTCACAGTCGACCATGCTGCTTAAGGTGGCAGGGAAGAAAGATACAACCGTCATTTTCATGGGGGACATGTGGAAACCGAAAACCCAGTGGGACTCAAGATATCTGTGGATGCCGGTCGAAATAGGCGATGGCAGGCTCTGGCTGCCGGAACCGAAACCGTGGACCATTAACGTGAAGACAGGGGAGCATAGGGTGATGAAGGAAGAAGGTGAAGGGGTGAAGAGGTGAAGGGGTGAAGGGCGTTAAGGCGTTAAGGCATTAAGGCGTTAAGGCTTTAGGCTTGAGTATGTTGCAGATAGTTTGAAAGAACCCCCTTTAGGGGGCAGGGGGTAAAAACAATGGTAAAGCTTCTTTATTCCAGCCATATCATCTCCGACGGCCTGTTCCTGTTCAGTATCGTAATCTTC
>CAYQRF010000013.1:0-31183 GCA_964419775.1 uncultured Rikenellaceae bacterium
GCATTGGCATCATTCTGAAGGTAGACAGGCACTTTGAATTTATCCCTGAACAGGTCGACAATAGGAATATCGTCCCAACCCGGCAGATTGGGCGGGGACTGTACAATGCCCTTTTTGCTGTCGAGAGGTCCGCCGCAGCTGATACCTATGGCTTTCAGATTCTCAATTCCAAGGCTTACAGCCAATTCCGATGCCGTATTAAGCAAAAGACCGATGGCATGTCCGGGTCCTTTATGTGTTTCCGTGTTAAAGACGGTCTTACGAAGTATCGTCATGTCCTCAGTTCCGGCAATGACCGCGCATTTTGTGCCTCCGATATCAATTCCAAGATAGTAATGGTTCATAGATTTAAGTTATTTCATGTTTTTCCAGAATTTTTCCTCAGATTTTTTCAGTTCTGTATTTTTTTTCCTTTCAAGTAAATAATAGAAAAGAACGGATATCAACCCCACTGCAATCAGGCCAAGTATTAGGTACTGCATTATCTCAGAAATCCTTGGATCGGTCTCAGCCATAGGCATGCCGGCGGGGGAAGAGCCAGTAATTTTGCTTCCGACCTCAATTCCGAAAATATTCTTTACAAAGAAAAGGGAAAAGAAGGTCAGTATTCCCGCTATCACCGGAGTAAGTACCCAGCCTGCAGCAATTTCTCCGATCACCCTGAAGTTGACATTCCTGGCCCCGCGGTAAAATCCGATTCCTATTATGCTTCCGATAACCACCTGGGTGCTTGAAACCGGCACCATGGGGATGGGAGGGAGGCCGGTTTTCTGGATCAGGGACGAAAGTGAGGAGGATGAAAATATGAATAATACAAGAGCCTGCGAGAGCACAACCACAAGGGCTGACTCTGATGAGAGTTCCATTATGTTATTTCCTACCTGCTGCATCACGCGGTGCGAATAGGTGATTATTCCCGCAGCAATGGCAAGACTGCCTATAAGGAAGAGTTGTTGCTGCGAAGACAAACTGAACAGTTTAAGATCGAGCGGATGAAGGTCGAAGGCCGGGATGAAGACTCCCATTACGTTGGCAATGTTATTTGCTCCCAGGCTGTATGCTCCGAAAGCGCCGACGATGATCAGACCGGTTCTTATATAAGATTCAAACCTTACAAGGTGGATGGCTGACTTTCTCTTCAGAGCTTTAAGCAGGATGTAAAGGATGACTGCAAAAACTGCTCCGAGGACCGGACCTGAGACCCAGGTTGAAAGGATACGTGTAAGTGTTCCTCCATCGGTTGTATTTCCCGTAAAGAGGTTCCATCCGATTATTGCACCGACTATCGACTGGGTTGTTGAAACCGGAAGGGAAAATTTTGTCATCATGTAGACAACTATTGCAGCGGCGAGTGCAACAGTGAATGATCCACCGATTGCGTTTACGGCACCAAGTCTGCCCAGCGTATCGGATGCCCCGGCACCCTGGACAACAGCTCCGATAATTACAAAAACAGAAGCTATTAAAGCTGCCTTGCGGAAACTCAGCATTTTTGACCCGACTGCGGAGCCGAAGACATTGGCAGCATCATTGGCTCCCAGTGACCATCCGAGGAGAAGCCCGCTTGTAAGGAACAGGATAATCATTACATCACAATCTTGATTGCCATGATCGAAAGCATGTCGGCAGCCTTCTGGGCGTTGTCGGAAATGTTCCCGATATGGTGAATAACATATCTGAGGTGAGCTTTACGGGCAAGATCAAGTTCCTGCATGTCGTGGAAGATGATTTTTATTGTATTTTTTATAACCTTGTCGGTTTCGCTTTCAAAGTAATAGACCTTAAGAAGTTTTTCCCTCACGGTGTGGGGTGACTTGAAAAATGCCCGTGCGGCAGGAATAAGCTCTTCGCCTGCGCTCACGGAGGCTTCCATAATGCTTATGAAGTTGTGATGGAGCGACAGGGGAATGTCGGGTGATTCGATGCTGAATTCTGTCAGAGAAGCTTTAATAGTGTCAATTATCTCATCGAGTACATCAATCAGGGAACTGACTTCGCCCCTGTGCTGGGGAAGGATTGAATGTGTTATCATCTCATTCTCAATAGAGCGCTGCAGTCTGTCGGCATTGCTCTCGAGGAGTTCCACTTTCTGAACATGCCTGCCGAAGGCCTCAGTATCCCCGGCCAGATATGCCTTGATTCCTTCCCTGAAAACAAGCAAGCCCAGATCAATATTATCGAAGAACTCATCAATCTTCAGGATGAGATTTTTGGTGGTTCGGGTGAAAATAGCCATTTCTTAATCTGTGGATTTAAACAAATATATGGTTTGCCTTTCAGAATTCAATTATCTTTTCAATTTTAAACCCCCTGAGGTATTGTTTGAGTATAACCTGGATGTCGCGGTTATCGCCCGAACTTTTAATGCAGTCGTGAACGGCCGTCAGGCCGAAGCCCATGTCGTCGATGCTGAAATATCCGAAGCCGGAGTATTTGCCATTTACAACCTTGATTGCACTTTTTTCCCCTTTGTACCTTCCCTTGTCAATGATAAAAAAGTTGCGGCGGGTGAAAACGAATTCCTCCTCTGCCTTGCGGGCTCTATCGTTGTAGGACGAGGGCAACTCTTTTCCGCAGCAAGCCCCCCTGCAAAGACCCACATGATGATGGAAGCAGGGACCTGATGATTCGTAAAGCCCCGACAGCTTCTGACATAGTTCATATTTTTCAACAAGGAACGACAGCATCGAACGGGCTTTTTCTTTCCCTGCAAATACAGCAATAGGATTTTCATCATCATCAAGCCGGCCGTAAGTGAAAACCTGGTAACCTTCAGGGCTGGTCGAGCTGAATATTCCCCACTGGAAGCCGGTCCGGCGCTGTGCCCTGTTGTAAAGAGGCTTGTTCTTCTTTATCTCGGCTGATTCGAGAAGAAGCGCTATAAGTTCGCTTCCGGTAACTTCCCAGTCGAGATCTGCAATCATATCCCTCATTTCCATCGATCTGCCGGTGGTGTTGTTCGAAAGATGGGTGCTAACCCGCTGGCGGAGGTTCCGGCTTTTGCCGATATAGATCAGATTACCTTTCTCATCGTAGAAATAGTACACCCCCGGTTCTTCAGGAACCATGTCAACCTTTGATACATCGAGGCCGGGATTCAGTTTTGAAAGTTTTGTATTCTTTATCAGGCCATGGCCCTGATTGCGAACCTGATTGTCCTTTTCCATCAGAAGCCTGAAAAGCTCTGCAGTGGCAAGCGCATCTCCGGCTGCCCTGTGTCTTCCGTTAATAGCTATTCCGAGATCCCTGCAAATATTTCCGAGACTGTATGATTTGTGACCGGGAATGAGTTTCCGGCTGAGAGTAACTGTATCGAGAAGGTTTCTTCTGAAATTGTATCCCAGCGATTTGAATTCCTCGCGGATGAATGAATAGTCAAACCTGGCATTATGTGCAACCATAGTCCTTCCTTCAGTCATTTCGACGATGGTTCTGGCTACCTCAAAAAACCTTGGAGCGTCCTCCACCATCTCATTTGTGATGCCCGTCAGGCTCGTTATATAATAAGGGATATTCCGTTCCGGATTGACAAGGGTGGAATATTCGCCCGTTATCTTTTCCCCATCGTGCTGAATGATGGCAATTTCGGTGATTTTTTCAATTCTGGAACTTCCTCCCGTGGTTTCAATATCAACAATCGCATACATGAATTGAAAGGTCTCAGACTGCTAATATAATCAGAAATGGCGGCCGAAAGGCTTATTGTTAGTATTTTTGGCATGAAAAGCAACCAGGCCATGAACGAATGTTTCGGCAAAAATTTCATTCTGAACGGGGATATTCATCCTTCGGACCATTTCGACAACTCACTTGTCTATAAAGGTGATTCAATCTATGAAGTTATTCGTCTGAAAAGAGGTATCCCGGTCTTTTTTCAAGATCATATGGACCGGCTTGAAACAAGCCTTAAGCATCAGCGCAGGAATAGCCTGGCTGACACAGGGGAAATCAGGAAAGACATTATTCGTCTTGTGAGGACGGAAAGAAAAAAGGATATAAACCTTAAGCTTGTCTTCAACTTCAAAGGCGATTCGACCAGTTACCTTATTTACTTTATCGAGCCTGTCTACCCCACGGATGAGCAGTACCGCAAAGGAGTGAAAGGATTGCTTTTCAATGCCGAAAGGAAGGACCCCGAGTCGAAGGTCATCAATCACAAGCTTCGTTCTTCCATCTATCAGAAGCTGATACTCGAAAAAGGATACGAGGCCCTCCTTGTAAACGAGGAAGGCGAAATAACAGAAGGCAGCCGGTCAAACATATTTTTCATCAGGGATAATATGCTGGTCACTGCACCCGACAATAAAATACTAAGCGGTATAACCCGTAAATCCATACTGGATATATGCAAAGAGCATAAAATAAAGTTTGAATTCTACTGTATGCCCGTGAGTTCCCTTCCCGAATGTGAATCAGTCTTTATGACCGGGACCTCTCCGATGGTGCTTCAGTTCTGCTGTGTCGGGGATGTGTCGTACAAGGTGCCGGCTCCGTTGCCGGAAACACTCAGGTTGCTTTACATTGAGAAGGCTGAAGAGAGCTTAAGGAGGTTTGCGGGGGAAACCAAGACACTATGAATTATTTTGTTAACTTTGCCCCATTAAAAAACAAGCAATTATGCCAAGCGTAAGGAAACTAAAAAAGGATATTGACAGTCTTATTTTCGAGGTGATCTCAGATTGTTTCACATTCGGAACCCTTCATCCGGAAGAGAAGGTTGATGAGGTGTCGGGCGTAATAGCGGATGCCGTTACTCTCAGAAACGATCTTATCAGGAGGACCAATAATCCGGTTAAAAGTGATGATCCCAAATCGGCAAGAGCCCATTACAGGCTGATAGAAAAGGATCTTTTCATTGAAATGGATAAGCTTTGCGGGCGACTTACCGCACTTCACGGGAAGGCAGAGTAAAATACCTGAATACAAGGTTTCCGCACGTTTTGCAGCGCCCGGTTTCACTGAGGTTCATCAGTATTATACTGTATCCTGATCTTTTTGTTACAACAGTTCCGCATTTACTGCACAGGGTGTCCTGACCGGATTCTTCCCGGGTGTTCCCCAGATAAACGTATTTGAGCCATTTTGAGGCTGCCTCATAAAGCCGCATAAGTGTGTCGGGAGGAGTTGAAGGATCATCTCTTTTAAACATAGGGAAATATCTGCTCAGATGCAAGGGGGTTTCGTTACCGAGTTCTCCGGCAATCCATTCAGCCTGTGATTCCATTTCGTTCAACGAATCGTTTCTTCCGGGAATGATCAGAGTCGTTATTTCAAGATGTCGTCCCGCTTTGGAAATTGCCTTGAGCGATTCCTTTACAGGTTCCAGTTCTGCACCGGCAAGCCTTGAGTAAAAATCCTCGTTGAAGGCTTTCAGGTCGATGTTGAAAGCATCGATAACTTCAAGTAATTCATTCAGCGGATCCCTGTTGATGTAGCCGTTGCTTACCATTACGGTGTAAAGGCCTTTTCCCTTGATAATTATTGAAGTATCCCTTACAAACTCGAACCATATCACCGGTTCGTTGTAGGTGAAGGCTATCCCGATGTTGTTGTGTGCCGAAGCCGCTTCATCTGCAAGAAGGCCGGGATCGGTGTTGGACTTCATGCTACCGGCGCTTTTTTGTGAAATGTTCCAGTTCTGGCAGAAATCGCATCTCATGTTGCAGCCGTATGATCCAATGGAAAGAATATTATGTCCCGGGAAGAAGTGATAAAGGGGTTTCTTTTCGACAGGATCAGGAGAACTGCCTGACAACACGCCATAGGTTAACAGTTCAATACGTTCGCCCGTGTTTTGCCTCACACCGCAGATGCCCCTTTTTCCCGGCGCTATCTTGCACAAATGCGGACACAGCCTGCATTCAATGTAATTATCATATTTGAGGAACAGTGGTCTCATCTTTGAATCTGCCTGATAAATTTAATCCAATTCCTTCGGACCGGAAATAAAAAGGCTTATTTTTATGGCACTGCTCCGAAACAGAAAACATTGACTTATGGAAAATATGAAATCAAAAACTGCTGTTATCCTTGTGATATCAATTGTTCTGTCATTTCTTCCCGCCATGGTCCGTTCTCAGGCCGTACAGGGCTGGAAGGCGCCTGAAGATGTCGTTGAAAGGCTTACAAAAAATCAGCCCCGGTACAATTATTATGAAGAAAAGGTTCCCGCTTATACACTGCCCGAGTTGCTTATTACCCTTGAGGGTAAGAAAATCGATAACTCCGACGCATGGATGAAGCTAAGAAGACCGGAGATACTCGAGCTTTTCCGTGAGAATGTTTACGGAAGGGTTCCTGAAACCCCTTACGAAAAAAGCTTCAGGATAGTAAAAGAGAACAGGAATGCCATGGAAGGGGCTGCCACGCTTAAGGAGGTGGATATTGTGGTATCATCGGAAGGAAAGTCGCTTACTATCCGGCTGAACTTATTTGTGCCGAACAATGCAGGAAAAAAAGTGCCGGCATTTCTTGTGATAAACAACAGAGGGGCTGATCAGGCTGATCCTTCGCGAAAGATAAAGAATGAATTCTGGCCGGCGGAGGAGATTGTATCAAGAGGTTACGCGGCTGCAGTATTCCAGAATTCCGATGTGGATCCGGATAATTTTGATGATTTCAAAAACGGTATCCACGGACTGCTCGACCGCGGCGAACGGAAGGGAGATTCATGGGGAACCATCGCAGCCTGGGCCTGGGGAGCAAGCCGGTGTATGGATTATCTTGTCACCGACAGCGATATTGACGCCGGAAAGGTTGCTGTTCTGGGTCATTCGAGAGGAGGGAAGACGGCACTCTGGGCTGCGGCTGAGGATCAGCGGTTTGCCATGGCTGTAAGCAATGAATCGGGATGCGGAGGCGCGGCACTGGCAAGGCGGAAATTCGGCGAAACCATCGAAACTATAAACCGGGCTTTTCCTCACTGGTTCTGCAGGAATTATGTGCAATGGGGAAACAATGAAGATTCCATGCCGGTTGACATGCACATGCTGCTGGCGCTCATTGCCCCGAGGGCTGTATATGTCACCTCGGCGAGTGAGGACCTGTGGGCTGATCCGCGTGGATCATACCTGTCTTTGTATCATTCATTGCCTGCGTTCAGGCTCTTTGACGGGAACACAACCCTGGACGAACAGATGCCTCCTCTCAATAGTCCTGTGAGCAGCGGAAAGGCAGGATATCATGTGCGCGACGGCATTCATAATCTGCTGGTCAAAGACTGGAACTGGATAATGGATATGGCTGATAAGGTATTCAAACGCTGAAAAGCAAGAAGGTTTTGTATTCCGGATGCCAGCCCCGGAATAGTTTAAATCTCCTCATTCATGAACTCCGCCGGTAGATTATTCAGGGAGCAGAATTCCTCAATGCTTCTTTTTACGGGATCAATTAAATCAGTAAAAGTCGTACCAAATCTAAGCAGGAATCTGCTTCCCTCCCTGAGATGTATGACCATGCTCAGGGGGAAAACATCAATTCTTTCTATCTCCGGTGCATTGAAAGTTCTGGCCGGGAATAGAGAATTCTTTTTGACTGTTATTGAATCTCTTCCTATTTCTATATACTTTTCACCTTTGCCAAGCCCGGAGTTGATCATGTACCATGAAAAAGAGGAGAGGAAAAGAACAGGCATCAATGTAGTGTTCCATTTAAAGGAGTCGGGATTTAATATAATCCAGGTTACGGCAAGCAATGCACACACAATTCCGAATATGAGCTGGAACGCCCTCGTCAGCCTGTTGCCTTTATTTACTTCGAGTGAATAATAATTATTTTCCATTTCAGATTATATTCCATTTATCTCATTTCCGGCAAATCCAAAATTAAAAGAAAACTCCGGAGTGACGGGCTGTTGTTATTAATAATTATTTCTACATTTAGCGATCAATAAAAATAACTTATGAAGCGGAATTACTACCTTATCTTTCTCATTTTCCTGATATTTTTTGCCATTTCTTTTCTTACCAACATTCTGGGCTCGATAAATCCGAATGTAAGTGACAGTTTTTCACTCACGGGAACAATGACCGGGATGCTTCCTTTTTCATTCTTCATTGCTTATGGACTAATGTCAATTCCGGCCGGAATGATCATTCAGAAACATGGTGAGAAGAAGAGTCTTACATTTGCATGGATCCTTTCATTCTGCGGAGCAGTCCTTTTTACCATTTTTCCGGTTTACCCTGTTTTTCTGGTTTCCCTTTTTCTTATAGGCTGCGGGATGGCTGTAATGCAGGTTGCAATTTATCCTCTTCTGAGAACGGCGGGAGGGGAGCAGCATTTTGCGTTCAACTCGGTAATAGCCCAGCTTGTATTTGGCGCTGCCTCATTTCTCAGTCCCTTCGTCTATTCGTATCTGGTCCTCGGGCTTGGTAATCCCGATCCGGGCAACGGTTTTCTGTTGAAACTCGTAGCTCCCCTGACACCGGCGTCTCTGCCATGGGTATCGATTTATCTCATATTTACTTTTATAAGCCTGCTTATGGCAGGAATTATTATTGCCACAAGATTTCCGAAAGTGGAACTCAGGGAAGAAGAAGTTGTGGGTGCCTGGGATACACATCTGGACCTGTTCAGGCAGAAAAAGGTGATCCTGTTTTTCCTGGGGATTTTCTGTTATGTAGGAACGGAGCAGGGAATAGCAAACTGGATATCAGAGTTCCTGAGAACCTATCACGGGCTTACACCCGAGATTGAAGGGGCAAGGGCTGTGGGACTGTTCTGGGGGCTTATGACAATCGGTTGTTTCCTTGGGCTGTTTCTGCTGAAGGTCATGGACAGCAAGATCGTGCTCAGGCTATTTACTGTAGCGGCGCTTATAATTCTGACATTTACACTCTTCGGAGGCGTTAAGTTTGCTGTTTTTGGTTTTCCGGCACTGGGCTTCTGCCTTTCGGTAATGTATGCTATAATCTTTTCACTGGCTCTCAACAGTGTGTCAAAATCGCACGGTTCTTTTTCAGGGATTCTGTGCGCGGGAATTGCAGGGGGAGCGATAGTGTCGCTGCTTATAGGAAAACTGAAGGATGTGATAGGACTTCAGGCCGGCATGACTGTTCTTTATATTACCCTTGGCTATATTCTCTTTCTCAGTTTCTGGGCCAGGCCTATAATATCAAATGCAACAATTGGGAAGAAGAGTGAAATTGGAGGGCAATAGTTAATCCGGGGAGATTTGAGTATTGTTTAAGTTCTGAAACTGCCATCAGAACGGATTATATGGAATTAATGTTCCTGATTATTAAAAAAGGTTAAAACAGCATGCTTTGGTTCGCCATATCTAAAATGTGATTAAATTTGAAAAGATGTACGGTATCTCAGCAATATGATGCACATCAGGAGAAGCCGGAATAAGGATAATCAATAAAAAACCTAAATCGAATCTTATGAAGAAGTCAGTTATCTCAATTATGATGCTGTTGCCTTTTGCTTTTTGCCCTGCACAGGGACAGCAGGGCAACGCGCCTCAATCGCAGCAGAAACAAGTTTATCCGGCAAGGATGAGTGCCCAGATGACGGAATACTTTGAGCCGGCTGTGCCGGTAATTCAGCCTGCTGCACAGGTTGGCATGGCACCCTCTGACGCTATTATTCTTTTTGATGGTTCGGATGTAAACAAGGAATGGGAAGACTCAAGGGGCAACCCGACAAAATGGGTTGTCGAGAACGGAGCCCTTGTCTGCGTCAAGGGATCAGGTGTTGTTCAGACAAAGAGGAAGTTCAATGATTTTCAGCTTCACATCGAGTGGAAATCACCTTCGGAAGTAAAGGGCGACGGACAGGGAAGGGGAAACAGCGGGGTGTACCTCCAGAGTCTTTATGAAGTTCAGGTACTTGACAGCTATAACAACCCCACCTATGTTCAGGGTCAGGCCGGTAGTCTGTACAAGCAGCATGCACCCCTTGTAAATGCCTGCCGTAAACCCGGAGAATGGCAGAGTTATGATATTATCTACACCGCTCCCCGGTTCGAAGAGGACAGTTTGTCGTGGTTCACTCCTCCCAGGGTGACGGTGCTTCATAATGGTGTGCTTATCCAGAACAATGTAAGTCTCAGGGGACCGACTCTTTATATTGGCATGCCCGAGTATTCGATAAGGAAGCATGGGGCCATGCCGCTTGTGCTTCAGGATCACGGAAATCCGGTTGCTTTCAGAAATATCTGGATCAGAGAGCTTTGATAAATCTCTTTGCCGCCTGAAAAAGCCCGGGGCGGTAACTTGGAAAAACTATTGCAGTTATTCATTCAGAATTTACTATTTTTACAAATAAATCCAATCTTAATAACAAACTTAAAATACCTGACGATGAAAGAAAATTCCAAACAGATTACGAGACGCAATTTTCTCGGGACAACCGGAGCTGTTGCTGCAGGGCTCACCATTCTGCCCAGTTCTGTTGTCAGCGGATTGGGGCATAAGGCTCCAAGTGACAAGCTGAATATTGCAGTCGTAGGGATCGGGGGCATGGGTAACTCGAACCTGAAGGCTGTTTCTCCGACAGAGAACATTGTTGCCTTGTGCGATGTGGACTGGGGATACTCAAAGGAAGTATTCGCTGCAAATCCAAATGCAAAACCTTACTGGGACTGGCGTAAGATGTATGATGAGATGGGTAAGTCGATTGATGCTGTTATAGTTGCCACAGCTGACCATACTCATGCCATCATTGCAGCCACCGGTATGACACTCGGAAAGCATGTTTATGTTCAGAAACCTCTGACCCACACGGTTTATGAGTCCAGACTCCTCACCAAGCTTGCCGCAAAACATAAAGTGGCAACACAGATGGGTAACCAGGGATCATCGGGCGAAGGTGTTAACCTTACGGTTGAATGGCTTCAGAACGGCGAGATTGGAGAAGTCAGGAAAGTTGAAGCATTCACTGACAGGCCTATCTGGCCTCAGGGGCTGAATGTTCCCAAGGGCGAGTGGGTTCCTGAAACGCTCAACTGGGATCTGTTCATCGGCCCGGCCAAGATGCGCCCATACAACAGCCTGTACACACCGTGGAACTGGCGTGGCTGGTGGGACTTTGGAACCGGCGCTCTCGGCGATATGGCCTGCCATATTCTTCATCCTGTATTCAAGGGCCTGAAGCTTCAGTATCCTATTAAGGCACAGGGCAGTTCAACACTACTGCTTACCGATTGTGCTCCCAATGCACAGATGGTTAATCTTGTTTATCCTGCCAGACCTTCAGCCAAAAGGGCAAAAATGACTTATCCTGAAGTGGAAGTCATATGGTATGACGGAGGATTACAGCCAGCTAAACCTACTGGATGGCCGGCCGGCAAGAATATGAACAATGCCGGAGGAGGAGTTATCTTCCACGGTACAAAAGACAAGCTCATCTGCGGTTGCTACGGAAGGGATCCATGGCTTCTTTCAGGCCGTGTTCCTGTTGTTCCCAAAACAGAACGCAGGCTTGCCGACGGTGTTACCCATGAAATGGACTGGGTACGCGCATGCAAGGAATCTCCTGAAACCAGGGTGATAACCAAATCCGATTTCTCGGAAGCCGGACCTTTCAACGAAATGGTTGTAATGGGAGTTCTCGCCGTCAGGCTGCAGGGACTCAACAAGGAGCTCGAATGGAACGGAGAAAAGATGCAGTTCACCAATATCTCGGCCGACGACAAGGTAAGGCTTACTATTTCTGACAACTTCACAATCGTTGACGGTGATCCAAAATTCGACAGGCCTAATCTTACAATGAATGCACAGGAGTTTGCAAACGAAATGATCAAGCACAACTACCGTGCACCGTGGTCATTACCTGATATGCCTGCATAGCTTTTTATATTGTATAAATTCCGCGGAGACGGTATTACCGTCTCCGCTTATTAATAATAGAAAGAAGTATGAAAAATCTGACAATAATTTTATCATGTGTTCTGATTCTTGGCCTTGCATCCTCCTGCGGTTCGAAAGGAAAGAAGGCAGGTGCTGATGCTGCAACTACAGAACAGGCACAGCAAGCAGCTGATGAAGGCTGGACAGTTCTGTTTGACGGAACATCCACTGCCGGCTGGCGCGGTTACAACAAGTCAACATTCCCCCCGGCAGGATGGGAAATCGTTGACGGAACTCTTCATTGCATTGGGTCGGGTGCCGGTGAAGCCGGCGGTGCCGGTGGCGACATCATTTTTGACAAGAAGTTCGGCAACTTTGAGCTTTCGCTTGAATGGAAGTTAGCACCCGGAGGCAACAGCGGAATATTTTTCCTTGCCCAGGAAGTTCCAAATGAAGCAATCTATATGTCTTCTCCCGAAATGCAGATACTTGACAATGAACGTCACCCTGATGCTCAGCTTGGTGTAAACGGAAACCGCAAGGCAGGTTCACTTTATGACCTTATTCCTGCAGTTCCCCAGAATACAAAGCCGGCAGGCGAATGGAACAAGGCAGGTATCCTGTGTTATCAGGGAACTGTTGTATTCAAGCAGAATGATGCCAATGTTGTTGAATTCCATCTCTGGACCGATGCATGGAAGAATATGGTGGCCAACTCAAAATTCAAGGATTGGCCAAGATTTGTGGAACCTGCAAAAGAAGGCTATATCGGACTTCAGGACCATGGCAATGATGTCTGGTTCAGAAATATCAAAATCAAGGAACTGTAATTTGCAATTTACAGCTTTTTCATTTTTTCAGACAGGGATATCCGCATGGATCTCCCTGTTTTTTTCATGTGAGAGGAACGGTTCCTCTGAGGCCGATAAGGTCTGCCACTTCCCTCATGCCCATGATGCAGTCAGTAATGAGTTCATCAAGGGTTACTCCGAGCATTTCAGCTCCCTTCTCGATCACAGAACGATCGACACCGGCGGCAAACCTTTTATCGTTCCATTTCTTTTTCACCGACCGGGCTTCCATATCCATCACACTTTTTGACGGCCTGACCAGTGCGCTTGTGGCAACCAGGCCGGTAAGCTCATCAACAGCAAAGATTGTCTTTTCAAGCCTGGTTTCCGGCTTTGTATCCGTGACCAGGCCCCATCCATGGCTCATGACAGCTCTGATATGTTCCCCGGGCCAGTCGTTTTCCATGAGGATCTTTTCTGTCATGGTACAGTGCTGATCGGGATACATTTCATAATCAAGGTCATGAACCAAGCCAATAATCCCCCATAATTCCTCATCCTCTCCGGCTTTCCTTGCCATATATCTCATTACACCCTCCACGGCATAAGCATGTTTGAGGAGGCTTTCCGATTTATTGTATTTCCGGAGCAGTTCAAGGGCCTGCTCATAAGTCGGATTTTTTCCGGTCATCGTCTTCAGCGTTTTATTTTAATCAGGGAGTAGGCTCTTGGAGCGTTGTGTCCGTCGATATTTACAATGTAGATTCCAGGACTCAGATGACTTGTATTTAATATTATCTGGTTTTCCCCGGCTGTCAAAGGTTCCCTTAAAGAAATAACCTGCCGGCCGGCGGTGTTTGTTACAGTCACCCTTACTGCCCTGTCGGTTTTTGAGTTGATTATTAAATTAATACGGTCGGTAAATGGATTTGGGAACAGTGTGGCGGATTCACTTACTTCTGTATTGACAACGCTTATTTTCAATGTGTCGTTGAGAAGATAGTCATCGTCATTGCCGAATCCGTACACTCTAATTTCATATGTGCCGCTGAGATCCAGGTCAGCTCTTCGCTCAAATTCGACCGTAACAGAATCCTGAAAAGGGGCAATTTTTTGTTTGAATTGCTCAATCACTGGCTGCCTGTTGTTCACTGTATACGCAAGAAAGAAACTATTTATAGTGTCCCTGCCCGGGTTAAGAACTTTTACCGAAACAATTTCCTGGCCGTATACATCTTTCTGTTGGGGACTTTCAATGCGGGCCACTTCAAGATCCCTTCTTATATAATTCACCATAGAGGCCCGGGAGAAGTCAATCAGATCTATCCATGCGCCATCTCCGCCCTGTGAGACTGAATTATCCTTTTTGAAGGTCCATTCGAGTACGTTAATTCCAGCTTCGACAGGCACCGCTATTTTTTCCCAGGTGGTTTCTCCCGATCTCCTTATTATTTCATTCCCGTTGACCGAGAAAAGGAAGTAATCATAATTAAGTTCAGAGGAAACCCTGATGTAAAACTTCACTGTGTCGGCTTCCTCGAAAAAGGTTCTCATAAGAAGTGAGGAAGATGCATTGTGGCTGATGATTCCCGACCTGGCTGAAACAATTCCGTCTAAAGCGCTGGTCTGAGTTATCACCCATGGCTTTTCGCTGAGATTGATCCATGGAAATGTCCTGAATGACGATGATTCAAAGCTCTCTCTTACTCTTCCGACCCTGATGACAAAATCCTTGTTCACTATATACGGGGAACAGTCGAGTATTGATTGCAGTTTTATGTAATCACCATACTGAGAAGATTCCGAAAGCTTGGCCTCAACCGGGATCTCTGATATTATACCGAATTGCAGAGTTCCTGATTTCAGGTCAGAATCAATTATTTCGAGTCTGCTGCTAAGGGGATTTATTGAAAACTGTCCTGAGGTACTGCTGGTTCCAAGGTTTCTGACCTGGAAGATCAGGGTGAAATTTTCACCAGGTTCTGCGGCAGCGTTGTTATTACCAAGTACCGAATCGTCGATTATGCAGTTTATTATTTCGAGCCTTGGGGCATGAAGGGTTATGTCTATCCTGTATTTCTTCTCTGTCTGATTGTCCTTCAGAATCAGATCAATCGTAACAATGCCCTGGTCAGGTACGTTCTCGTCGAGAGTAAGTTGAAGAGTGTTATCCAGAGTGATTTCAGATCGTCCGGGTAATGAAGGGATCAGGGCAGTACTGTTGTTTATTGTGATCCATTCAGAATCAGAGGATATTGAAGCTGTGAGGTCAGATATTCCTGCCATTCCCAGATTGCCTATCTTAAGTCTGAGATAGAATGTCTCACCATAATCGGCAAATCCGTTATTGTTCCCGGTGGCGTCATCAATGGCTGATGAAGAAAGATTTAAATATCCCTGGCTGCTGGTGGCGAAGTAGATTGTTTTTATAATAGGAATCCTGTTCTGCCCGGTAATTACAACCAGGCACGAATCGGCAGATGCAGAAGGAAAACTGAGGTCCACGGCTCCCGACGGACTGGCAAATGAGGCATCCCAGAGGTTTTCGAAATCTGAAATAGCAACATACGAAAAAGGTTCAGCAGTCAGAGACCATGAACTGATTCCCCGGGGAAGGGTGTCTGGAAGGGAAATATCGAATTCCAGCGGAGTCCCTATTATTGGGATGACACTGGGATCGCCGATGACGGCATATGTCTCCCAGTAGTATTTCTTTTTAAGCGAGGATGTTGCACTTACTGCAAGGTTGCCGGCATAATTGACCTGGCCCATGTTGATATACCAGTCGGAAGGAAGTTCACCATGGGTGTGAAAAAGCCTGTCGAGGGCTCCCAGTCCTGTTTCGGAGTATTTAGGGTTGTCGTTTGGAGTGCCTTGTCCCACAGCCCATATAAAATCCTCTTCCCAGTATGAATCATTGGTACATCCTATGAATCCGATGGCTCCCTTGTTGCGTGATACCAGCATTTTATTCCCGAATGAAGCAGTGTCGTTGAATTGTGCGGTACGGCATGCGTTGCTGATGATAAAGGGATACCTGCTCTTGTTGGTGAGGTTTTTAATATCAGGCGATTTAATGTCAATATGAAGCCATCCGGCAGATGTCCCGTGTCCTGAGTAATTTATAAAGGACAAACCCCCGGAGATCAGCTTCATTACCGAATCCTTTTTAGTGAAACCCTCGGGATAATAGAAATAAAATGGATTAATCCTGTTAGCCGGTGTAAGGTAATTTGACACGGCATATTTTACCTGTCCGTTCATGTAGTTCGAATAGCTGGCATCCTTGCCCGCCAGGGCAAGGGCATTCGAATAAAATCTGTTTGTGTCGGCGAACATGAACTTTTCATATTCAATAATCTTCCCGACAACCGACCGGACTGAAGCTGTGTCTTTTGCAGGAATCCTGCCTATGTACATGTCGGGCAGAAAGTCGCCGCTGCCATCGAATTCGCCATAGTACATATCAGTGACATTGCCTGTTCCGTAATAGGGAATTTTGGAAACGTCACCGATAATAAGAAGATATTCGGGGGCGTGTCCGTCAGCTTTGGATGAGGTGTATAAATTTGAAATAGATTCCTTTAATTCTGAAAAATGACTGCCTGCCAGTCCTTCTCCGTAATAAAGTACGTTCACCCGGTATCCCTTCTGCCTTTTCCATCTTAAGAAAGGTTCCAGAATTTCACTGTACGAAGTATCAGTTACGATGATCATTTCCACAGGCTGATCGGAGTACCCCGTTATTATCTCACCCGGGTAATAGTTCAGGACGCCTTTTTCAAGAGTATTTGCAAAGAGAGCCGATTCCTCAGCCGGTGATGATTTTGAATAGGACGGAATGCCTCCCGTCCATGATATTTCAATCTTCATTGACGTTATAACCTCCAGCGAGTTGGAGGCCGGATTATACTTTACAGGTGAAATTACGAGGGTTGAAAGATCATTTCCGCGAAGCCTGCCTACCTTTTCAATTCTGACTGTATCGCCTTTCAGAAGACCTCGGCCCGAATAAAGCTTTCTGTCAATTACAAATCCGGGTTTTTGAGGTGAATCCTGCTTGATTTCACCATGCTGGGCAGGGTAAAGCCTGCCTTTTATTTTGTTTATGGAAGGTGTTATCCTTGCCGACTCTATTTCTGTAATCCTTATAATGTACTTAGCTTCTACGGGGATTGAAATAAGACGACTGAATACCGGAAGCTCGGGTTTGCCTGGTTCCTGAGTGGATGTGTGTCCGGGTGCGGAAAGACGGAAGAAAATGCCGTTGTCGTTGGTAATGTTGTCGATAGCAAGCTCCGGGAGGTTGTAGTTAATGACAATGGAAGCCTCACCGGCAATTACCGGCTTGTCCTGTAAATTACCGTTAAACCGGTATTTGAAATTGTTTCCTGTCTGCGCCCCTGCAGTGACTGAAAATAACAGGAAAGCAGCCACTATACCGGTCAGCTTGTTTTTCCCTAATTGAAACAATGTTAAACAATTAACACCTAACCCAAATTCAGGCTGAAAGATATTCAAAAATTCAGTACCTGCCGAATCAATAAATTATTTTTTGACTAACAGCCTGTTACAACATATCAACAATTATCGTGCAATTAAGTTTACATCTGAAGTGAACAATGGATATCCGTTTTTTGGGCAGATTTATCCAATTATTCGTATATTGGTATTCCGATTTGTTCTGTTTGGTTAAACTTATAAGCATTATATGAAAGTGATCAGATTAATGTCAACCCTAATATTTGCAGCTATGACTGTTCCGAATTTCTCACAGAATCAGCCTGAAACGGACCGGATCAGTACTTCGGCCGGCGATGTGGAAATATTCTTCATTGGTCATGGATCGCTGATGTTTAAAGCGGTCGATTACGTGATCCATATTGATCCGGTCAGGAGTTCGGGCTCTTATGAAAATCTTCCTGAGGCCGACCTCATACTTGTCACCCACGAACATTATGATCATCTCGACACTGCGCTTATCGGACGTCTGAAGAAACCATCCACTCTGATGTTCAGTAATGGAGCAGCCGCCGCTGTAATTCCCTGGGCCCGGGTGATGAAGCCCGGCGATGTAAAGTCGGCCGGTACGATAAAGATTGAAGCTGTTTATGCCTATAACATAGTGAATGAAAGGTCAAAGGGGAACCCTTTTCATCCGCGGGGAGTTGGCAACGGCTACATCCTGACAATCGGGGATAAACGATTCTACGTTGCCGGGGATACTGAGAATACCCCTGAAATGAAAGCCATCAAAGGAATAGATGTGGCTTTTCTGCCGATGAACCTTCCGTACACCATGACGCCCGAAATGGTAGCCGATGCAGCAAAGGCATTCAAACCAGGGATACTGTATCCATATCATTTTGGAGACACTGATACTCAAAAGCTGGTGGATCTGATGAAAGGTACAGATACTGAGGTCAGGATCAGAAACTTGAAATAAATTATAAAACATGACTTACATTGACAGGAGAGGATTCCTTAAAACCGGGCTGGCAGCAACTGCCGGCATTGCTTTGACACCTGCTGCTCTCAGTGCTGATTTAAAAAGCCCTGAAGGTGAGATAATATACCGGACACTTGGTAAAACAGGGCTGAAGGTTCCTGTAATTTCCTTCGGAGTGATGCGTTCTGATAATCCCGGTCTTTGCAAGGCCGCCTACGAAAAAGGGATAAAACTCTTTGACACCGCCAACGGATACCAGAACGGGAATAATGAGACCATGCTCGGAAACATTTTCAGGGATATTCCGAGAGACTCTTTTTACCTTGCCACAAAAGTCAAGTCTGCAGGGATGACAAGGGAAGGTCTGCCTGGTCCGGAGACCACTGCTGATGACTTTCTTTCAAAATTCGACGAAAGTATGTCAAGACTTAAGATGGATTATGTTGATATTCTGTATGTTCATGATATAAGTAATACGGAATATCTGAAGTATAAACCGATACTGAATGCTGTAAAAAAGCTCAAGAAGGAAGGAAAGGCCAGGTTCATCGGATTCTCCACTCACCGTAATGAGCCTGCTGTGATCGAGGCAGCATCGGAAAGCAATGACTGGGATGTAATCCTTACCTCATATAATTTCCAGCAGGCCTACCGGAAGGAACTTGATGCTGCAGTAAAAAAAGCTGCTGCCGCAGGGATAGGGATAGTAGCGATGAAGACTCTTGCCGGCGGAGGATTTCTCGACAAGGAAAAGACTAAACCAATAAATACGAGCGCAGCCATAAGATGGGCACTGTCCAATCCGGATATTCATACTACCATACCGGGTATGACTCAATTCGATCAGCTTGATTCAAACGTCAGGCTACTTACCGACATTACACTGACCGAACAGGATAGAAAGGATCTTCTGCTTGCAGGCGCTGAACCCGGATTATATTGCTCGGGTTGCAGTAAATGCAGTGGAAAATGTCCGAAAGGATTATTCATGCCCGATCTGATGAGAGCCTATATGTATGCTTACGGGTATGGCAATCCATTGGAGGCTAAGACACTTCTGGCCGGACTTGGCTATGGTAAGGATCCATGCAGCGATTGCACCGAATGTTCGGTTGAATGCGGCAAAGGGTTCAACGTCAGGGAAAAAATTGCCGATGTTTCGCGGCTGACTGAAGTTCCCTCGGAGTTTCTGGCCTGACTGTTATTTTAATAAAGAAAGCCGTTGTTATGTACAGAAAAATATTGCTTTTGTTTTCCGCGGGGCTCTTGTCAGTTTTTACAATTGCCCAGGAGGTAATATTTCCGGAACTGAAGGGGTACCGGATCATGAAGGATTATCCTGTTTACAAACCGGAAAATCTCTGGGACTTCATAAATGGTGCAGCCGATAATTATCTGGCTTATGGATTCATTGATCTGAATGTAGCTGAATACAAGAAGGGCAAGGATGTAATTAAGCTTGAAATTTACCGGCACAGTGGCAATACAATGGGATTCGGGATATATTCATCTGAACGTTCGCCAACCTTCAGTTTTGTTGACATAGGTGCCCAGGGCTACATTGCCGGAGGATCCATAAATTTCTTCAAGGGTGATTATTATGTAAAGCTCAGGACCTATTCAAAAAAGGAAAGGGTTCTTAAAGATGAGGAGACACTGGCGCGACGGGTCGCCTCTCTGCTTCCCGGTGATAATATAATGCCTCCGGTACTCTCACAGTTCCCCTCTGAGGGGAAAAAGCCCAATGAGGAGGTATACATTCATGAAAGCGTTCTTGGCCACAATTTTCTGGGAAAGGCCTTCAAGGCTGCTTATCAGACAGGATCGGATGAATTTGCCATTTTTATTTCAGATGGAAATTCTCCGGAGGAAGTTAATGAGATTGCAAACAAATACATGGCAGCTACCGGGTCCGCCACTGTTGATACGGGCGACAGCAAAATCATGATCACCGATGGGTATAACGGCACTATTTTTCTTGCCTGGAAGGATAAGCGGCTTGTAATAATTTCAGGTCTGGCCAAAGATCAGGCTGACATTGCAGACAGGTATTCAACGGAGATCCTCAAATGAAACCCACAAGTATCTAATAGCCAAACACTATTCACCACGGATCCCACAGTCCCGATGGCTATCGGGATCACGGATAAAATCACGGATAAAATTTATTATATAAGAAAGTCCGTGAATTACCTGTGCTCTCCGTGCTATCCGAGGTAACAAAAACAAACCAGGCGGACTAAGGCTTTTCAGCATCAAGGATTTCAGAGATCATATTCTTAAGCTGTGAATAGGAGCTGACAGCCCTGATATCCTTATTGTCATCAATCACATTCTGGGGAGGTCTGTATAATATTCCGTGTTCAGCTTTCCGGAGCATGGAAATATCATTATATGAATCACCTACGGCGATAACTTTGAAATTGAGGTTCTGAAGCGCTTCAACCACCCTTCTTTTTGCTTCATTCTGGCGAAGGTTAAAATCAGTAATGTTGCCTTCCCTGTCGATGGTCAGATGGTGGCAGAACAAGACAGGCCATCCCATTTTTTCAAGCAGGGGATCGGCAAACTCCCTGAAAGTATCGGAAACCACTACCATCTGAACCCTGCCGTGAAGCCAGTTTACAAAATCAAGTGCCCCCGGCATGAGTTCGAGGAGGGATATCACTTTCTGAATGTCGTTGATGGTAATCCCGTGCTGCTTCAGTATCTCGAGCCGCCTCTTCATTAAAGCATTGTAATCGCTGATATCGCGTGTGGTAAGCTTGAGCTCCTCTATTCCGGTCCATCTTGCGACATTTATCCAAACCTCGGGAACAAGAACTCCTTCCAGATCACTGCAAAGTATGTACATCTTCTGCAATATTTTGTTTTAATAATTCTGTATTATGAACTGATGAAGCAGATCATAATTATTCTCTAAAGATAAAAATTCTTCGCTTTGTGATTCCGCCTTCCTGAGCGATTCAGGAAGTTCGGGTTCAATATTTAAAATAACTTTAATTTCGTCACGGAATTTTGCAGGATGAGCTGTTTCGACAGCAAAGCATAGTTCATCGCTGTATCCGGGGCTTTTCTGGAGAAACTGCTGAAGCCCGGCCCATGCAACAGCTCCGTGAGGTTCAAGCAGAACTCCGAATTTCTTGAAAAACGCCCTTATCGTTTCCCTGGTCTCGGCATCTGAAATGAAGGTTGCAAAAAAATCGATCTTCAAAGCCCTCATGTCGGGCATTTTATGGATTATGCCTTTTTCGTCCATTCTTCCGCCGTACAAGGCAATTATCCTTGCCAGGTTACTCGGGTGGCCGACATTCATTGCACTCGAGATGCAGTTTTTGGAGGGTGAAATCGGATGATATTCGGCGTTTTGCAGGAAAAGGGGAACTTCATTGTTCTCATTGGTGGCAATTACAAATCTTTTTACCGGAAGTCCCATTTTTCTTGCCAGAATTCCTCCGGCAAGATTTCCGAAGTTGCCCGATGGAACGCTGAAGATGCAACTGTCTTCGCTGGTGCTTGTTAACCTCGACCAGGCGTAAAAATAGTAGACCGACTGGGGAAGGAGCCTGCCGATATTTATCGAGTTTGCCGATGACAGATTGAATTTTGCAAGGGTTGGATCCATGAAGGAAGTCTTTACCAGTCTCTGGCAATCGTCAAATTTCCCGTCAATTTCAATTACCCTTATATTGCCTCCGAGTGTTGTCATCTGTTTTCGCTGCAGCGCCGTCACTTCGTTGGCAGGATAAAGTATTACCACGTTTATATTTTCCAGTCCCCTGAATGCATTTGCAACAGCGCTTCCTGTATCTCCCGAAGTTGCGGTAAGGATTGTAATCTTCCTTTTCTCCTTTCCAAGGAAATACTGCATCAGTCGTCCCATAAGAAGGGCTGCAAAATCCTTGAACGATGCAGTGGGACCCTGGTCGAGTCGCATTATATAATGCCGGTCTTCCACATGTTCGAGTGGTATTCCGAATGTATAGACCGAATTGCAGATCTCCCTCAGTTCCTCAATACCGATCTCTTCGCCTGTTATACTTCCGATAATATGTGATGCCAGTTCAGGGTAGGGGAGAGAAGAAAATTTTTCCAGTTCATCACGACTGAAAACCGGAAGGCTTACCGGCATGTATAAACCGCCGTCAGGTGCAAGCCCTTTAAGCAGCGCTCCGCTGAATGACGTCAACGGCGCATTCAGGTTGGTGGAACTATATAATGTGCCCGCCTTCAATTTCATTTAAACATTAACAACTCTCATTATATCGGCAAAGACTCCTGCAGCAGTAACATCAGCACCTGCACCGTATCCCTTGATTACCATGGGAAGTTCCCGGTATCTTTCAGTTGTAAGAAGCACTATGTTGTTGCTTCCCTCGAGGTTGAAGGTAGGGTGGCCGGAATCGACTGAGATAAGTTCCACCCGGGCTTTCCCGTTGTCCATTGTTGCAAAGAACCGCCATTTTCTGTTCTGCCTGACAAGTTCCTGTCTTTGCCTTTCAAATTCATCGTCAAAATCCCTGACTTTTTCGTAGAAGCTTGAAAGATCGCCCTCGAAGCATTCCTCCGGGAGGAAATTTTTCACTCTGACATCTTTCATCTCTAAGGAATATCCAGCCTCTCGTGAAAGAATGAGTATCTTTCTCACCACATCGACTCCGCTCAGGTCGATCCTCGGGTCGGGTTCGGAAAAGCCTGATTCCTTGGCCATTTTTATTGTTTTGCTAAGAGGCATGCCGGGGCCGAGAGTGTTGAATATAAAATTAAGTGTACCCGAAAGGACAGCTTCAATCTTCAGTATCCTGTCGCCGCTGACCACAAGGTCGTTGATCGTTTTTATAATGGGAAGTCCGGCGCCGACAGTAGTCTCGTACATAAATCTCACCCCTCTTTCATTTGCCATTGTTTTCAGCATATGGTAATAGGAGTAGTCGGAGGCACATGCGATCTTGCTCGCAGTAACCACTGAAACATATTTTTCAAGGGCGCTTCCATAGGTTTGTGCGACAACCGCATTGGCAGTGCAATCGACAAATACTGAATTTCTGAGATTGAGTTTAGTCATCTGTGCCATGAAGGCATGAATGTCGCTTCTTTCTCCACCGGTTTCGAGAACTTCCCTGTATTTTTCCAGATTAATCGGCTTTCCATGGATCAGCATCTTCCTGGAATTAATCAATCCGAGAAGGTTTATGTTGAGATTATAATCCCTGAGAAGAGTCTGCTGTTGTTTCAGCAGCTGTTTCACAAGACTCGAACCGACCAGTCCGGTGCCGGCAATGAACAGGTGCAATTCCTTGTATTTCGACAGGAAGAAACCATCATGAATAACGTTAAGAGCCTTCCTCAGGTTGTCATTTTTTATTACCACTGAAATATTAAGCTCGGAAGAACCCTGGGCGGTTGCAATCACATTTATTCCGTTCCGGCCAAGAGACCTGAAGAGAATTGCCGAGATACCCGGTGTGTTTTTCATTCGTTCGCCGACGATTGCAATGATTGAAAGATCCTTTTCTATTAAAATCTTAAGCTCTTTCCTGAAATTGATCTCTCTTTCAAATTCCTGATTTATGGCTTCAACGGCTTTTTTTGAATCAGGAGGATTTACGGCGAAGGTAATTGAGTATTCAGATGAAGCCTGTGTGATGAGCACTATGCTTACATTTCTTTTTGCCAGCGATCCAAACAGCCTCATGGATGTACCTGATATTCCCACCATCGATGGTCCCTGGAGTGTAATGAGGTCGATATGATCGATGGAAGATATACCCTTTATGGGACTCCTGCTTCCGTTTGAAGGTTTGTTGCTTATCAGCGTTCCCCTGGCCCCGGGATTATATGAGTTAAGTATCATGACCGGTATCGTTTTTTTGTAAACCGGCCGAAGGGTGGGAGTGTAGATCACTTTTGCACCGAAGTGCGACAATTCAATGGCTTCGGAATATGTAAGTGATTCAATTGCATACGCTTTTTCTACTTTTCTGGGATCGGCCGTCATGAAACCGTCAGTATCGGTCCATATTTCGAGCCTGTCGGCATTTATGGCAGCTGCAATTATGGCTGCAGTGTAATCCGAACCTCCTCTTCCGAGGGTTGTCGTTTCATTTGCTTCGGTACCTGCAATAAACCCGGGTACAACAATCAACTTGTTCTTTCTCAGGATTCTTTTTCTTATGAGAGGATTTGTGACTGCAAAATCGACGTTTGCGTTGCCGAAATTTTTGTCTGTACGGATAATCTCCCTTGAATCGAGAAGAATTGAGTTTTCAAGGAAAGCCGAAATTATGGCTGATGAAGCTCTCTCGCCTGCGCTGAGCGCCTTGTCGAGAGAATACATGCTGAGTTCCCGCAGCAGGTATAATCCATTAAGGGTTTCGCCAAGCTCGCCGAATATATCCCCAATACGGGAGAGGGTTGCATCAAGCAGATCGCCCGACAGCAACTCTGAACAAACGGTTCGGTGTCGCCCTATCAGCTCATCGAGCCGGGTACTGTAGCCGGGATCATGAGCTGCTGCTGATTCGCTCAGACTTTTCAATGTGTCGGTAACCCCCTGCAATGCTGAAACTACAATCACTACGGGCAGAGGTTCCGACCCGATGATTTTCTTGACTTCCCTGATCCTTTCAGAATTTGCTACTGAGGATCCTCCGAATTTCAGGACCTTCATAAGAAAAAAATAAATGACTATCGTCAATGTGTAAAAAAAAATTCAATCTTGTTGTTTTACCCCCTTCCCAACCTTCCCCCAAGGGGGAAGGAGCAAAGCCTTTCCCCCTTGAAAAGGGAAAGGGGGTATTACCAGCATAATATTAATCCCCGCTGAGGGTAACCATGGTTAATTAAAAACAAGCTGCAAAAATAACAAAAATCAGGGAATTAGCCTGATTTCGTTATTTTATTAGCAAACTGAGCCTGTGTATTTACAATTGTTCCGCCCTGAATGAGCGATGCTTTAAAATTGCAATGAAGGGTATTGCAGTCTTCAACAGGAAATTCATGGAGTTCCTGCGGTCAGTTCCGCGAAGAACTCCATGAGACCCGTATCAGGGGTTGTCCGTCTAAGTTGTTGAAGCTCTTTCGAGACGTTTCAGTATTGAGAATATGAATGCCGCTGAGATCAGACAGCAAACGATGAAAACCAGCCATAACGTACTGAGAGAGACTTTGTCCCAGAGAAGTGTGCCGACAAAAAGCAGCTTGTTTCCGACCGCTGTTGCCAGAAGCCAGCCTCCCTGCATCAGACCCTGGAAGCGTGACGGTGCCACTTTTGAAACAAACGACAATCCCATAGGGCTAAGGAAGAGTTCCGCAACAGTAAGTACCAGGTAACTGCTCATGAGCCAGTAGGGTGACACCCTGGCGCTGTCAGCTGCAGGCAGTCCAGCCAGTGATGCCGGAGACGGAGCCCCGATTGAAGCTATCAATATGAGAACGAATCCGAGAGCAGCAATCACCATTCCGATACCAATCTTTTTCGGAGTTGATGGCTCGATACCTTTCTTATTCATCCAGGCAAAAACACCCATGACAGGAAAGGTAAGGGCAACTATGAACAGAGGATTGAAAGACTGAAATACCTCCGGAGCAATAGAATTCTGTGGTCCGAATGAATTGAGATATTTACTGAGAATTGTTGTGGGATCGAAGCCTGTCAGGAAGAAAGCAGCAAGCCAGAGGGATATTACGAACAGTAATCCTCCAAGGAGTTTGGATCTTCTGGTCATGTTTTTATAGAGCAGTATAACGATTCCGGCAATCGAACCTATTACAGCCAGCATTGAGGGCAGGGTGAAGAACAGATTTGTAAAAGGACCCACCTGTTTTACAGTGTAATCCCTTGCAAACAATGTAAGGGTGAGACCGTTCTGGTGAAATGACATCCAGAAGAACACAACCACTATGAAAACCAGAATGAGCGCCGTTACGCGGGCTCTTTCCTCCTTGCTGGAGGAGAGAATTATCCAGGTAATGAATCCTGCGAACAGTCCAAACGCGAAACCGGTTGCCACATCAATCTGCTCTGAAAGCTGAAGAAGGAACGCTGTAACTCCCATGGCAACAATAGCAGAAGCTACTGGCATCGGTTTGAAATCGATCTTTTCAGATGCATGGGTGGTGGCCTTAACCTCCTTGTTTGGAAGAAGACGGTTGAAGATAAGATAAACCAGCAATGAGATGACCATGGCCACTGCGGCAATACCAAAAGCATAATTATATCCTTTCGAGAACACTTCAAGGTAACTATGGGCAAAGGCCTGCAGGTCGGTGACGGGGCCCGACAGGCTTACATTGTTTGCAAGCTGCTGGAAAACAGAAGTATCCGTCAGTGTGCCGTTTATATACTGATGACAAAGCGACGGAATGCTTGCGTCGTGGGCAAAACCGTTGGTTTTCAGCCACCAGTTTCTCATTCCGTTTGCGGCGTAGGGAGCAAAAAAAGCGCCGACGTTTATCCCCATGTAAAAGATCATGAAGGCGGTATCCCTAAGCTTCGAATACTTCGGATCATCATACATCTGTCCGACGACAGCCTGGAGATTCCCCTTGAAGAGCCCGTTACCCAGGGCAATTGTCATCAGTCCGACGATAGTAATTGTGAGTGTCATGCCCGGGACGGCCATGATAATGTAACCGGCGAACATTATTATTATTCCTGCAAGGATCACAAGCTTATACTTCTTTGTGGCATCGGCAAGGATACCGCCAAGCAGGGCAAGCGCATAAATGCCGAAATAGAACCAGCTGTAGATTCCTCCGGCCTTCTCGGCAGAAAGTCCGAATTTTGCCTGTAGGAAAAGAACCAGGATTGCCATCATGGTGTAAAAGCCGAACCTTTCTCCCATATTTGAGAAAAAGGCTACCAGCAGACCTTTTGGGTGATTTTTTAGCATATCTGATCAGTTAATGGTTTAAATTAATTACAAGTCAGGATGATAATACATTCTGCATGATTTACCGGGTTAACACGGGAAATCTGAAACGTAGCAAATATATTAATCTTTTTAACATTTGGACAAAATCAGGTGATATTGTGCAGGGCCCAACGTGCACTTAGACTTCGCAGGATAGTATGACTTTGCGATTTTTGCTGCTGCGTCAGGTTACTTTGGGATTGAATGATTATTTTTGGATTCAAAGAAGAAACCCTGATGGCATGAAAATATTCAGCACTTCACAGATAAGGGATATTGATTCACTTACAATAGCGGAGGAGAAAATTCAATCTGCCGATCTGATGGAGAGAGCTTCCTTGCAATTATTTAACTGGATATCAGGAAAGTTTGACAGATCGGGCAGGTTCATTATCCTTGCTGGTCCCGGAAATAATGGTGGTGATGGCCTTGCCCTGGCAAGGATGCTGTCATCAAACCGATACGATGCTGAAGTTTTTTTTGTCAGGGTATCTGACAAGACATCCCCTGACTGGAAACGCAATTATGAAAGACTCAGGAAGGAAACCAGAGTTCCGTTTACTACTCTCGACAGTATTGAAAAGTTTCCGGTAACCGGTAATGGTGATGTAATTATCGACGCGATTTTCGGCTCGGGACTTACCCGCCCTGCCGATGGAATCGGGGCTGATGTTATAAAAAAAGTAAATCATTCCGGTTGCACGGTGGTTTCAGTTGATATTCCCTCCGGATTATTTGGAGAAGATAACAGTGCAAACACACAAGAAACAATTATTAAGGCAGGATACACCCTGAGTTTTCAATTCCCGAAACTCTGTTTTTTATTTCCCGACACTGCACTGTATGCGGGCGAATGGCACATTCTGCCCATTGGTCTGAGCAGTAATGCAGTGATGAACACACCGACACCTTATGAATATATTGAGGAAAGCAAGATAATTTCACTCTTCAAAAAACGGTCAAAATTTGATCATAAGGGATTATTCGGACATGGACTCCTGGTAGCAGGATCGTACGGTAAAATGGGCGCTGCTGTTCTTGGTGCACACGCTGCGCTGAGAACAGGCATTGGTCTGCTTACCTGTCACATTCCCGGCTGCGGGTATGAAATCATGCAGATCAGCGTGCCGGAAGCCATGGCAAGGGTCGACAAAAATGCAAAATGTATCACAGGAGTGGGTGATTTTGAAACTTTTGATGCGATAGGGGCCGGACCCGGTCTCGGAACCGATCCGGATACCTCCGGGGCCTTCCTGGAATTGGTTGAAAAATGTGGAAAACCGCTGGTCATCGATGCTGATGGCATCAATATTCTTGGCAGGGAAAGGGATACCATCCCGGGAATTCCGGCAAATACTATTATTACCCCTCATGTCAGGGAATTTGAAAGGATCGCAGGAAAGGCTGACAGCGGAATTGACAGGCTCAGGCTGCAGGTTGAATTTGCCGTTAAGCATCATTGCATCGTGGTTCTCAAGGGAGCTTATACTTCAATCTCCACACCTCAGGGGAAAGTATTCTTTAACAGCACCGGAAACCCCGGGATGGCCACGGCTGGCAGCGGGGATGTCCTGACGGGGATGATCCTGGCCCTTTTGTCACGTGGATATCAGCCCGATGATGCTGCTGTTCTGGGGGTCTGGCTGCATGGACTTGCGGGCGACCTGGCCGCTGCAGAAAGGGGTCAGGAATCGGTTACAGCCTCCGACATAATTGATAATATATCCCGTGCGTTTATTAAGACAGAAGAGGCAAATCAATAATTAAAAACAATAATATGCAAAATCAATTAAAATTTATCTGCCTGGTGCTGATTGCAATCCTTGCTGCTTCGTGCGCGGCAAACAGGTCTGCCGGCAGTTCAAGGAATTCAGTTGCCCCATTATCGGGACAGCCGGTAATAACTGAAGGCAGCCTAGTGTATGGACTTCCATTGTCGGTCGTTGATGTTGAGATCGAAGCAGAGCACGTAATAGAGAAACCGGGTCCATATTCCCGGTACGCAAACGATTTTCTCGGGCTCAGGGATGTTATCACAAGTGAAAATGAATACTGGACAATTACAGGACTGACCATCAGCACCCATGAAGAACTTGACCCGGATCAGTTTTACGTTATTACCGCAGGGTCGGAGTTCCGGACGAATGTTCTCGCCATGAAAAAGCAGGGTCTGATGCTTGATCTCAATCCTGAGATTTACAACTCCACAGGCCGTCTGGCAGTGGGAGATGACAATAATCTTGACGTGCTCAATGTATATGATCTCGGTTCCGATGAGTATTTCCTCCAGCGGAAGGATACCCTTTTCAGGGTCGTTAATCTTGATACCACATTCATACGTGTGCCTTACCTTGTTGAAAAAAAGCAGAAGCTGACAATCGATCAGCTTGCTGAAAAGGCTGCAATAAGGCTCATGGAGCTGAGGGACGGAAAACATCTGATACTTACCGGTGAGACTAATCTTTTTCCTCAGGATGAGGCTGCTATCGTTGAGATGAACCGGATCGAGAAGGAATATACTGAACTATTCACCGGAAAAACATTGACGGCAAAGCGTAAATTCAGGTACCAGATTATTCCAGGCAAACAAAAGGCAGGTGAGAGAATTGTAATTTGCAGATTCTCGGAAGCCACAGGCTTTACTGATGCTTCATCTGCTGCGGGCACCCCGGTAGAAATTGAATTCGTGCCCGAGAGGAAAACAGCCGGATTGAATATCACACCCGGAAAAGCAGGTTCTTCTTCTGCCCAGAATGATAAATTATTTTACAGGGTGCCTGATGTGGTTAATGTAAAAATATCAGTTGGCAGCGAGGTTCTTAATTCAACAAGAAAACTTATTTATCAGTTCGGGGAAATAGTCAGACTGCCTTCAAACTATGTAATTGACAGGTGAAAGCATGTTATAACAATGTTATAACATGCCTCTGGAAACGTTTTGGCTTGAATTTAGGGAATTAAACTATGTCCCATACCGGTTTGAGAATGGCCGCCTGATTGTTACTCTATTGTCCCTTTGAAGGCTGCAGAAAATTCCTGAAAGCTGCTTGTTTCATATGCCTTGTCGGCAAAGAAGCTGAGAAGCAGTTCCATTTCCTTTGGCTGCCGGTAGCCCGGTACTGGTGATACCTGGAATTTATCGTCCTGTTTTGTAAGGAAAACCACGGTGGGGTATGAAAGCCGGCCATTCAGGAGGGCAACTGCGAGCTGGTGAGCTTTTCCTGCCGTGCCGTCATTTGTGAATTTCTGACCGAAGAAAGTAACCTCCTCTTTTCCTTCAGCATTGAATTTGACAGGGTAGAATTTTGTATTGAGAATTTCGGCGATGACCGGATTTGTGAAAGTATCCTGGTCCATTTTCTTGCACCAGCCGCACCAGTCGGTGTAGGCATCAATGAACATCGGTCTGAATGATTGCTTCGAAAGCTGTTCGGCTTCCTGGATTGAATACCATTTTATTTCGTTCTGACTAAATGCGCTAAGTGATAACGCTGTCAGTAAGATTAATATAAAGGACTTTCTCATAAATTCGCTCTGAAGTATAATTGGTAATTTAAGTTTTCAGTATTTGATTTACCCCGCAGTTGCCTGCGCAAAAGCGGAATAGCACTAATATAAACGGTAAAACACGAATTTATGTTCATTTTAGTAAGATAAATTCAGGATTATCACAAAAATATTTTTCTACATTTACTGAACCTAAAAACGAACCTACCTTTAAATGGAAACAATTACCAATACTTTGCGCGACTCTAAGGCAGCACGATGGACTGCCCTTGCAGTGGTCGCTTTTACTATGCTGTGCGGTTACTGGCTGACGGATGTGATGGCGCCGCTAAAACCCATGCTTGAGAAGGAACTTTTATGGAACAGTGCTGAATACGGATTCTTCACAAGTGCTTACGGGTGGTTCAATGTGTTCCTGCTGATGCTCATTCTTGGTGGAATCATTCTTGACAAGATGGGTGTAAGGTTTACCGGTATCATGTCGACTACAATAATGGTATTGGGAACCGCGATAAAATTCTGGGCTATTTCAACTCACTCTCTCGACGGACAAACCCTTCTGGGAATGAAAGCTCAGGTTGTAATTGCAGGTCTTGGATTTGCAATCTTTGGAGTCGGGGTGGAAACTGCCGGCATAACTGTGTCGAAGATTATTGTCAAATGGTTCAAGGGAAAGGAGCTGGCACTTGCAATGGGGCTTGAAATGGCCACGGCAAGGATAGGGAC
>CAYQRF010000014.1:0-7839 GCA_964419775.1 uncultured Rikenellaceae bacterium
AGACGGCCGTTTTCAATCTTTACTGCCGACAGTGGCTCGGCATATATCCTTACCTGCCTGCTTTTCTTTACAACTTCGGGCTTATAGATTATCCCTGCGAAATGATTTCCCGCTTCGGTAACCGGTTTTACAATCCATATGCTGTCACCGGAATGGAACAGGTACAGGTTTTTCCAGTTCGGGGCTGATGACAAATCCCCCGCGGCACTGTTTCTTGATGCGGAACAGCCTGCGATGATAAAAAGGGAAGTTGCAAGGATTATGAGGACTGCTGTGTTAAATATTCTTTTTTTTAGCATTTGTAAATCAGTATGTGTTTAGAAACTGAAAAGGAGATCCAGGGTTCACCTGACTGTATCAGAACAGGGTCCCGTCGACCGGTTTGCCTGAATATTTCCTTTCATGGTCAATGAGCCATTTTTTCTTGTCGAGGCCTCCCGCATAGCCGACGAGGTCGCCGTCGGAACCTATTACCCTGTGGCAGGGGATCACTATAGCAATCCGGTTTGAACCATTTGCTCCGGCAACGGCCCTGAAAGCACCGGGGTTGTTCAGCATTCTGGCCAGATCCAGGTATGAAATTGTCTCTCCGTACGGGATCTTCTTAAGTGTTTCCCAGACTTCGGTCTGGAAGTCGGTGCCGGAAGTTATCAGGTCGAGCGTGAATTCCTTGCGTTTTCCCCTGAAATATTCCCTTAGTTGTTTCTTCAGGGCTCTGAGATGCCTGTTTGTCCCGGGCTTCACTGTTTTATTGAAGGTGAGGGCAAGCTTGTTGAATTCCGATTCGAGGGCAGGCCTGCTTGTGAATTCGAGAAGGCAGATTCCCTCCTTAGTGGCGGCAGCCGCCATCTCTCCCAAAGGGGTCTCTATATTTGTGGTCCTGATCATTAAACCATTTTCACGGCCTCTGGTCCTTTTTAGGGAACATTGCGGAGGTGGCTCTTATATACTTGATGTTCCTGAATCTTAGTGCTGACCATTCCTCATTGACGGAAACCATCCTCATCCCGTAGAAATCCATGTCGTTCAATGGTTTCCAGCCGTGATCCCTGTCCAGATCAGAGCTGCCTTTTTTTGAACTCTTCTTCTTGTAGCAAAACCACAGTACACCGTTGTCTGTAAGGTTATGCAAGGCAACCGGTGCAGTATTCCTGACCTCGGAAATCTTCCTTACAAAGATCATCATGAATTCATAGGGATACCTCGGATCAATATCAGTGTCAACCTGAACATCCTTAAGCTCATCGCCCGATGCCAGAGGGAAGTCCTTGTCTGCATTCATTACCACTATCCTTTTCTGGCCTTTGTAGTTCAGTTTCTCGAGAAGAGTTTTCATCTTATCCCCGTTTGACACGGCAATTTAACAAAAAATGCAATTGACAGTAAAGTTTCCCTTAAAAGATGTAACTTTGTCTCATCATTTACGGGGTGCCTTAATATTACGGGCTGAGATCATACCCTTACACCTGATCCGGGTAATGCCGGCGGAGGGAACAAGTAATGCACCCGGTATTTAATTTTAAATGAAGCAGAAATGAAGAAGACTTTGTTTTTTCTGTTGCCGGTTGCATTTTCGGGGTTTCTTATCGTGAATGTGAACGGCCAGAGCCTTGGCGGAAAAGTGACTGACCTTAGCGGAGAACCGCTCGCAGGGGCAAGCGTGATAGTGGAAGGGACCTTTCAGGGTGTTCATACAGATGCCAAAGGGAATTATATAATTGACGGACTTAAAACCGGGAATAAGAGGATCAGATATTCCTTTATGGGCTATGAGACTCAGTCGAGAGAGATAAATGTGACAGGCGATGTAAGGGAAGATGTCAGGCTCAAACCGACGGCCATAATAACCGACGATGTGATAATCAGCGCCACAAGGGCAGGAGACCAGACTCCCCTGGCTTATTCTAATGTGGCGGGCGGGATACTTGAAAAGCAAAACTCCGGACAGGGAATACCTTATCTTTTAAGTCTTACGCCGTCATTTGTCGAGACGTCGGAATCAGGCAACGGTATAGGCTATACCAGTCTGAGGATCAGAGGTACCGATGCTTCAAGGATCAATGTAACCATCGATGGCATACCGCTTAATGATCCTGAATCGCAGCAGGTCTTCTGGGTCGACCTGCCCGACCTGGCTTCTTCAGTCGACAATATCCAGGTCCAGAGGGGTGTGGGAACCTCATCGAACGGAGCGGGGGCATTCGGAGCTTCAATTAATATCCAGACTAAAGGGATTGAGAACGAGCCGTTTGCAGAGATCAATTCAGCTGCAGGATCGTTCGGTACTTTCAGAAACAGCATAACTGCAGGAACAGGGCTGCTGAAGGACAGGTTTGCATTCCAGATGCGTTATTCAGACCTCCGCAGCGACGGTTTTGTCGACAGAACAGGGTCAGAGCATAATTCAGCATTCTTCAGCGCACTTTACCGGACGGGTAAATCAATTCTTAAGGCTAACGTTATCCTTGGAAAGGAAAAGACAGGTATAGGCTGGTGGGGTGTCCCGAAAGAGATCCTTGAAGTGAACAGACGATATAATCCTGCCGGAGAGTACACCGATGAAAATGGTACCGTGCGTTATTACGACAACGAAACCGATAACTATACCCAGAATCATTTCCAGTTGATCTTCAGCCGCAGGATGAACGATTATTTCTCCCTCCATTCGGCTCTGCATTATACTTACGGCAAGGGTTATTATGAAGAATTTAAGGAAGATGCAGCTTATCTCAGTTATGGTCTGCCGCCGGTGTCGATCGGGGACATCACCTTCGGTGAGACCGACATCGTGAGGAGGAAATGGATGGCTAATGACTTCTACGGACTTGTTTATTCGCTGAATTATAAAAGGGACAAACTGGATGCAAAAATCGGCGGCGGAATGAACCTCTATTCCGGCGACCATTACGGCAGGATAATATGGATGAGGTATCCGGGCTCAACGGAGAACAACCACCAGTGGTATTTCAACAACGGTGAAAAAAAGGAAGCAAGCATGTACGGGAAGGCCGATTATTCGTTATCGGAACGACTGTCGGTTTTCGGAGATCTTCAGTACAGATTTGTCAACTATTCTCTCAGGGGTGAAGACGATGACCTGAAAGACATCGGTCAGTCTCATAGCTTCAGTTTCTTTAATCCCAAGGCAGGGGTCTTCCTCAGGCTTTCCTCCGGTCAGGAGGCATTCCTGTCGCTTTCAGTTGCAAACAGAGAACCCACACGCACCGACTTCAAGGAGGCTGCGGGCGACAGCAAGGCAACACCAAGGCCTGAGAGACTGTATGATCTCGAGGCAGGTTATGTTTTCAGATCGGCCCGAAGCTCGGTCGGACTGAACCTTTACGGTATGTACTACCGCGATCAGCTTGTGCCTACCGGTGAACTCAGCAATGTGGGCTATTCAATAATGACAAATGTTGAAAAGAGCTACCGCATCGGAGCCGAAATAACAGCCGGCTTCAAACCATCCGGCTTCATCGGAATGGATATGAGCCTTACCCTCAGCAGCAACAAGATTGTTAACTTCCTTGAGCACTATATCGACTACAACACATCTGACTGGTCAGAGGAATACAAGAGCAATAATCTGGGTACCGTCGATATCGCCTATTCGCCTTCAATAATAGGCAGCAGCGATCTCTATGCCAATATATTGCCGCCGCTTAAGGTGCATCTGATAAGTAAATATGTAGGCAGGCAGTATTTCGACAACACCATGAACAGTGAAAGGATGCTTGATCCGTATTTTGTAAGCAATGTAATGATAGACTTTGAGCCTGCTATGAAAAGTTTGCAGGGAGCGAGCCTCCAGCTGCTTGTAACCAACATATTCAATGCACAGTATGAAAGCAATGCCTACGGAGGCAACTGGTTTGAAGACGGGCAGGAAAAGACCTGGGCTTATTACTTCCCTCAGGCAGGCACCGGTTTTATGCTGAGGCTCGGACTGAAATTCTGACGATATGACTATAACGGAATGGCTGGCAAACAACTGGCTTGAAGTATTCGGAGCCATCACAGGCATAATTTACGTCTTTCTTGAAATACGCCAGAATATCTGGCTGTGGCCGGTGGGACTTGTGACCAGCGCCGTGTACATAATAGTATTCTTTACAACCAGGTTCTACGCCGATATGAGTCTTCAGGGGTATTATCTTGTGATGAGCATTATTGGATGGTACTGGTGGGTAAGAGGCGCAGGGTACAAGAAGCGGGGAGCAGGGAGCGGGGAGCAGGGAGCAGGGAGCAGGGAGCAGGGAGCAGAACAGGAGACCGGGGGACTTAGGGACGAAGAGACTGAGGGACTTCAGGTGACAAGGTTAAAAACGGTAACTGGGTTACTGCTCGCCACAGTGTTCGTTTTGGTGTATTCCGGTACGTGGTTCATCCTTTCGCGGTTTACCGATTCCCCTGTGCCTGTGTGGGATTCATTCATCACATCACTGTCGATTGTTGCCACCTGGATGCTGGCCCGTAAGATCTATGAGCACTGGTACCTCTGGATACTGGTGAATGCCGCTTCAGTAGTCATTTTTACAGTAAGGGGACTTTATCCCACTGTCATACTCTATGCAGTATATCTTGCAATGTCGTTTGGCGGACTGAAAGTATGGAAGAAATCGCTTCCGGTGTAATTAGTGGAAGAAACCTGACTGACTTTCTTCGATTTTTCGGAACGTAGGGGTAATTATCTGTGATTGAATAGTATGTGGTTTCATTGGAATTAAAATAACCAATTGATTGCAGAATTTAAGTCCTCCTTTTTGTTTTACTCCCCAACCGAAAGCTCTCGGGACCCCCGGAAGATGGCATGTCATGACTGCATGTTCCACCCCCCAACCCCCCTAAAGGGGGGCTTAAGATCGTTGATATACAACTATTTAAAGTTCTTGAATGATATTACCAGGCTGGATAACTATTCGACCCGAAAATCGAAAACTATCAACGTATTGCTAATCTCTGAAGTATTTTATTACTCATTGTATGATTCTTAGCCCCCCTTTAGGGGTCCCGAAAGCTTTCGGGAGGGGGGTAAACAAAAAGGGGAACCAGACAATGATTCTAACTAGCAGGAAGATGTTTACAAAGAGTAGCCTTAAGGCAGGGAGGTGAAAAAGATGCAGGGGATAAAAAGCTTCAGGGTAAACATCTGCAGAGTAAAAAAGCTACAGGAGGGTGGAAGCCTAAAGAAGATCCCTTCCTATTGCCGCTGCCACCTTCCTGAGGCTGGTCATCAGCAGGTTGAAGTTATCCGGATCGAGCGACTGATATCCGTCGCACAGAGCTTCATCAGGCTTGTAATGTACCTCCATGATAAGTCCGTCGGCTCCGGCAGCAACAGCCGCTCTTGCCATTGTCGGAACCAGCCAGCTGTGACCGGTCCCGTGGCTCGGATCAACAATAACCGGAAGGTGCGACATGTGCTTGAGCATCGGCACGGCGCTGAGGTCGAGTGTGTTTCTGGTGGTAGGTTCAAAAGTGCGGATTCCCCGTTCACAAAGTACGATCTGATCGTTGCCCTGACTTAGTATATACTCTGCTGCAAGCAGGAATTCCTCGATGGTGGCCATCATTCCCCTTTTCAGAAGAATGGGTTTATGCGACAGCCCGGCCTCCTTAAGCAGGGGATAGTTCTGCATGTTGCGCGAACCAACCTGGAGCATGTCGGCAAAACCTGCAACAAATTCAACCTGGCGTGTATCCATAACTTCCGTCACGAAAGGAAGTCCGGTCTCCCGGCTTATTTCCTTGAGCATTAGTATACCTTCCTGACCGAGTCCCTGAAAATTATAGGGCGACGACCTGGGTTTGAATGCACCGCCCCTGAGCATGGAGGCCCCACCCGCTTTTACAATCCTGGCGGTCTCGGAAAGCTGTTCATGGTTCTCAACTGCACAGGGCCCTGCTATTATCACCACTTCGCTGCCTCCGAAGGTTATTCCTCCGGCAGTGACCTTTGTGGGATAGGATTTTGACTTCCTGTTCACAAGGGGCGGGATTGAACAACCCGGGCTTAGAGAATCATTGTAAAAGTCAGTAGCCATCAAATCTTTTATAAAATCAGGGATTGCAAAATTACTATTTATTCCTCAATTAGTGAAATTTTAGTTGTCCAAACCTTATGGAACTGCTTCCTGACTGGTAAGCAAGCTCGGCAGACAGGCTCTGGAGGGGGGAGTTGAAATTATAACAATAGAAATCCGGAAGAGTCAAAAACCATCCATGATTTAAAATTAAATTTTACCTTTAGCAATCATTTCAATTTCATCTGACCAGAATGAGTAGGGGAAGGAATATAACTTCGGTATTGCTTTTTTTGTCGGGTCTCCTGTTGTTTCCGGGTTGCGCCAGTGAGTCGGGTCTGGAACTTGTCAGTACCGGACGAAAGCCTGTGATCGAACCCGACTACACCGAAGTTACAATTCCTCCGAATATTGCACCTATGAACTTCCGGATCGGTGAACCGGGCAACTACTTCAGGGTTAAAGCCACCGACGGAACAGGCAGTTTAAGTATTGATGTGAAATCGTCTGACGGGATTATCCAATTCCCCGAACGGTCATGGAAAAAGCTTACCGCGGGTTCCGAAGGCAGCCGGATCACTTTTGAGGTCTTTGCCTCAGTGAAAGGCTCAACGACCCTTGAAAAGTTCGAACCTTTCCACATGAACGTCACGGAAGAATCTGCCGATCCTTACCTTGCCTACAGGCTTATCTATCCGGGATATTATAACTGGTCAAATATCAGAATAATGCAGAGATCGATCGAAAGCTTCAGCGAGGAGACGCTGATCGACAATAAAATACTCGACATGAACTGCATTAACTGCCATTCTTTCAATCAGTACAATCCTGAAAAATTCATGGTTCACATAAGAGGTTCAAACAACGGAACCTATATTGCCGACAAGGGCCGCTTCAGAAGAGTGAACCCAAAGGTTGAATCAATGCCCGGAGGGGCAACATATCCATCATGGCATCCGGGCGGACAGTATATTGCATATTCATCGAACCAGGTAAGACAGGGCTTTTATGCCCGGCCCGAAAAGCTGATCGAGGTCTTTGACCTTGTATCTGATATAGTGGTATACGACGTTGAAAAGAATCTGACTTACCATGCCGACGACGGCGATACCACAAGCTATCTCGAAACATTCCCGTCGTGGTCGCCCGATGGCCGTTACCTTTATTTCTGCAGAGCCCCCCAGACCAGCACCGGGTCGACCATGTCACTCGAAGATATTGAGGAAATCAGATACGATATCGTAAGGATGCCTTTCGATCCGGAAACAGCCGGTTTCGGAAAAACAGAGATGGTTTTCAATGCTTCGGCAAACGGGAAAAGCGCCTCGTTTCCGAGAATATCCCCCGACGGCAGGTACATGGTGATTACACTCCATGATTTCGGAACTTTCCCCATCTGGCACAAAGAGGCCGACTTGCACATAATAGACCTGAACACAGGGGAAAGCAAAAAAATGGACCTGAACAGCAGCGAGACCGACAGCTACCATACCTGGTCGTCAAACGGGAAGTGGCTGGTATTCAGCAGTAAGAGAACTGACGGGAGAACCACACGGCCTTTCCTGGCTTATTTCGGATCGTGGGATAATACAGGAAAACCCTTTATACTCCCCCAGGAAGATCCGGCTTATTATGACAGACTTATGGAATCGTACAATATACCCGAATTTATAAGCGGCAGGGTAAACCTCGGACCACGCGATTTTGCAAAGGCAACCGCAAATGAACTGGTGACAGCACAACCGGGCGATCCCGGAAAATCACTCTCAAGGGAGGATCTGGAAAAGGCAGGGGTAAAGAGGAATCCGGGGGAGAG
>CAYQRF010000014.1:7939-30454 GCA_964419775.1 uncultured Rikenellaceae bacterium
CACTCTCAAGGGAGGATCTGGAAAAGGCAGGGGTAAAGAGGAATCCGGGGGAGAGGTCGATACATGAGTAGAAGGCGTGACGGCGTAAAGGCGTTAGGGCGTTAAGGCGTTAAGGCGTTAAGGCAGCAACCTTATCACCGCACGCCGCGTACCGCGTACCGCGTACCGCATGCCGCAAATTTTTTGAACGCACAAATTTGACTGATACCGCTATATAAAATGGCCCAGGTAGAAAAGCCAAACATAAAAAAGGGATCACCCGCACCGGCAGCTGACTACAGCTTGTATTTCCTAGCCGGGATCTTCGTTATTGCCTTTGTTTATTTTCTGGTTCCCGGCAACTATGTTCTCTTTTTCCAGGAGCAACAGTCGTTGTTCCTGTATACCGGTGATTATATCCTTGAATTCTTTGAGAAACCGGGTTCTCCGGCCGATCTTATTGCAAAGTTCCTTACCCAGTTTTATGTAAGCAGTTTTGCCGGCTCACTGATACTTGCCATGGTCCTTTCACTTCCGGCGGTGATATTATATTATGTAAACAGACTACTGATCCCCGGTTCAGGACTGTCGGGCCCGCTGGCTGTTATCCCCTCCTGCCTTTTGCTCATCATGCAGTCTCATTACTATCATCTGATGCTATACAATGCTGGATTTGTGCTTGTAATTGCATTTTTCCTTATTATAGTCAGACAGGAGAAAATCAGAAACAAGTACATTGCGCTGGCTTTTTTCCCTTTGCTATTTTACATCACTGGCGCTTTTGCGCTGATCTTCATCGGGATGTCCATTGTTTACTGCATGGTTTATCTGAAGGGTCGTCACAGATTTCTGCTTCCCCTGATGCTTGCCGGACTGACCGGAGTATCCATACTGTTGTTCGACAGCGTTTTACTTCTGCAAAGCATTAAACAGCTTTTCCTTTATCCGCTTCCGTTCATTAACGACCAGCTGCATAAGGTTATGTTCTATGCGCTGATAGCTTACCTGGTGCTGTATCCTGTCCTTACCCGGATGGCCGGAACCGTCAGGATCGTCAGGCCCGGACGACGCATTGCTGCAGGAATTGTAATTCCCGCTCTTGTCCTCTGTACCACTGTCATTGTGCTTGCTTACGCCTTTAATTCCCAGACTGCCAGGGTTATAAATCTCGAGAAGCTGATATTTGCAGAGAGATATGACGAAGCTGTCGAATTCCACGAAAAGAAACCCTCGGAAAATCTGATAGGCCAGTATTTCTATAATTTAGCGCTGTCGTCGACCGGACAGCTTTGTGACAGGCTGTTCCATGGCCGGCAGGACTTCGGTACCAATTCATTGTTCCTTCCATGGAGCAGCGAGCACATAAACTGGGGAGCCTGGTCCTTTTATGCAATCGGTCTTATTAATGAAGCTCAGCGATGGGCATATGAGGAAATGGTTGTTTACGGACGGAGGCCTCAGAATATGAAGCTGCTTGTAAAATCGAGCCTGATAAACGGTGATTATATCCTGACGCGGAAGTATGCGGATATCCTTAAAAAATCATTATTTTACAGAAATTGGGCAATTTCCCATGAAAAGTTTGCCGGCGATTCAGTGGCGGTTCAATCTGATCCCGTCTTTGGCAGAAAGATGAGCATCCTTCCCGGAAAAGATTTTTTTGTCTTTCTCGAATCACCCGAAGGCAACCTGCCCAGACTGGTGAACCAGAATCCAGCCAACAGGGAAGCCTTCGAATACCTTATGGCCTGGCTTCTTCTCAGCAAGGATGTTGAGATGCTTGTCGGCAATATATCGCTTATGAAGGAGATGGGCTATACAACCATTCCCCGTCACATAGAGGAGGCAATACTGATATATTACAACAGTCAGGGCAGCCTGCCGGATATGGGCGGACTTGAACTGAGCAGCGAGACAAGGCTGAAGTTTGATCAGTATTTTTCGGCTTTTATGACCGAGCGGCAGAATCCGGCCACCCTGGAGGGCAAAATGAAGGAGCAGTTCGGCAATACCTTCTGGTATTATTTTCACTTCAGATGATTTCAAACCTTATATGGCCCCGGTAAAATTTACCAGGTTGACGGGAAGGTAGAAATAAAATCCTATATTTACGGTAATACCTGTTCCCTGAATCATGTCCGGCAGATTTAAACTACTTGTCCTGATCTTTTTTCTGGCAGCAGATCCCGGTTCTGTAAGTTCCCAGAACCTGGTGGCTGACGGGTACAAAGGTATATGGTTCAGTACCGGCAATCCGACGGAATATGGTTACAAACTATCGGGGGGAGTGGCCACCTTCGGTTCGCGTTACCGGCCGATTGCAATTTATTCAAAGGAGGCAGAGAAAACATTCTTTGTTTACGGAGGCACAAAGAGTGAGCAGGAACGCCATCTTCTCATAATGATCTCTTATTATGACCATGTAAGTAATGTTGTTCCCAAGCCTGTTATTGTGCACGATAAGGAGGGAGTGAGGGAACCCTACGATAACGCATCCCTGTCGATCGACGGCATGGGATTCCTGTGGGTGTTCGTCAGCGGCAACAGCAGGACGCGTCCGGGCCTTATCTTCAGAAGTTCCATGCCTTATTCAATTGAGCGGTTTGACAAGATAAAGGAGATGGAAATGCTGTCCCCTCAGCCCTGGTGGAATCCGGGTTCAGGCTTCCTCCTGCTCTGGTCGAGGGTATCCAAGGGTCTGGAGATTTGCTTCTCATCTGGTTTCACCGGGGAAAACTGGACAGAAACCCGTACCCTTGCAGCCATGGGAGGCCATCTTCAGCTATCGGGAACCAGCCAGGGAAAGGTTTACACAGCTTTCAATTACTTCCCCGGCGGGAATATCGACCGCCAGACAAACCTTTACCTTCTCCAAACAGACGATCGCGGGAGAACATGGAAAACTATTGATAAACAGGAAGTCCAAATCCCTCTTGCCGATACAGCCAGCGATGCCCTGATCAGGAATTTTGAGAAGGAAGGATTGCTTGTCCATTTATCAGATATTGATTTTGATGCTGACGGTAATCCTGTTATTCTGGTAGTCCTGTCAAGGGATACTGAACCCGGTCCCCAGGGAGAACCAAGGGAATGGATGGTGATAAGCAGGAAGGACGGCAAATGGGACTTCAGCAAGGTGTGTGAGTCGACTCATAATTTCGACAGGGGCGCCATGTACATCACTCCCGGCGAGTGGAGGGTAATCGGACCGACAGAACCCGGCCCTCAGAAATACGGAACCGGAGGAGAAGTGGCAATGTGGGTAAGCACCGATGAGGGACGGAGCTGGGAGAAGAAGCTGGATATTACATCACGGAGCAAATTCAATCATTCGTTTGTAAGAAAGCCGATGAATCCCGATAAGAAATTTTATGCCTTATGGGCCGACGGTAATGCCGCTGAATTTTCGAGATCGAGCCTGTATTTCATGAACGAAAGCGGCTCTAAGGTATGGATGCTCCCATATGAGATGAAACGAAATTTTCAGAAGCCGGCTAAGGTCAAATAACAGCTTATTCCAGCTTGTACAATCGTGCCGCGTTATCGTGAAATATCATTTTGGCAATTTTCTTTGCTTCATCCTCACTATAATATCCTTCCCTTACTTTTTCTGAAAGCACATCCGATATAATGTTTCTGGCCAGGATCAGTTCGCTGTAGACATTTTCCACTGCCATGGCATCGCCTCCGAAAGCAATCAGCCTGTTTACAGGAACCATTTCAAGCCATAAATTAAGATGGTGGCGGCTGTAGGTGGGAGAAACCGCCCATGCCCAGTTCATGTCGATATACACGTTACGGTAGTTTTTTGCCAGGGCCGACAGCTCTCCGCCATAAGGGAAGCTGCCATGATAAAGTACAAAATCAATGCCCGGGTAAAGCACTAAGAGGTTTGTAAGATGCTCGGGATTTGAGTTGTCAATTATCTTTCCTTTTCCTGCCTGAAGCCCTGTATGTATAGCCACCGGCATGTCGTATCTAAGAGCAAGACTCATCAGATGGTGAAAGAGGTAATCCTGAAGCGGTTTGGCATCTTTCATCGTTATCCTGAAATCCATGTCACCGTTGACAAGGCTGCGGAACACCTTTTTTGCGGACTCCTTATCTACCTTCTCAAAGTTGAGGGTCCTGTAGTAGGAAGTGAAAACCTTGACGGCAATCATTCCTTTTTTAAGCTCCTTATCGAAGGCAAGGGTGAGCGATTTCTCAAGATCATCCAGCGTATATATGGGATCGAGCTGCCTGATAGCCAGCGAGTCTATACCAAACTTCGACCTGAGCAGAAGCCAGTCGTCGAAGCGTTTTTCATATTTCACGTAAACATCCCTGCCGGGCATATAGTTGCCATCCTTGATGAGATATTTTATCCGGCACGAATCGAGCAGGATCCTGTCGAACCAGTTTGTCTCATATGCTTTGCGGATCTTTTCCGACAACGGGACTACCGTTGATGCATTAAGGTCGTCGATTCCGTAAAGATGTCTGATGCCGTACAGAATTATCCTGTTAAAGGAGGTATTGAAAGAATTCTCCCACCAGGGTTCAACGATCTCCCATTTCACGGATGGCTGAATTTCCTCGTTGAACAGTTTATCGTAGAGGGTATCCGGCATCCCTGCCGAAATGAGATCGTCGTACCCGTTCTGCAGAAGCAAAAGTGAAAAATCAAGAAAAAATCCGTCGGCAAGCATCTCGGGACCCACAAGGTGTTCGTGGGTATCGATGATGCTCAGTGTATCTATGTATTTTCTTATTCGACTTTCGAAACCCTGGTCCGGAGGAGGTTTAATCTGCAATTGGGCCTGGACGGGAATTGAGGCAATAAACAGAAGAAAAAAAAAGGAGATCTTATATTTCATCAGGAACATCAAATCAACATTTGACAATAGATATAGACCGCGCAACCTAATGAAATATTCCTGACTATTTCTATAATTAACTTTATTTAACGATGGAAAAAAGTAAGGGCGATGCACTACTGCATCGCCCTTAGGTAAATTTACATTACGCGGTTATTCGCGTCAGGAGTATTGATCAATAAGCCGGATCCTGTGTGAGGATATCAGGCTGAAGGTCCAGTACTCCCTGCGGAAGTGGCCAGTAGTCGTCTTCATCGGCAATGAAAACTGCACCCTGCAGGAATGTTCTGAAACCGATATCATCCTGGATGTAGGCATTGAGCGTTGGTTCGAGTATGCCCCAGCGCCTGAGGTCGAAGAAGCGGTGGTTCTGAGTTGCAAACTCCAGCCTTGTTTCATGCTGAACTGCGAGCAGTGCAGTAGCCGCGTTATCGAACGGAGGACCGGTTTCGGGATAAGGCTCAATAACATAGTTGGCTGCCGGCTGGGTCCAGTCCACGACTGGACTTGCCTCAAGGTTCTTGGTGCTTGTACAGAGACCCATTACAGGGGTGCTGTTCTTTGCACGGTTACGGATCTGATTTACGAGATCCCTGGCCATATCGAGGTCGCCATCTACGATGGCGCATTCAGCCCTCCAGAGGAGGACGCTGGCATAACGGTAGGTCCTGTAGTTCTTTCCGTTATTGAAACCGGAACCATTGGCATTGAGTGACTGTTCAGATTTCTTGTGCATGAAGATCTTGGACATGTACGGTCCGCCGTTGATCTGTTCACGGATCCAGTCATTTCCGGGGTGGATGCCCCATTCAAGGAAATCAACGCCGCGACGAGCTATAATGTGGTCAACGCGCGGGTCGAGCGGATGGTTGGTCTGGGTGAAATCATCACCGCTGCCGACGCCCATGTCACTGACAAGCGGATCGCGAAGTGTGGGATCAAGAACAGGAAGCCCTGCAGCTGTTGTCTGGAAAGCTTCGAACAGGTTCTGTGACGGCTGATAGAATCCCCAGCCACCGCAGCTTGCCGGTCCCTTCTGATGGAAGTTGCAACCTGAGCCGTTAACTGCAGCAGCTGTTGTTGCGGTCGTTGTACACTGAAGTTCGAAAATTGACTCCACGTTATTCTCATGTGTCATGTCGAAGTTCCAGTTGTACTCTTCTGCAAGCTGGAATGCACCGCTACCTATTATATCATCGAGGAGGAGCTTGGCAGCAGGGTACTCTTTCTGGTACATGTGTGCCTGAGCCTTAATTGTCATTGCAGCATACTTGTTTGCACGACCTGCTTCTCCGTTGTATTTTTCAACCGGCAGGTTGTCTATGGCAAACTGAAGATCTGCTTCGATGCCATCCCATCCCGGATCGGTGTTGGGAGTATTCTCAGGAGGTACGTCACCTGATTCAGTCGCTGTTTTGACGTAGGGGATGTTCTCGAAAATCTTGTTGGCCTGCATATGGAACCATGCCCTTAGTAGTTTGGCTTCAGCTTCAATCTGTGTTGCCCTTTCTGCAGCAATAGGGGTGGATCCGGCCTGGGTGGCCCACAGGAATTCAAGACAGACGTTGGCACGGGCAACACCGTCATAAACGCGCTGCCATCTTTCTGCCATATACGGGTTATTTGGAAGTGCCTCATACCTTTCAAGTAGGTTGAAATTGGCCTGGTCACCAGTAGATGTTCCTTTATATGCATCATCGGAACAGCCTCCGGAATAGGTCCAGTCGCTGGTTAGTGCAGCTCCGAACATGGAACTTCCGTTCTGCATCCTCTCATAAACACCTGCAAGAAGCGCTTCAACGCCTTCCGGAGTCTGAATAACAGAGCCCGCAGCAACTCCCGGAGGTTCCTTGGTAAGGAACTCTTCGCTGCAGGAGTAAATCATCAGCAAGCTTCCGAAAAGTATCGCGATTGATAATAATTTGGTTATTCTTTTCATATTAATTTATGTTTATTATTCATAAAAATTACTGTTACAGGCCAAAGGATATTCCAAAGAGGAACTGCCTTCTCGTCGGCCATGCGCCTGAGTCGATACCCATGTTGATACCTGCACCTGAGATTTCAGGATCGAGTCCCGGATACTTGGTGAGGGTAAACAGGTTGGAACCCTGGAAGTAGATCTGAAGCGAGCTGAACTTATTGTTCAGGATCCTGTTCAGGTCATATCCTACCCTTAATGTCTTCATACGCAGGAATGAACCATCCTCGAGGAATGCAGTCGAGGGCTCCTGGTGAGGAGTGTCATTGGCATATATGATAGGCATTGTGGCATCGGCATTGCTGGCCAGGTACGGGCTTCCCCATGATTCATAAAGCCTTCTGTGGCTCTTACCTGATGCGAACTGGGTGTAGTCGATGAAACGGCTCACATAGTTAACCAGTTCGTTACCCACTGATGCATAGAGAGTGGTCATAAGGGTCAGGCCCTTGTAACCGAGGTTAAAGCTCAGACCTGCAGTGAAATCAGGATGAGGTGAGCCGATGTAGGTACGGTCGGCTGCATCAATGAATCCACTCCCGTCAACATCCTTGTACTTGAAGTGACCTGCCTGGTTGTAAGTCCCGTTAGCACCAAAGGCAGGTGCCCATGCAGCTGCTTCTTCGTCGCTCTGGAAGATGCCTTCGACGATATAACCGAAGAATTCGGGGAATGCATGGCCTGTCTGGGTCCTGGTATAGTATTTCTCACGATAACCTGAGCCCTGATAGAAGTCAGCCTCAACATCGGTAAGCTTTGTCAGCTCATTCTTGTAGTGTGAGAAAACAAAGTCGGCACCGTAGTAGAAATCACCGTTCAGTGCTGTATTTGAGTAACCGAGTTCAATATCGAAACCGGTGTTCTTCATCTCACCGATATTGATTGAGGGCCTGGTTGCCGTACCAAGAACCTGTGGAAGCTGCTTCTGATAAAGCATGTCGCTTGTTTTACGCTGCCATACGTCAAATGTGAGATTCCAGTGATTGAAAAGGTTTGCGTCAATACCCAGGTTGGTTGTAGTGGTTGTTTCCCATTTCACACTTGTGTTACCGAAAGTCGACTGATAGAAACCAGTGTTGCTGAATGCGTTATTACCTCCTGACATGCCGTAGCTGGCGCTGCCTTCGCTGTATGCAAACTGGGTGTAGCTGTTGTAGTTACCCATACGGTCGTTTCCGACGGCACCCCATCCTGCACGCAGTTTCAGTTCGTTGAGCCACTGTTTTGTTGATGCCAGGAAAGCTTCCTCAGTCATCCTCCATCCTACAGAGACAGCAGGGAAGATACCGTATTTCTCAGTACCGAAACGGGATGATCCGTCACGTCTAACAACCGCTTCAACCATGTACTTGTCGGCATAGGTGTAGTTTGCACGTCCGAATAAGGAGAAGAGACTGTATGCGCTGTTATCATCGTCATTGCTAATACCGCGGAGACCGGTATCAAGGGTTATGTAGTCCGTGTCTTTGAACGGATACTGAGATCTTCCTGCTGATAAGTAAGTGGATGAATTATCATACGCTTCACTACCGACAATGAGCTTGATATCATGATCGCCTGTTGAGAGACCGTATTCAAGGGTATTTGTCCAGGTCCAGTTCAGACCGGATCCGCTTGATTTGGTGAAGCCGTCGTAGGTTCCCCTTTCCGCATGGGCTACTTCCACAAAACCGAAGTCATTTTGGCTGTAACCGTAATGGTTGATACCGACGAGGGATTTTGCAGAGAGTCCTTTGAGTATATTGAACTTAATAAAGGTGTTCCCGCTAACATTCATCTGGCTGCGGACATCCCACTGGTTTGACCAGGCAAGGAATCCGGGGTTCTGGGAGTTACCCATACCTGCGGGTCTTGATCCGGCGAATGTAGTACCAGATTCATCATACATAGGTACGGCAGTAGGTATCCTGTAACTCCATGATACCAGTGAAGATTCGGAGTTGTCGCCCTGTGCGCCGCGGTCATTTGTGTACTGTATACCAATGTTTGCACCAACGTCAACCCAGCTTGCAGGTGAGGTACTTACATTGGCGCGGAAGTTGTACCTGTCGAAACTGGTGTGTTTGAAAATACCTTCCTCATCGGTGTAGCCGAGCATAAAGGCATAGGTGGTGTTCTGTGTACCACCTGCGATATCGAGGGTGTATTCCTTGTAAGCTGCATTTCTTGTTGATTCACCGTAGAAGTCGGTTCCGGGACTGATCCTGGTAATAAGATAGGTGTCATCGCCGTCCTCGGCTGCAATTTTGTTGTCATACAATGACATGTCAGTGCGCGGGTCGCCATTCATTGCAGCTGTCGGGTAGATATAATCCGGAATAACCGGTGAAGGACCGTCGCCAAACTGATCATGGGCGAAGCCTTCAACCTTGCCGTTCTTAGCCTGAAGCCAGAGCATATCAGCCCATTCCTGTGTGTTAAGAAGGTCGTAGAATTTACCGGGTGTGGTGAATCCCTGCCTTACATTGACATTCATCTGGACTTTCTGGTTTTTCTTACCGCCCTTGGTGGTGATAAGAACAACACCGTTGGCAGCCCTTGCACCATAGATTGATTGTGCGGCGGCATCCTTCAGAATGGTAATGGTTTCAACATCGTTCGGTGCATAGGAACCTCCGGGTACACCATCAACAACGTAAAGCGGGTTTGCATCGTTGATTGTCGTCATACCCCGGATCCTGATCGTGGAGCCCTCACCCGGGGTGTGCTGGTTGAGGATGGTCACCCCTGCGATCTTACCCTGAAGACGGGTAATCGGGTTGGTGGCGGCACTCTCTGAAAGTTCAGCGGCACCAACCTGCGACACGGATCCTGTAAGGGATTTCCTGGCCTGGGTTGAATAACCGACTACAACAATCTCATCGAGAGCCGACAACATTTCGGCAAGGACCACATCCACCGTATTCAGCGACCCGACGGCCACATCCTGACTGGTATAACCGATGAACGAGAAGGTAAGTACCGAACTCGGACCGGCAACGGTAAGGGCATAGCGGCCTTCGCCATCGGTAATTGCACCGTTAATGGTGCCTTTTTCCAGAATGTTCACACCTGGCAGCGCTGCCCCCGTGTTGTCTGTGACACGGCCGGTGATCCTCTTCTGCTGCATATCACCCGGATCAGCGCTTGCAGTAAATGCAGGCAAACTAACGAGCAATACCAACACTGTCAAAAGTTTCATAACAAGCCTTGAACCTGTACGTAATGAAACGATTCGCATGATTTTTTTCGTCATACTTTTGAGAAGTTAGTTAGATTAGATAAATAATAAAAAACAAATTGTCCTAAGTAGGATCTACTTAGTGAACTAAACATAATGGAGTCTGAAACTCCCCTGAAGTTTAATGGAAATAAAAAGATTGCTTCATAGGCTGCATGAGTTAGGTTTATAGGGTTCTTCAAATATAGTCGAAACTCGGAATTTAACCAACTTCTTATGTGTTTTTTTTTATCATATGATAATCAGACTGTTTTGCGGTGCATCTGCATGGAATCGGTCAGGAGACGCTTGTATTACCATGCAGAATATTTAAATTTCAGCTTTAATTTCATTATGACACCACAAACTGTAATCCTTGCTGACGGAAGCTTCCCGGACCATCCTGTCCCTCTGATGCACCTGAAAAAGGCGGAGCATATTATCTGCTGCGACGGCAGCGCCCGGAGCCTGCATGAAGCCGGAATGGAACCGGAGGCCATCGTCGGCGACCTCGATTCAATCGATCCCATGATCGCCGGATTATACTCAGACAGGCTCTTCAAAGACTCAGAACAGGAAACCAACGACCTTACCAAAGCCGTGAGGTGGTGCATTAATAATAGGTATGATAATATCGTAATAGTGGGAGCTACGGGGAAACGGGAAGACCACACTGTCGGAAATATTTCACTGCTTGCGGAATACGTACGCGAAGTTGCCGTGGTTATGGTTACCGACACGGGCATATTCACACCCTTGCTTAAAACAGGTATCATCAAAACGTTCCCGGGCCAGCAGATTTCTGTTTTCTCCGTTGATCCGGGCACGGAAATCAGCACCTCGGGATTGAAGTATGAGCTTTCCGGATTACGTCTTGGAAACTGGTGGCGCGGAACACTTAACGAAGCAATCGGCGATTCAGTTGAGATACGGTTTGAGAAAGGAGCGGTGATTGTTTATCAGAAGTTCAGGGAGTAGGAACGGTATGCGGTACGCGGTACGCGGTACGAGGTACGCGGTACGCGGTACGCGGTACGAGGTATGCGGTACGCGGCACAGGGCGAAGGGCAAGAACCTGGAAACTCAGAGCCCCCTGCTCCCTGCCCCCTGCCCCCTGCCTCAGATCTCCTCCTTCACCAGATTTATCAGCTGCACCCTGCTTTTAACGTTCGTCTTGATGTATATATGGTGCGTGTGGTCCTTCACTGTCTGGAGACTTATGAATAGTTTGTCGGATATTTCCTTGTTGCTGAGTCCGTTGCAGATTTCTTTTACAACATCCGATTCGCGGGGAGAGACCTCGTACTTCAGGCAGAATTCTTCAAATGAATCTCTGGTTTCCTTTTTCCGGGGTGATGAGAATGAATGGGCAAGGGTGAAATAACTGAAATAAACCGGAAGGAATATGTTGCCTGCGAAAAATACAAATATGAAAATAACCTGAAGCCATATCTGTGATTCCATGAAAATCAGGGGCACACACTGAACAATCATAATAATAAAGAGCGTGGGAGCGATAATCTTCCTGTCCTGATCGTGAATCACCAGCTGCCCTTTCCAGGGGAAATGAATCAGATAGGCCGCCACGAAATAATGGATAAGGTTCATTATTATGTAGTAATAACGCATCGCCGGACCGGCTCCGGCACTGTTCTTTCCGGTAACCAACCATACCAGGCTTATAAGAACCAATAGATTGACCAGCAGGAAGACAGCGATGAACCATCTGCTTTTTACGGCTTTCCCGGCAAGCCCGCCGGTGAACCTGAGCAGCATGAACCAGGCTCCTATAAGGAAGGGAAGGCCCAGCAGCAGGGCCACGTCAAGCAGTCTTTCGAGCAGGGCAGGAGAAGCTGCTGATTGAAGGAATGCATTAATTGCAACCTGACCCCATATCCCGTAAAAACCGAATGTGTAAATAAAAACCTGGAAATACAGCAGGGGAGGGAAGATCTCAGTGTTATAACGGTTCCTCAGTCGCGAGGCGAGAATGATTCCGGCGGTCGTCAACGCCGCAGTTACAATGAAAAGAAGCAGGAAGATTATCCGGATCATGATATAAAGATATTCAGAATATTCCGGAAATGAATGCGGTTATCCGGATTTTCATTCCGCGAAGTGCAGGCTGCCGGTAATCCCGGTCACTACCAAAGTAGTGTTCCCATACCAAAGTAGGAAACTGAAGCATTCACTACTATAGTTTGGCTTCTGTCTGATGGGGAGGGTGTAATTTTGATCTCAGAATATCAAATAACATAATTAAAGTAAAAATGGAAACTTCAAAAACTTACACGTTGATCCCCACTTTCGGGAACAGCTTCGGAACAGGATTCAGGGTTATGACTGATAATTTCCTGCGACTGCTCCTGGTCACCCTCGTCATGGTAGTACTCACCGCCCCCTTCACCGGGAACGGTATCAGGTATAACCTCGACGATCTGCCCGGCAGTCCTTTTGAATGGGGTCATCTTTTCGGTGACGGCTTTCAGCAGCTCTTTGCCCTCGGCGCACTGGGTATGCTCGGAATTTTCTTCGGCCTGATCGCTCTGGCCTATACCTTCCTCGCCGCTCCTGTAATCACTTATGGCGGCGACTTTATCTTTGTGGAGGCAGTAAGGGGGAAAAAACCCGATTTTGAATACCTCATAAAAGGATTCTGGACCAACTACCTATATATTATACTTGCAAATCTCCTGGTGGTTGCGCTTGTCGTGATGGGAATCTTTATGCTCATCATCCCCGGGATTATCATAGGCTGCAGGCTCGTGTTCGTATCCTATATCGTGATGGATAAGAAACTTGATCCGATCGAAGCCGTTGAACTCAGCTGGAAACTGACCAGGGGACACGGATGGAGGATATTCGCTATGGGAATCACTTCATTCTTCATCTTCATCTTCGGGTTGCTGATGCTGATTATCGGGGTACTCCCCGCCATCATGTGGATTTCAAGCTCCTTCGCAACATTGTACCAGTCGATCCTGATTCAGAAGGAGAAGCCTGCTGAGGTACAGGAAGCTGTGGCTTAAGTATCAGGTTTGACATTCATACAGCTATTTTAAACCCGGCATTATCGCCGGGTTTTTTGTTTTCAGGGAACGAAGAATCAGTAATGTGATATTAAATAGATATAAAAATAATATTAAAATAGTATCAATATGATATAATTTGACATTTTTTATTTCTCGCAGATTTTCGCAGAGGAAGACGCAGAGTTACGCTGAGTTTTTAAGAATTTCTCGCAGATTTACGCAGATGAAAATCCCGCGGATTTACGCAGAGTTTTGTTAGCTCATACCTCATGCCTCACGCCTCACACCTTCTCCCCTTCTCCCCTTCACCTCTTCTGTCTTCGGTCTTCGGTCTTCGGTCTTCCGTCTTCCGTCAAAAAACATATACGCCATTGCCATAAATTTCCTACATTTATAGTTCAACATTTAAAACTCTGGTTTCATGAAGAAAAGAACTCTTATTATCGTTTTGTCACTGCTGGTGGCTCTACCGTATTCAATTGACGCTCAAATAGGGGGAGCCCTCAAGAACAGGCTCAACAAGGCAATTAACAAGGCTGTTGAAAACAAGGTTGATTCCGCCGTCCGGGAGAAACAGGATGAACAGGCGCCTGAGGGCAGGCCGGGCCTGGGTGGTCTGCTGGGAGGTAAAACAGATATTCCCCATAAGGATGTTTACGATTTTACAGGCCGGATCCACATGGTGATGGAAAGCTACGACAAGAAGGACGTTGTCAGATCCGACTATTTTACTTTCTTCAATGCCAATACCGCCAATGCCGGATTTGAGCTCAGGATGCAGGATACTGACAGAGGGCAGCAGGCAATTCCCACCGTTTTTATTTTTGACAATGAAAACCGTGCTTTCATGATTCTGATGCAGGGTGAGGGTTCAAAGACAGGTATCATTTCTGCCATTCCTGATGAATCTGAGCTGGAAGCCCAGTCGACGGGACAGAAGGAAAAGCAGGAAAAAGCCCCCGTGATCACAAAAACGGGCAATTCAAAGGTGATCGCCGGTTACAGGTGCGATGAATACAAGGTTGTGGAAGAAGGCGAGGATGGTTATTCACTTGTATGGATGACCAATGATGTAAAGATCAAAGCCGATAAGAAGAACTGGGGCAAAACCGGTATGCCTAATTATTATGGTTATCCGGGTTTTGAGAACTCTGTGATGCTTGCACTTGAAGCATATGACAAGGATAAAGAGCTTGTTATGAAGATGGAGACCAAGGAGATATCAGATAATTTCAAGCATTCGATATCCGCTGAAGGATATTCATTTATCAAGATGAATTTCGGACAGGCCGGCAAAAAGTAGCCCGGGTTTTAGTTTTTTGTCAGTTTTGCAAAGCGGAGCAGAAGCTTCTTCTTTCCGTGTACATTAAAGTCGACGGTTGCGGTCGTATTCGGGGGTTCGCCTTCGATTGATACGATTGTTCCGTTCCCGAATCTCTCGTGGCTGACACTGTCTCCGGTACTGAACTCTCCGGAGGCTGTGACATTCCCTGCCGGTGAGGAATATGATGCCTTCGGAGCCGTGATCTTCCTTAATTTTGAAGGGGTGTTGTACCTGACCTGTTCCTGTCCCATGGAGCGGGGCTCAGGTTGTGTGCGGGCCTGACTTTGGGAGAACGGCTTGCCTCCGGTCTGAGGATAATCGAGGAATTTTTTGTCCATCTCAAGAATGAACCTGCTGGGACCGCTTCTCTCGAGATTACCCCACTTGTACCTGTTGAGCGCGTAGCTCAGGGTCGCCATCTTTCCTGCACGCGTCAGTGCAACATAAAAGAGCCGCCTTTCTTCCTCCAGCTCCCGGGGGTTTCCTGCCGACAGGGGAGATGGGAAAAGGGTGTCTTCCATTCCGACAATATAAACATGCTTGAACTCCAGTCCCTTGGCCGAATGCATCGTCATCAGGGTAACCTTGTCGCGGTCCTCCGATTTTTCATTGTCCTGATCGGTAAGCAGCGACACCGTAGCCATATAGGCCTCAAGGGATGTCGGTTCTCCATTTGTTTCGGCCGACTCGGTGAATATCTTTATTCCGTTAAGCAGTTCCTCGAGGTTTTCATACCGGCTGACTTCCTCGGGCGATTTTCCTTCCCTCAGCTCTCTTATTATACCCGATCCCATGGCAATTTCCCTTGCCTTAATGAAAGCTTCTGTTTCAGCTGAATCCTTGCGGAATGAATTTATGAGGCCGGTGTAAGAAAGGATTTTTGAGGCAGTGCCCTGGTTGAAATGCGACAAGCCTCCGGTGTCTCCCGAAATCACCTGCCATGCTGATTTGCCGGTTTCAGCAGCCAGTTCGAATATCCTGGTTACCGTGGTGTCGCCTATCCCTCTTTTCGGGTAATTGATTGTCCTTTTCAGAGCTTCCTCATCTTCGGGATTGATCACCATCCTGAAGTATGCCAGAATGTCCTTGATCTCTTTTCTCTCGTAAAAGGACAGGCCTCCGTATATTTTATAAGGTATGTTCTTCTTCCTGAGAGTTTCCTCAAAAATCCTCGACTGGGCGTTGGTGCGGTAGAGGATGGCAAAATCGGACCAGTTAAGCTGGCGCGAATATTTCTTGTCGAATATGTCGGAAGCAATGTTGAATCCTTCTTCGGTATCGGTCAGGGCCTGCATCACCTGGATGTTTTCGCCCGATTCGTTCTTTGAGTAAACGTTTTTCCGGATCTGTCCCTCGTTGTTTGCAATTACGGTGTTGGCCGCATTTACTATTGTCTGGGTTGACCTGTAGTTTTGCTCGAGTTTGAACAGCTTGTATTCGGGGTAGTCGTTCCTGAATTCAAGGATGTTCTCTATCCTTGCCCCCCTGAAGGAGTATATGCTCTGGGCATCATCGCCGACAACGCATATGTTCCTGCGGGCGGCAGCAAGCTTCTTTACAATCAGATACTGGGAGTAATTTGTATCCTGGTATTCGTCTACAAGAACATAATGGAATTTTTCCTGGAAGGAGGCAAGAACATCGGGAAAATCCCTGAAAAGGATGTTTGTATTCAGCAGAAGGTCGTCAAAATCCATCGCATTTGCCCTGAAACACCGGGCGGCATAGGATTTATATATCTCATACATCAGGGGCATCCTTGATGCTTTGTCATATTCCTGAAGGCCGGCGTCAGAAGCGTAAATGCTTGCAGTAACAAGGTTGTTCTTGGATGCAGAGATCCTTGATGCTATCGCCCCGGGTTTATAAACGCTGTCGTCAAGGCCCATTTCCTTTATTATCGACCTGATAAGACTTTTCGAGTCGGATGAATCGTAAATCGTGAAATTCGATTTATAACCCAGGCGCGTGCCTTCGGCCCGCAGTATCCTGGCGAAAATGGAATGAAAGGTTCCCATCCATATGAACCTTGCCACTTCTGGATCGACAAGCGACGAGATCCTTTCTCTCATTTCGCCCGCAGCCTTGTTTGTAAACGTAAGTGCAAGTATCCTCCATGCCGGTACCTGCTGGCGCAGAAGATGGACTATCCGGTAGGTGAGAACCCTGGTTTTGCCTGATCCTGCTCCGGCAATAACAAGGGCAGGACCTTCAGTGTTGATTACTGCAAGCCTCTGAGCTTCATTCAGTTCCTCGAGGTACTTATCTGTCATTAACCGGTTTGATTACAGCTTAACGGGTTGCGCAAATTTAATAAATACTGCTTCTGATGCGGTTGATGTTGATAACTTGGTTTCCAAACTTATCAACATTATCTTTATACTTGTAACGCGTTATAACAAAGATTCAGGTATAACGTTATTAGGTTGAATCATGAACTTTATCAGGGTTTTACAACATGTTCCCTGCTAAGGTTCCAAAAGCTTTACAGAGAGTGCGAATCAGGTTATTGATTGCAGCAATAATGCTGGCTCCGGTTGCCATGGGACAGATTACGGCACCGGGTATGAATTCGGTGAGGTACACAAACTATCCTTCGGCTCCTGCCGTAAAGGATCCCATCTTCTTTTACTGCAATTCACAGGGAACCGCATCTGCATCACTGAACGCTGTCAGTCCGGGAGGCACCGGTCCGTTCACCTTCTCATGGTTCAGGTGGAGCGATGCGACCAGGGGCTTTACGGTGCCGGTCAGTTCGGAGACAGGGGTAATGAACTCAACAGCAGCCGGACTTGTGGAGGGAGGATACCTCGTTAACATAAGCAACAGCCTGGGCTACAGTACATCCCTTACCGCCTGGGTTTTTTATGATAGTCAGCCCGGAGCATCGGCCCGGCTTGCAAACAATACCTGCGACTATGTGGCGCTCGACGGCGACACATCGTCGGTTATAAGGAGATTCAATTACAGGGATCCTGCAAACGGTAATATCACGGGACTGAAAAACGAGCTGACTTTTACATGGTCGTCCGACCCGGAATCGGTAATTCCCTTTCCCTCGATTGAGCTGAATCCAATTACCTTCATTCCGCCTCTCGATGATGTGACTTACAAGCTGACAGTGAACAGCCTCGGATGTGCCAGCGAGGCGACATTCTTCTACGAGTCGATCCATGTAAAGGCCGATTTTACAGTCAGTCCTGCCGACGGGGAGGCTCCGCTAGAGGTGACTTTCACCGACAAGTCTGTAAGGGCTGAAACTTATTTCTGGGAATTCGGCGATGATTCAGTATCGGCAGAGAAGGACCCCGGCCCCCATACCTATTATATACCCGGCGAGTATTCGGTGAAACTGACTGTTGAGAGCCAGCTTCACTGTGTCGATTCACTGAGGATCGACGACATTGTTGTGGAACCCTCAGCGCTGGCAATACCGAATGTATTCACCCCCAACGAAGACGGCCTTAACGATAAATTCATGATCGACAAGCGATCGCTGAGGTACGTGAGTGTTGTTGTCTTCAGCCGGAACGGCACCAAAGTCTACGACTTCAGGGGAGAGGGACCTATCCTGAAGGAATGGGACGGATGGGACGGCAACGTGGGAAACTCCTCGGCAAAAGCAAGCCCCGGGGTATACTACTATATTATCAAAGCCCTCGGCTGGGATGATGTGGAATACGACAGCAAGGAGTACAGGGGGTTTGTGTATCTGTACAGATAGCGGTATGCGGTATGCGGTATGCGGTACGAGGCTCAGGGCACAGGGCTGGGGGCTGGGGGCTGGGGGCATGAGACATAAGCCTAATCTACCGTCATTGCGAGTCCCGCCTCAGCGGGACGAACCAGCCTTCTGAACCCTTTTATCCCGTCATTGCGAGTCCCGCCTCAGCGGGACGAAGCAATCTTTTGCCCCTAACACCTCATATCGTGATCTTCCTTTTCCTCCCCTCAACTTCCCATTCTCCGGTCACCATTCCTTTTTCCGCAACATATACTTTATTATACCTGTCGACTGTCGGACAGATGTGGACGGGAATGCAGTAGAGTATATCACCTATGTTCAGTTTCTCTTCCTTTCCGGGTCTTATGACCATATGTTCCTCGTTGTGGGTTACAAATTCGTAATTTTCCATACCCATTATCTTAATCCTGGGATGGGGCATCTCGGCAGCTACAGCCTTTGTTCCCAGATCGATGCATACCAATCCTTCGGCCGGCTTGCTTACAACCCTTGCAAGCAGAACAGCCGCATGAAGAAACTGAAGGTCGGCAAAGGAGCTGCTGTATCCGTAATCCCACAGGGTTGCAGTGCCGGGACTTACTTCAACGCCTTCACGGGCTGCATGAATGGTGAAAGTCGGCGTTCCGCCTGCAATAATCCTTAGTTTATAACCGTCTGACCTCAGCTCCGCTATCATGGGTTCGACAGTTCCGTATGCTTCATCGCACATTTGCTTTCTGATTGTAAAATCACTCTCATGCAAATGGCCGTCATACACATGGAGACCCTGGGCATCAATTCCGGGAAGGTTAAGCAAAGTTCTGAACAATTGAACCGCATTCTGCCCGGGTGATATCCCGGTCCTGTTCATGCCGTTATTTATGTCAATCCAGACTTTGGCCGGAATACCAGAAACGGCTGACATTTCCGAAAGCTTTGCTGCAACTTCCTCATTATCGACAAGACAGGAAACGGACACTCCGGGGTATTTCTTCTGCAGCTCAAAGTACCTTCTGATATTGGGACCCACAGTCTGATAGGCAAGCAGTATCTCATCAGGTCCGCATCCTGCAGCTACCTCTGCTTCGGCAATCGTGGCGCATTTGAACCTGGTGATGCCGTGATTCATCGTCATCCGTACAATCTCAGGCATCTTGTGAGTTTTGACATGCGGCCACAGCAGGGATTTATCCTGAACCGCAGCTATCATTCTTTCAATGTTTTCACCAATTCTATCAGGATAAACCAGAAGTGCCGGAGAATTGACTTCGTCCGGATTTGATATCCGGAACCATTGATCTGAATCCGTTACCATATTATCAGCTTTTAAGTTCGAACATTGCCTCAATCTCCACAGCGATTCCCGAGGGAAGAAACATACCCACGGCGCTTCTTACGCCGATTCCGTTATCGTGACCGAACACGTCAGCCATGAGTTCGCTGAACCCGTTAATCACGGCAGGGTGCTGTTCGAATTCAGGCGTGCAGTTCACCATTCCCAGTGTCTTCACTATCCTGCCTATCCTGTTCAGATCGCCTATATTGGCCTTTATTATTGAAAGCATTGCGAGCCCGACCTGTCGTGCTGCGAATTTTCCTTCCTCCAGGGTCAGGTCAGCTCCGACCCTTCCCTTTATCAATGAGCCATCTGATCTGAAGGGACCGGTTCCGGAGATATAAAGGTAATTGCCTGCTATGAGTACCGGTTTATAAACACCCATAGGCTTGGGAGCGGGAGGCAGTTCGAGCCCCAGTTCAATGATCGTTGTTTCGGGATCCTTTTCCATGGTAATTATTTTATGTGGTTATATTTATGAATGTGTTGTTTTTTACACTGCCAGTTCCCCCTTGAATATTGTCACGGCCTGTCCCGCTATCTCAACCCTGTCGCCGTGGAGTGATACCTTTAATATACCCCCCCGGGCAGACACCTGGTGCGAGGTGAATTCCTTCTTTCCTGTCTTTTCGTTCCAGAATGGCACAAGGGCACAATGGGCGGAACCGGTAACAGGATCTTCGTCTATTCCGACGGCAGGCGCAAAGCATCTTACAGTGAAATCGAACCACGGATCGGACGAAGGAGCTGTTACAATCAGATCACCCCACGGAGAATGTTTCAGGGCGGCAAAGTCGGGCTTCAGGCTCCTTACTTCTTCTTCACTCGCGAGAAGCACAAAAGCCCAGCCATGAGCAGTTTTGTAAAATTCCTTCGGGGTCACTCCGATATGCCTGCATAGTTCTTGCGGTATTTCTTCCCGGACAAGCCCGTATGAAGGAAAATTCATTGTTACCCAGTCATCCGCCATACGGATCTCAAGCAGGCCTTCCAAAGATGAAAAAATGATTGTTTCATTTTTACCCGCCATTCCTGTGCTGAACATGATGTGTGCTGAGGAAAGAGTTGCGTGTCCGCACAATGGTATTTCTGAAGAGGGGGTGAAGTATCGGATATTCCAGTTACCATCGCCCTTCCATAAAAAGGCAGTTTCCGAAAGGTTCATCTCGGCGGCGAAGCTCTGCATCCATTCGCGGGGCATTTCTTTTCCCGGAAAACATACGCCAGCCGGATTTCCCCTGAAAGGTTCGGTTGTAAAAGCGTCGACCTGGAATATTAATCTGTCGTTTTGCATTATTTCTGATTTTTCGTTGAACATCCGTTCGTAGTTCACCGGTAAATTTCGTGTTTTTACACGGTTTATTTGAAACTTTAACTATGAAAACTTTGTAAACTAAAATAGTTTTCTCATTTTTGCCGGGCAATTTTGATTGATGGACTACAGGCAGAAAATACTTGAAGAGGCAGCAGAGATGTTCAGGACTTACGGGATAAGAGCCGTGACAATGGATATGCTTGCTTCCAGAATGAGTATTTCAAAAAGAACCATCTATGAAGTATTCAGGGACAAGGAGGAGCTGCTGAAGGGTGTCCTGAAGTGCATGGCGGAGAAACAGAGTGCGATCTTTCAGAAATACTTCGGGGAATCGGAAAATGTGATCGAAGCAATATTCAAAATGATGGATTTGATGTTTGAGCATTTCAGGAATATGTCGCCCGCATTTCGTCTTGATATGAGACGAATAAAAAGGGAACTGGGCGATTATCCCGACATGATGAAGGAGATTCCGTATTTCTCGAACAATGTCGAGATACTGAACAGGGGAATCAGTGAAGGTGTTTTCAGGGACGACATAGATGTTGAGATGACCAGCAGGCTGATGCTTGAAATGCTGAAGATGTCGCACGACCAGGAAATATTTCCTCACGATAATGTGGATTTTGCTGATTCGGTGAGAGGTTTTTACATCAATTTCCTGAGGGGCATATCCACCCCAGAGGGTCTTGATCTGATAAACCTGTATGACGCCAGGCAGAAGGCAATGAATTGAAGTGATAAAAGAATAAAGATGAATAATAGGAAGCATATGAAAAGGAAAATTTTGATTGGAACAATGCTTATGTCCTGTTTGTCCTGGACAGGAGTGTTTGCGCAGCAGGGTACGGACGTCTTAAGGCTTTCCCTTACGGAGGCTCAGGATTATGCCCTGTCGCACAACAAGTCGGTGATAAATGCCCGGGCCGATGTCGAGGTCTCCAGGGCTGCGCTTTGGGAAACCATTTCAGCAGCTCTTCCCCAGGTAAGCATGTCGGCCACCTTTGCCGACAACCTGAAGCTTATGACAACCCTTCTCCCCGGTGAATTCTTCGGACAACCGGGAACAAAGATACCTGTCACCTTCGGGAGTCAGTTCAACACAAGCGCATCGATGGATGCCAGCCTTCTTCTGTTCAATGCACCCCTGTACATTGGAATTGAGACAACCCGCCTTGCCCAGAAACTTTCACAGCAAAGTCTTCAGAAATCGGAGCTTGATACGAAGGAATCAGTCAGTACTGCATATTTTCTTATACTTGTTACCGAGAGGTCGCTGCAACTGCTCGAGGAGAACATTGAAAACATGAATGAATTAATGAAATCGACAAGATCGATGTTTGCAGCAGGTATGGCTGAATCGACTGATGTCGACCAGATGGTATTAAATGTAACACAGGTGGAGAACAGCAAGACTTCCCTGGAGAGAACAATAGAGCTGAATTATAATCTGTTGAGGTTTCAGCTTGGTGTCCCGGCCGGGACAGTCCTGAACCTGACAGAAACCCTTGAGAGTCTGACCGAAGCAATAAACGTTGACGTCTTGTTGTCGCAGGAATTTGATCACAGGCAGAATATCGACTTTATGCTCGTCGAGGGGCAGGAGATGATCTCCGAGCTAACTCTCAAATCGCAGAAAGCTTCGACGCTTCCTACTCTTGCAGGTTTTTACAACTACGGCAAGAATGGAATGGGCGACAAGATAAACGATCAGCAATGGTTTGACAACTCAATGGTCGGTCTCAACCTTTCGGTTCCGATTTTTG
>CAYQRF010000015.1:0-23678 GCA_964419775.1 uncultured Rikenellaceae bacterium
TAACATGTCGGAAATGGTCGTTTTGTGACAATGAAAAATGAATTATTTTGTTAAGATTTATTAATTTAGAATGATTCTAAATGTAATCTCCGGTTTATGAATATGATTCATATTTTGAGAGCGCTAACAGGATAGAAACTATTTGATGTTATTTGCCAGATGATATGCTGTGTTGACAGAGGAAACTCCATTATAACTGAGACACACAGTGTTGTTCCTGTCACATGATTCGTATCATAGCAGTAGACAGCAGGAACCGGGTGCATTTGGACCACACCGGGAGTTATACCTTATTAAATATTCAGAAACAACAGTTCTCCAGCCATAAGGGCTGGACTTCCATCCTCTACAGATTGGTATCGGTAGCCATCTGGAGACCCGGACCCGTCTGGGGTAGGAGGCAAATATTACCAATCCTACCCCGGAGGAGCGGATAATATTTTTCAACCACATTGGTCTCAGAAATTAAAGGTTTCCGGAATTCCGGCCTGATTTCAGAAAGGATAAAAGTTCAACGATATTCAGCTTCTTCTGTTCCCCCGTCGACATTGTCTTCAGTGTTACCTGGTTGTTTTTAATTTCTTCCTCACCAGCCAGTATTATGAATGGTATCTTCCTCGAATCGGCATACGACATCTGCTTTTTCAGTTTGGACGTATCGGGATAGACTTCGGCGCTTATCCCGTTCTCAATCAGACTGCTTCTTACCTTCAGGGCATATTCGGTTTCGTACTCGCCGAAATTGACTATCATCACTTTGGTCTGCACCACATCCCTGGTACTGAACAGGTTCAGCTGGGTCATTACATCGTAGATCCTGTCGGCTCCGAACGATACACCCACCCCTGAGACTCCCTCCATGCCGAACACTCCCGTAAGGTTATCATAGCGGCCGCCGCCGCAAATACTTCCTATGCTAACATCACGGGACTTGACTTCAATGATGGCGCCGGTATAATAATTCAGCCCCCTTGCAAGTGTCAGGTCAAGTTCAGTTTCTGCAGTCAGGGATGTACTTCCGATGTACGAGAACAGCTTTCTCATCTCCTCAATTCCCTTAAGTCCTGCCTCAGAGGCAGAGAGGACCTTTTCGAGCTCCGACAGCTTTTCTTCAGTAGTTCCCCTAAGCTTCAGAATGGGTTGCAGCCTGTCAATGGCAGCAGGTGATACTCCCTTACCCTTCAGCTCTTCATTTACTGCATCTATCCCGATCTTTTCGAGTTTATCGATTGCTACGGTAATATCGGTGATCCTTCCCGATTCGCCGATTATCTCTGCAATGCCCGATAGTATCTTTCTGTTGTTGATTTTTATCACTATGGCTATTCCGAGATCCCTGAAAATATCATCGATGATCCTTATCAGTTCATACTCATTCAGCAGGGAATCGCTTCCTATCACATCAGCATCGCACTGGGTGAATTCACGGTATCTTCCCTTCTGAGGCCTGTCGGCTCTCCAGACGGGTTGTATCTGGTACCTCTTGAACGGAAAGACTATTTCATCACGATGCTGAACCACATAACGTGCGAAGGGCACTGTAAGATCGTACCGCAACCCCCGTTCGCAGATGCTTGAAGATAGTATATTTGCCTCTCTGCCAAGAAGTTCCTCATCGCTGATCCCCGATAGAAAGTCGCCTGAATTCAGTATCCTGAACAGGAGCTTGTCTCCCTCTTCCCCGTATTTTCCGAGAAGGGTCGACAGGTTTTCCATTGCAGGAGTCTCTATAGGCTGGTACCCGTAGTACCTGAAAACCTTTTTGATCGTCTCAAAAATGCTTTCCCGTTTCATCATCTCTTCAGGTGAAAAGTCGCGGGTTCCTTTCGGGATGGAGGGCTTCATTTTAATAAGATAAAAGTGAAAAGGCAAAAGTAGGAATAAAAAGGGAAAGTCATTCAAGTCCCTTAGAGACCGAAAGACTTGCAAAACAATTTTTCCTGACTTCTGACACTATCAGATTTTAGTCTGGTTTTTGTTTTTTACCACTGGGTTCACGGAGAACACGGGTAATTCACGGATTGTCTCAAATAATAAAATCCGTGGTTTTATCTGTGCTCTCCGTGAAATCCGTGGTGAATCAATTCGTGGAGATCAATATTCTTAATATAAATGATAAGAAATCTGCAATGTATCTCTCCGGACTCTGACTTGAATAACCTTTTGAATCCTGTATTTAAACAATGGTACTCCTGCCCTGCTAATTGTCAGAAGTCGGTATCTGCAAGACCGTAAGACCGCAAGACCGCAAGACAACTCTTAATACTTCTCCGGAACGAAATTCTGTTCTGTGATGGGAGGCCTGACATACGCAACCTCCTGGTTCAGAGGGGGCAGCTTAATGGATTTCTGAGTAAGATCCTTGTATGGAATCATTGAGAGCAGGTGGTCGATGCAGTTCAGCCTTGCTCTCCTCTTGTCGTCGGCCGGGACAACATACCAGGGCGACTGCCGTGTATCGGTATAAGAGAACATCTTGTCCTTGGCCATCGAATACTCAACCCATTTTTCGCGCGATTCGACATCCATCTGGCTTATCTTCCAGCGTTTTGTAGGATCCTTGATCCTGTCCTGAAATCGGTTCTCCTGCTCCTTGTCACTTATGGAAAACCAGTATTTTATCACGATTATACCCGATCTTATCAGCATTCTTTCAAATTCGGGGCAAGATCTGAGGAATTCCTCATATTCTTCATCGGTGCAGAAGCCCATCACCTTTTCAACACCCGCCCTGTTGTACCAGCTTCTGTCGAACAGCACTATCTCTCCTCCCGATGGAAGCTCGGAAACGTACCTCTGGAAATACCACTGCGACTTCTCCTTTTCAGTGGGTACTCCCAGAGCAACTATTCTGCATATTCTTGGATTCAGGCAGCCGGCAATTGTCTTGATAACTCCTCCCTTGCCCGCAGCATCGCGTCCTTCAAAAATGACAACCACCTTAAGCTTATTGGCTTTTACCCACTCCTGCAGCTTCACCAGCTCAATCTCCAGTTCCCGCAGCTTATTCAGGTATTCCGTACTGCCCATCTTATCACGCTTCTCAGCCTTTATGTCGTGATAGAGATCCCTTTTCCCGCTTACCCCGTTCCCGGGTTTCTTGTCTTTTTTGTCTTTTGTCATGTCGGCACAGGTTAATCAGATTAGAAATATACAACTTTCTGATCTGACAGCCCTCTTCCGGCACAAAAATATTACTGAATAAAAGGGATGCTTATCGGGTACCTGAATTCTTCACCCTTTGAAGCTTTAACACTTGCTATGACAGCACATATCACCTCCAGGAAACCCAGAAAGACAAGTATCGGAATCCCCACAATAATAAAAACCAGGGGAATGGCAAGGACCATATATAATAAGATGGAAAGCTGGAAATTCAGGGCCTGCTTTCCGTTAAAGTCGACCCATTGGGATTCATCTTTCCTCGAAAGCCAGCAGATCAGGGGGCCCAGGATACCGCCGAAGGGGAAAAAATATCCTGCAAATGTGGAAAGATGGCAGAGCATGGCCCAGTTCCTTTCACTTTCCGACAATTCTCTTATCTCTTTCATGACATTTCTTTTACAAAAAGACGCTGTTATTACGGCATTGCTGCATTTCAGGGCCTGACAAAACGCTTAAGGTCGGAAGGTAAAAGTCCGTTTGGATTATTCCTGTCGATCCTGTGCTGATCGTAGTAATACATTCCAGAATCGTCGGTTCCGAAAAGCATCTTGTAGCAGAATCCTGAAGCGGCATCCTCCCCGGGACCCACTTTATGAAGGATCAGGGTATTGGGCGTTTTTTCGCGTATGGCTTTAACAATATCATCTTCCGCGACAATCTCAAAATCGTAGGGGTAGACTGCTTTAATCTGATCGATTGTACCAATGCCGTCGGAAAGATCTGCTTCCGTTGCAAGTATCTTCCTGCTTCTTACATCGGGAGTGAATCTGTTGTAATAACTAAGGAATCTTCTTCCTATCATTGTCGGATTATCAGCTATCAGCCGGGCATGATTCTGCATGAACAGCAGAATTGCCCCCAGTTTATAACCGTATTCCAGGTCATCCTCGCCGCCGGCCGAAAGGGGAATGGCGGAAATCTCAGGCATTTTCCCAAGTTCCGTGACAGCCTTTCCCTGAAGAAGGTTGATAAAATTGTATGACGATCCGGATTTGTCGTTGGAAGGCCGTGTTTCCGTAAGTATCAGGAAGGAAAAGGAAGGGTTGCTCCGTTTCGAGTCAAAATCGCTCAGGCTGATGAACTCGTAAGGCGTCACGGTCCAGTATTCAGTAACAGCCTGACGGATGTAAGCATTGTATACCGTATTGCCCCCCTCGAGAACAACGCATGTAGTGGATGACATAAACTGTCTGATTTCGCTGCCTGACGGAAAAGGCGCCTGCCCGGGCAGCAATCCGCAGAAAGCAGTCAGCAGAAAGGACAAAAAAAGTTTCTTCATTTAAAGTTCCTGGTTTGATGGAATATACAGAGGATTCCTTTCATTAAACTTGCGTATGTAAACAAACATAAGGTCTTTTCTCTTCTTTCTCGGCAGATTCATGTACTCCTCGTACAACCCTGTATCCTTCATAAGGAGAAGCTCTGTATTCTCAACATCATATTCAAGAACATTGCCTGTCTCAAAATCAATAAGATACTGTCTCAGTTCATTGCGCCCCATACTATTCCTGCCATAAGGTGAATAATAAGAACCGTATGGAGAATAATAATTGCCGTAGGAATAGGGACTGTACAGGCTGTACGGATACCTTCCGTAGGGAGAATAGCCGTAAGGATCATAATATCCGTAGGGAGAATTATAATACCTGTTGTCGTATGAGGTAACATCGGCAACAAAATGACAGATGCTCCCTATGAAGGTGATCCTGTTGAAATTTCCCTGTACCTGAACATACAGTATGCCATTCCTGGCAAAAGCCCATATTTCCGACTTGTCAATTTCCTGCCTTATCCCCATGCCGTCATAGAAATAGATCTTTTCCGACTCCAGCAGATTCTTGAAAAAGTCCTTGTCGTTGTAGTCAGTCGAAGTCAGAATCTTTGCCTTGGGTATCGGGCTGTTTGCCTTGACCTGGTCGAAATTCAGATAAACGCCATCGTTGAAGCGGAAGTCGGGGGTATACTCCACCATCCCTTCATTTTCCTGCCCGGCAGCCTGGTAAAGAGCTCCGCCGGCAGCAATCACCGCAAGCATCAGCAAAACCCGGATTATCGTCTTCATATTGGCAGATGATTTTATATCCGAAGGATCAAAAATTATACCACAAAAACAAAAATAAGATTTTCCCCTAAAGGAACGTTATATCATGGTATGTATATTTATCATCAATTATTTTTATATTTGGAGCTCTGCAATGCAACTATCACTTTGTTATGGAAATAAACAGCAACGGCACGGCTGATTCCGGGCCTCATTGTTCTGAGGAAGAGTATGCAAAACGAAAAAACCTGATCGAGACTTATTCAATAATCTCGCTCATCTGTCTCATTCTTGCAGTAATTCTCATTTCCTTCGGTGTTCGTCTGCTTGCCGGAATACTTATAATCGCAGGCGCCACAATGGTGATTCTGATAACCCGCAAATCAGGAACCCTTCTGAGAACAGCGAGGGAATCGATTGAAGAAGCCTCATCCTCAAGTGAGAAAAAGGAAGATGTCATAGCAGGATTTTCACACAGGATAAGAGAGCCTCTCAATAACCTTGTAGTTATCTCCGACCTGCTTTTAAACACTGATTTGCAGAAAAAACAAAAGGAACTGGTCGAGACCTTTGTCGCCTCAACCAATAACATGGTGACCATTGTTAATGAATTAACAATGGAATCGGCAGGGAACATCAGCTACGGATCACGAAAATCCATAAAATACAATATGCTTTCCACGATCCAGAACACTATTGACCTTTTCAAACAGAAGGATAAGGCAAACCTCGATTTTATTTTCAGCAGAAAGGATTACAGCGAATATGAATGCAGCGGCGATCCTATAATAATCAAACAGATCCTTCTCGATATTTTCAATACTGTTGAAGCCCAGGGATCAGGAATGCCCACCAAGGTCACAATAAACCTGAGGAAGGAAAGGCAGTCGGAACATGTAAATAACATTGACATCAGGATACAGACCGACAGAAAAATAAACTTCATTGACCATGAGGGCACTTATGGCCAGCTTGCCTCCCGGCTGATTGCCCGGAAAAAAGGAAGATACAGCCAGGAACAGGGCGAAAATTTCTCGGTGCTCACGGTAAGCATGCCGTTTGCCAGCCCTACTGCCCGGCAGCCGATGCCCGGACAAACGGAATCCGGCGACAGGCAGGAAAAGGAAAGGGTCCGGAAAGACATGAAAGACGCAAGGATCCTCCTCGTTGAAGATAATCTTATCAACCAGAAGATCACCCTACTGACGCTTAAGCCGCTTGTCGGCTTCATCGACACGGCTTCGAACGGAAAGGAGGCTATAGAGAAAATCGGTGAGGCGAATTACGACCTGATCCTTATGGATATAGTAATGCCTGTCATGGACGGGATTATGGCAGCTGAAAAAATCCGGGAGATGGAAGATGGTTCAGGAATTCATATTCCGATTATTGCAATAACTGCCAATGCAATGATAGGCGACAGGGAAAAATGCCTGTCGGCCGGGATTGACGATTATATCTCAAAACCCTTTCAGCCTTCAGCCCTTGTGGAAAAGATAAGCCAGCTGCTCTGACATCTGAATTAGTTTCCCTGCAAAATGCCATGCTGAACCATAACTGATCAGTGCGCTGTTGATTACTGCTTTCAGACAGAAGCAGTATCCTTTCCATTCCTTAAAAGCCTTTCATATTTCCGGGAGAAGGAAGGAACAAACGTATCAAAACCAAGAGCATTCCACTTCGTGTCAACACTTTCGATTGTTGCATTATCGGAACATACAACATTCGGCCACGGCCTGGGAAATCCGCCCGGGCGATAAAGCTTGATGGTTCCGTCGATCAGAACTGAATCAGGCCCTATAAAACAATGATCCCTCCGCGGATCGGAATTTCCAAGTATTTGCCAGGCAACAACATACAGATCATCGAGATCAACTGCATGATCAACAACCAGTACCAGCCTGTACCTCAGCAGGCCGTAATTGTCCTTCAGGAGCCGGCAAATCTTATCAGCACTTCCGGGATCTTCCGAAGGATTGGCGCCAAGCAGTAGCAGGTCATTCCTTCCGTTTATCAGAAATTCCCTGAATCCTTTTATGAAAGGTACACTCAGAATACCTGACGGGTCATCTGCGGCAGACTCCTGGTTAATGTCGCTTCTGGCAATTCCACCGGTTTCTTCAGGCAGTTTAACCGTTGCATCCAGTCCGGCCTTGCCGCCGAAAGAAAAACTGTCCGACGAATGATCCAGAACATCCATTGGTCCCGATGTAAACACAAAATCCCTTTCCGGCACCGTGTTCTCAAGAACATGGGCCGCAATCTCCCTGTAATTTCTGATGTCAACATCGCCGCTTACAACCACAATGTATTTTGAGAACATCATCTGTCCTGCCCCTGAAAGGGAGCTGATAACCTTCATTCCCTGGCCCGGAAAGCTCTTTTTGATTTTCACAATTACCAGGTTATGGGCAACGCCGGCTTCCGGCATATGGAAATCGACTATTTCGGGCTGGATGGCCAGCTTCATCGGCGACAGGAAGATTTTTTCGGTAGCCATTGCCAGGTAAGCATCCTCATGAGGAGGTATCCCGACTATTGTTGCCGGATATACAGCATCCCTGGCATGGGTGATGCAGGTGACATGAAAAACAGGATAAAGGTCAGCAAGGCTGTAGAAACCGGTGTGATCCCCGAAAGGTCCCTCTGTAACCAGGGGCTCAGCTGGATCAACAAATCCTTCAATGACAATATCGGCATCGGCCGGGACATAAATATCGTTTGTCAGGCATTTCACGAGTTTCACGCGCTTTTTCCTCAGAAACCCGGCAAGGATGTATTCATCTATATTTTCGGGCAAGGGTGCAGTTGCACACCAGGCATAAACGGGATCGCCTCCGAGTGATACCGAAACAGGCATTTTTTTCCCTGTCTTCTTCCACTCCTCATAATGACTGGCACCGGTCTTATGCCTGTGCCAGTGCATTCCTGCAGTATCGGGCCCGAACACCTGCATCCTGTACATCCCGGCATTTTTCTTTTTCGTAAGCGGATGATAAGTATTGACCACAGGCAGTGTAATGAATCTGCCGCCGTCGTGAGGCCAGCATTTCAGGACAGGTAAAATTGAGAGATCGGGTTTACTGTGAATCACCTGCTGGCATCTGCCCCTCTTTCCTGTTTTCACAGGAAGATAGCCCGCAATCCTCAGCAATCCTTTCAATGAGTTTATTCTGCCGGCAATACCGTCCCCCGTGCCGGTCAGAGCAGTAAATACCTTCTCCAAATCTTCCCCGGTACCTGAGATATCATCCGTCCCGAGGGTCATCGACATCCTCCTCTCCGATCCAAAGGCATTCATCAGGACGGGGAAACGGGTTCCGTTATTTTCAAAAAGGAGGGCTTTTCCACCGGTTTTAACTACCCTGTCTGTCATCTCTGCTATCTCCAGGACGGGATCAGCAAAGGTCTTTATCCGGTGAAGTTCGCCGGCTTCCTCAAGGCGCGCAATAAAGTCAGCAAGTCCTGAATATGGCATCTTGTCAGAATAAGTGAGTCAAAGTTATCGAAAAGATACAGAAGAAAGGCAGGTGACAGGTGTAAAAAGCGGAGGTGACGGGTAAGGCAGGTGTTCAGGGGATTATAAAACAGTAATGGGAACTATTCCGAGGAGTAGTTCCCATTCACCGTTTGCAACCGAAGCCGCATACGGCGTCAGGTTACTGTTATTTGACCGGCTGAATTTCCTGATACAAGACCTGGATATTCAACCCATGGCTTTCGGGTAATGCCTGTTACAGCATGACCTTCCGGCTGTCCTTTTGCCCGGTCTTGCGATCGGACTTCCGGGACGAAGTGTCCTTCAGGCTGCTGGTGCCGTTTCCCGAGGGATCCGGATCAGCTCAGAAAATTGCGTGCCGAAGCTCGTTTTCTCCTGATGCCCTGTGACTGAATCGTTGAAAGAACGTTTCCGGTTTCATCGATCTGCCTGGTATCCTGAACCGGAGTTCATTTGCCAGGGCTTCGGCTCTCCTGATGCGCAGTCCCGAAGGTCTGACCGAACCTGATCGTGCTTCAGCTAAGAAGCCTTTTCCTGTTCCACATCACTTGAGCAGTCTTTTATCGCTCACCTGATAGATCAAATATAAAATAAGAAAATGATATGGCAATGAAGTGCCTGCACGTTGTTGTTCACGAGATATAAACAGAAGTTATTAACAATTGTTAATAACGTTGTATGTAATTCACAAACAGATTATTTGCATGTCAAAACCAATGTCGTTTTACAAATTCCAAAGACAAATCCGGACCCGAAATTCATACAAAAAAAATCCCCCTCCGTCAGTACAGAGGGGGATCGGAATAGTATGATTTCCTTTACTTCTTATATCCGTAAACTGCCAGTTCACCCAGTGCCTCCTCTATCCTCAGAAGCTGGTTGTACTTGCAGATCCTGTCGGTTCTGCTGCATGATCCGGTCTTTATCTGGCCCGAATTGACAGCAACTGCAAAATCAGCAATTATTGAGTCCTCTGTCTCACCCGAACGATGGGATATGACAGTTGTCCAACCTGCCCTGTGAGCCATTTCGATGGCATTAAGAGTCTCTGTTACCGATCCTATCTGATTAAGTTTGATGAGGATAGAGTTTGCGCAATCCATTTCAATTCCCTTCTTAAGGTAATCAACATTGGTAACGAATACATCGTCGCCAACAATCTGGATCTTCTTTCCGAGCCTGTCATTCATAAGCTTCCATCCGTCCCAGTCGTTCTCCGACATTCCGTCCTCGATGGAGTCGATAGGGTATTTGCCAACCAGCTGTTCCAGGTAGTCCACCTGTTCCTTTGATGTTCTCCTTGCTCCTTTCGGGCCTTCGAACTTGGCATAGTTGTACATGCCATCCTTATAGAATTCAGAGGCTGCACAGTCGAGGGCAATCTTAACATCGCTTCCGGGTTTGTAACCGGCAGCTTCAATAGCTTTGAGAATTGTTTCAAGAGCATCTTCCGTTCCGTCGAAATTGGGAGCGAATCCTCCCTCGTCACCTACTGCAGTGCTTAATCCGCGCTCCTTAAGTACTTTCTTAAGCGAGTGGAACACTTCTGCACCCATGCGGAGGCCTTCCCTGAAATTGGGGGCGCCGACCGGTCTGATCATGAATTCCTGAAATGCAATCGGGGCGTCAGAATGAGAACCGCCGTTTACTATATTCATCATGGGAACCGGGATAGTGACCGCATTTGATCCGCCGATATATCTGAAAAGGGGTAATCCATGATATGATGCTGCTGCTTTTGCCACTGCGAGTGAAACTCCCAGAATTGCATTTGCACCCAGGGTGCTCTTTGTTTTTGTACCGTCAAGGTCGATCATTTTCCTGTCGATGCCGGCCTGGTCGCTTACATCCATTCCGATAACTTCCTCGGAAATAACGGTATTGACATTATGAACAGCTTTGAGAACGCCTTTCCCGAGGTAACGCGATTTGTCGCCGTCCCTTAGTTCAAGGGCTTCATTTTCCCCCGTTGATGCTCCGGAGGGAACAGCTGCTCTTCCCTGATAACCACTCTGTGTCTGAACATCTACTTCAATCGTCGGATTTCCCCGGGAATCCAGAATCTCACGTGCATGAACACTAACTATTTGTCCCATTGGAATTTATTTTTATATTAAACAATATTGCAAGATATATAAAAAAAGGGATATGTCTGTTATGACTATATCCCCTTCGCTGAAAAATATTCCGCTATTCCTTATCGTCCGTTTTGGATCCGGATTTTTTCGTCTCCTTCGGTTCCCTGGTTGTCTTTTTTGCTTTTGCCGCAGCTGTCTTTCCGGTCTTTGCTTCGTCGCCGGCAGTTTTCTTTGTGGATCTCCTCCTCCTTGATGCCTTAGGCTTGGCGGCGTCGGTTCCCTGCATTGCTTCATTGAAATCAACAAGCTCCAGGATACACATATCGGCATTGTCGCCAAGCCTGTTTCCGGTCTTCAGCAGTCTGGTGTATCCTCCCGGCCTGTCGGCGATTTTGGGTGATATCTCCCTGAAAAGTTCGGCTACAGCCTCTTTATCCTTCAGATATCCGAATACAACCCTCCTTGAGTGGGTTGAGTCTTCCTTTGATTTCGTAATAAGGGGTTCCACGAATGTCTTGAGGACTTTAGCCTTTGCTGTCGTGGTTGTTATCCTCTTGTGAAGTATGAGCGAAACAGCCATATTGGAAATCATCGATTTCCGGTGTGAGCTTGTCCTTCCAAGGTGATTTATAACTCTCTGATGTCGCATTTCTCTATCTCTTAACCTTGTTTCAACTTAATCTTTATCTAACCTGTATTTGCTGACATCCATGCCGAATGACAGACTCATGGAATCAAGCAGCTCGTCGAGCTCGGTGAGTGATTTCTTCCCGAAGTTCCTGAATTTGAGAAGATCGTTCTTGTTAAACTTAACAAGATCACCAAGTGATTCCACCTCAGCAGCCTTAAGGCAGTTGAGTGCCCTGACCGACAGGTCGAGATCGACCAGCTTGGTCTTAAGCAGCTGGCGCATGTGAAGCACTTCCTCATCAAATTCCTCATTAGCCATCTTGTCGTCCGAATCGAGGGTGATCTTCTCATCCGAGAACAGCATGAAGTGATAAATGAGGATTTTTGCTGCTTCCTTCAGGGCCTCCTTGGGCTGAATCGATCCATCGGTGTCGATTTCAAGGAGAAGCTTCTCGTAGTCGGTCTTTTGTTCAACACGGTAGTTCTCGACGGTATATTTCACATTCCTGACCGGGGTGAAAATCGAATCGATTGCTATCAGACCGAATTCGCTGTCGGCTGGCTGGTTTTCATCAGCCGGCACATAACCCCTGCCCTTGTTTATTGTAAGTTCCATCTGGAGCTTAACGTCCGGTTCCATTCTCATAATAACCAGGTCGGGATTAAGCACCTCGAAACTGCTGAGTACGCTGTTCAGTGCGCCGGCCTTCAATACATCCTGGCCTGAGATCTTGACAACTGCCTTCTCGTGGTCAACATCCTCCACTGTACGCCTGAAGCGAACCTGCTTGAGGTTCAGGATGATCTCCGTAACATCCTCGATGACACCTGTTATGGTGGAAAACTCGTGGTCTATACCCTCCAATTTCACCGTGGTGATGGCAAAACCTTCAAGGGAAGACAGAAGTATCCTCCTGAGGGCATTACCCACAGTAATGCCATAGCCTGGTTCAAGAGGGCGGAATTCAAACTTGCCGTACCTCTCGCTGGCTTCCAGCATTATAACTTTGTCGGGCTTCTGGAATGATAAAATGGCCATAGAACTTTTCTTAAATATTATTTCGAATACAATTCAACTATTAACTGTTCCTTAATGTCTTCAGGAATATCAGAACGTTCAGGTACACTCATAAACTTACCTGCCATTTGTGCATCGTCCCACTCAAGCCATGAAAGCTTTGAATATTTTCTGGTTGTAAGTGAATCAACTATAGTCTCCAGCGATTTTGATTTCTCGCGTACGCCGATAATATCGCCGGGTTTCAGCTGATATGACGGGATGTTGACAACCAGTCCGTTAACTGTAATATGCCTGTGTGAAACAAGCTGACGGGCAGCTGCCCTTGTAGGAGCAACACCCAGACGGTAAACAACGTTGTCGAGACGAGCCTCGAGAAGCTGAAGGAGGACTGCTCCTGTTACACCCTTTGCTCTCTGAGCCTTGTCGAATGTCTTATGGAACTGTCTTTCAAGAACTCCGTAGGTATACTTGGCCTTTTGCTTTTCCCTGAGCTGAAGTCCGTATTCCGAGGTCTTTTTCCTTTTCTTGTTCATCCCATGCTGGCCGGGAGGGAAATTTTTCCTGTCGAGATTCTTGTCGGGTCCATAGATCGGTTCTCCGAATTTGCGTGCAATTCTTGATTTTGGGCCGGTATATCTTGCCATTGTGCTATTATTTTAAAACTAAAAAAACTTTCCTGTTCGTCACAAATTATACTCTTCTTCTCCCCGGTGCGCGGCATCCGTTATGAGGCATCGGTGTGACATCGACGATCTCGGTTACCTCAATACCGGAATTGCTTATCGACCTGATGGCTGATTCGCGGCCCGATCCTGGTCCCTTTACGTAAACCTTCACTTTCCTGAGGCCAAGGTCATAAGCAACTTTGCTGCATTCCTCTGAAGCCATCTGTGCTGCATAAGGAGTGTTCTTCTTTGATCCCTTGAAACCCATCTTACCGGCTGACGCCCATGAAATAACCTGACCGGAATTGTTTGTCAGACTTATGATGATGTTGTTAAATGATGAATGCACATGAGCCTGACCCGTTGGTTCAACCTTTACGATCCGCTTCTTCTGTGCTCCGGTTTTCTTTGCCATATTCTATTTATTTAGTAGCTTTTTTCTTGTTAGCAACAGTCTTCTTTCTTCCTTTACGCGTTCTGGCATTGTTCTTCGTGCTCTGTCCCCTGACCGGTAACCCAAGTCTGTGACGGACTCCACGGTAGCAACCTATATCCATCAATCGCTTGATATTCAACTGGGTTTCAGAACGAAGCTCACCTTCAAGCTTGTAATTCTCATTAAGGATCCGGCGGATTGAATTGATCTGATCATCAGTCCAGTCCGAAACCTTTGCATTCCTGTCAACGCCTGCTTCATCAAGCACTTTCTGGGCAATGCTTCTCCCCACTCCATAGATATAGGTAAGGCCGACTTCTCCTCTTTTGTTTCTTGGTAAATCAACACCAACAATACGTGCCATATATTACTTTTCTTAAATAGGTTGCAAAATTAAATAAATTATCCCTGTCTCTGTTTATACTTGGGATTTTTCTTGCTTATTACATACAGGCGCCCCTTACGCCTTACTATTTTGCAGTCGGCGCTGCGCTTTTTTACGGATGCTCTTACTTTCATTATCTTAAAATATTTCTTATTTGTACCTGAATGTTATTCTTCCTTTTGTCAGGTCGTAGGGTGACATTTCAACCTTGACCTTGTCGCCCGGTAAGATCTTGATGTAATGCATTCTCATCTTTCCGGATATATGTGCTGTTATAACATGGCCGTTTTCGAGCTCCACCCTGAACATTGCATTTGAAAGAGCCTCGATGATAGTACCGTCCTGTTCGATTGATGCTTGCTTCGACATACGATTACAATTTATTTAAAACTTCATCTACAAATTTAAAAGTTGTTAACACATCTGCTCTTCCCTTATCGACAGCCACGGCGTATTCATAATGTGCCGAGGGTTTCCCGTCGATGGTCTTTATTGTCCAGCCATCCCTCATCTGGATCGTCTCCTTTTTTCCGAGGTTGATCATCGGCTCAATGCAAATAACAAGCCCTTTTTCCATTTTGGGTCCTGTGCCTTTTCTGCCGTAGTTCGGAACTTCAGGCGGTTCGTGAAGCCTTTTACCGATTCCATGACCGACAAGTTCCCTCACCACCGAATATCCACCGCTCTCGGCCTTGTTCTGAACAGCCCGGGAAACATCGCCGATTCTGTTTCCGGCTATTGCTTCCTTTACACCTTCCTCAAGCGATTCCCTTGTGAATTCCATGAGACGTCTTACTGATTCGTCGATCTCACCGACTGCAAAGGTGTAGGCGCTGTCGCCGTACCAGCCGTTGAGTATGACTCCGCAATCGACAGAAACGATATCGCCCTCCCTGAGGATGTAGGATGAAGGGATCCCGTGAACCACTTCCTCATTGACTGATGTGCAGAGTGTAGCCGGAAAACCTCCGTATCCCTTGAAACCCGGAATACCTCCGTTGCCGCGGATAAAATCCTCTGCAATCTTGTCAAGATAAAGAGTGGTTACGCCCGGTTTGATGAATGAAGCAACTTCTGCAAGTGTCCTCGACACTAGTAAATTGCTCTCTCTCAACAATCCGATCTCTTCATCATTTTTTAAATACAACATCAAAGAACGCTAAACATTGTTAAATCGACATCGCCCCGCCGGTTCGGCCTTTGACGCGACCCGATTTCATAAGACCGTCGTAATGACGCATCAGCAGGTGACTTTCTATCTGCTGAAGCGTGTCAAGCACTACCCCCACAAGAATGAGCAGGGAAGTGCCTCCGAAAAACTGAGCAAACTGCGGTGTCACTGAGAACTTCACAGCGATAGCCGGCAGAATTGCAATGAGAGCAAGGAAGATGGAACCCGGCAATGTGATCCTCGACATGATTGTATCGAAAAACTCAACCGTTTTCCTGCCCGGCTTGATGCCAGGTATGAATCCTCCGTTCTTCTTCATATCCTCAGCCATCTGTACCGGGTTGATGGTAATGGCTGTATAGAAGTAAGTAAAAAGAATAATAAGTATGGCTGTAACCAGGTTATACCAGAATCCGTACATATTTGAGAAAGCGACCACAAATCCCGAGCTGGACTGTGCATAGCCTGCAATTATGATAGGAAGCATCATTATTGCCTGGGCAAATATGATTGGCATAACACCTGCAGCGTTCACCTTAAGGGGTATATACTGACGTACACCGCCGTACTGCTTGTTGCCGACAATCCGTCTGGCATACTGTACGGGCACCCTCCTGGTCCCCTGAACCAGAAGAATGGTACCAAGAATAATGACAAACAGTATGACTATCTCAACAATGAGTCCGATAGGGCCGCCGGCGCCATTCATCCTTGTTCCGGCTTCGAACACGAAATTCTGAGGAAGCCTTGCAATGATACCGATCATAATGATCAGTGAAATCCCGTTGCCGATACCCTTGTCGGTTATTCTCTCGCCGAGCCACATCACAAACATGGTGCCTGCGGTGAGAATTATTGTTGACGACAGTTTAAAGAAGAATCCGTTGGCGAGTACAAATGCGGTTGCCGGAAGCTGTGCGGTAAGGTTAACCAGGTAAGTCGGTGCCTGAAGAACCAGAATAGCGACTGTAAGATACCTGGTGTACTGGTTCATTTTTCTCCTTCCGCTTTCGCCTTCCTTCTGAAGTTTCTGGAAATACGGGAAGACAATACCCAGAAGCTGGACCACAATTGAGGCAGAGATATAGGGCATAATACCCAGTGCAAACACTGATGCCTGTGAGAAGGCACCTCCCGAGAACATGTCAAGAAGCCCCATCAGTCCCTGGGAAGTCTGTGCCTTTAGTGCTCCGAGCTGAGACGGATCGATACCCGGGAGAGTCACATACTTGCCAAACCTGTATAAGGCGATAATGGCTAATGTATAGATCAATCTTGCCCGAAGATCCTCGATCTTGAAAATGTTTCTTATGGTCTGAACGAATCTCATGAACTTAAAGTTTTACAACGGTACCCTTCTGAGCTTCTATTGCTTCTTCTGCCGATTTGCTGAAAGCATGGGCATGCACCTCGAGTTTCCTTTCGAGGGTTCCTTTGCCGAGTATTTTTACCAGGTCGTTTTTTGCAACAAGACCTGCCGACCTGAGAACATCAAAATCTATTTTTTCAAGGTTATTCTTCTCGGCGAGGGTCTGCAGGGTGCTGAGGTTGATAGCCTTATACTCAACCCTGGAGATATTCTTGAAACCGCCTTTCGGAAGACGTCTCTGAATAGGCATCTGGCCTCCTTCAAAGCCTACTTTCTTGGAATAACCTGAACGTGACTTGGCTCCCTTGTGTCCCCTGGTGGAGGTACCGCCTTTTCCCGAACCCTGTCCGCGGCCGAGGCGTTTGCTTTTCTTTACCGAACCCTTCGCAGGTTTTAAGTTACTTAGATCCATTACTGTTGTTATAATATCGTTAATATCCTAAATATTCTCAGTTTTAACCAGGTGCCTTACTTTTTCAACCATTCCCAGAATCTGTGGAGTGGCTTCATGTTCAACACTGTGGTTAAGCTTGTGGATTCCCAGGGCTTCGAGAGTCCTCTTCTGCCTTTCGGGTTTTCCGTTTTTGCTTTTTACCTGGGTTATGCGAATTTTTGCCATTGCGGTTTACATTACTATCCGTTAAACACTTTATCCAGTTTCACACCCCTGCGTTCAGCAACTGCCACAGCATCGCGCATCTCAAGAAGTGCGGCAAACGTTGCCTTTACAAGGTTATGAGGGTTGGAAGAACCCTTCGATTTGGCGAGCACATTCTTTACTCCAACGCTTTCGAGCACGGCGCGCATTGCACCTCCGGCCTTTACTCCGGTTCCTTCGGTGGCGGGTTTGATAAACACTTTGGCACCTCCGAACTTGGCAACCTGCTCATGAGGGATGGTTCCGTGGAGGACAGGTACCTTGATGAGGTTCTTTTTTGCATCCTCAATGCCTTTTGCAATTGCGGTGGTTACCTCACTGGCTTTTCCAAGTCCGTGTCCGACGATTCCGTCTTCATTTCCCACAACAACAATAGCCGAAAAACTGAAGGTGCGCCCCCCTTTTGTAACCTTTGTAACTCTCTGTATGCTAACAAGTCTGTCCTTGAGCTCGAGATCGCTGGTTTTTACTTTTCTTATTCCGTTTCCCATAATATCAGAATTTTAAACCGCCTTCGCGGGCTGCATCTGCCAATGATTTTACTCTACCGTGATATTTATAACCGCTTCTGTCGAAAACCACATTCTCGATCCCTTTTTCCTTGCATTTTTCGGCAAGTGATTTCCCAACCAGTTTAGCCTGTTCAGTCTTTTTGATACCTGTCTGACCGGCCAATTCCTTTTCCCTTGAACTGACGGAAAGGAGGGTTAAGCCATTATTATCATCAATGACCTGAGCATAGATCTGCTTGTTGCTGCGGAATACTGCCACACGCGGTCTTTCGGCAGTTCCGCTTATTTTTTTCCGGATCCTGAGCCGGATCCTGCTTCTTTTTTCCAGTTTGGTTAAAGCCATTTCAATTATTTTTTAACCGTTTTATACACTAGCTGATTTACCAGCCTTCCTTCTAAGCTGTTCTCCGACGAACTTGATACCTTTTCCCTTGTAGGGTTCCGGCGGACGAAGCGACCTGATTTTTGCGGCAACGTGGCCTATCAGCTGCTTGTCCATACATGTCAGGGTAATGATAGGATTGCTCCTTCTTTCGGTCCTGGTTTCTACCTTTACCTCCTGAGGAACCTCAAGAATTATGTCGTGGGAATATCCAAGGCTCATCTCGAGCATCTGGCCCTTTGCTTCAGCGCGATAACCGACGCCCACCAGTTCGAGTTCCTTTTTGAACCCCTGTGAAACACCGGTCACCATGTTTGCAATCAGCGCCCTCGAGAGGCCGTGAAGCGATTTGTGGCTCTTCGATTCCGAAGGCCGTGAAAGGATGATGTCATTGTTCACAACCTCAACCTTAATATCCTTGTCAATGCCCTGCTTCAGCTCTCCAAGAGGTCCTTTCACACTGATCACATTGGAGTCGTCAACATCAATGCTGACTCCTTTGGGCAGGCTTACAGGTAATTTTCCTATTCGTGACATTAAACTATCCTCCTATTTAGTATACGTAACACAATACTTCTCCACCAACTTTCTCATTCCTTGCCTCCTTATCGGTCATAAGACCCCTGGAGGTCGAGATAATAGCAATCCCCAGACCGTTAAGAACCCTTGGCAAATCGTCAGCTCCGGTATATTTTCTGAGGCCGGGACGACTGGCCCTTTCAATCTTCTTAATGGCGGGTTGCTTGCTTCTCGGATTGTACTTAAGTGCTATCTTAAGAATACCCTGCGGGTTATCGCCCTCTACCACCTTATAGCTCAGGATATAGCCTTTCTCGAAAAGAATCCTGGCAATCTCCTTCTTAAGATTTGATGCCGGAGCTTCAACAACCTTATGACCAGCCATAATGGCATTCCTGATTCTGGTCAGTAAATCTGCAATGGGATCAGTCATCTTCTATTCTTTCTTATAGTTAATATTCATTCTCTGTTCTACCAGCTGGCTTTTTTCACTCCCGGAATAAGACCGAAGGATGCCATCTCCCTGAATGTTATCCTGCTGATTCCGAACTGCCTCATATATCCTCTTGTACGGCCTGTGAGCTTGCACCTGTTGCGCTGCCTGTTGGGATTTGAATTCCTGGGCAGACGGCTCAGACCTACAAAATCACCTTCAGCTTTAAGTTTAGCTCTTCTTGCAGCGTATTTTTCAGCCAGTTTTGCGCGTTTTACTTCGCGGGCTACCATTGATTCCTTAGCCATATAATCAGTTTTTAGTGTTTTTGAAAGGTAATCCGAAATGCCTGAGTAGCGACAGGGCTTCCTCATCGCTGTTTGCCGTCGTGACAAAAGTCATCTGCAAACCCATGATTTTGGTAACCTTGTCAAGGTCAATCTCGGGGAAGATAATCTGTTCGGTGATCCCCAGGGTATAATTGCCTCTGCCGTCAAGCTTGGCACTGATCCCCTTGAAGTCGCGGATCCTTGGCAAAGCAACTGAAATAAGTCTCTCAAGAAACTCATACATCTTGTCTTTGCGAAGGGTTACCATCACGCCGATAGGCATGTTCTTCCTGAGCTTGAAGTTCGAAATGTCCTTTGAGGAAAATGTCTGGACAGCCTTCTGTCCGGCAATGTCTGTTAACTCCTTAACACTGGCCTCAATCAGTTTCTTGTCTGCAATAGCCTGTCCGACTCCCTGATTAAGAACTATTTTTTCCAGCCTCGGGACCTGCATAACGGTTGAGTAGCTGAATTCCTTCATTAAGGCGGGGACTATCTCTTCCTTATATTTGGTTTTCAATACAGGTGTATACATTACTTGATCTCCTCTCCTGATTTTTTTGAATAACGCACTAGTTTATTTTTATCATTAAGCCTCCTTCCGATCCGGGTAGGTTTACCCGAAGCCGGATCAACAAGCATAAGGTTCGAAATGTTAATCGGGGCTTCCTTCTTGAGGATACCGCCCTGGGGCGACTTGGCATTCGGTTTTGTGTGCTTTGAAACAGTGTTGACGCCTTCGACTATTGCCCGGTTCTTATCCCTGTCAACATCGAGGACGCGGCCTTTCTGTCCTTTCGACTCGCCGGTTATCACAACAACCGTATCGCCTTTTTTGATATGTAGCTTCTTCTGCATTGCTCTTTGTTTAAAAATTAAAGTACTTCAGGTGCAAGAGAGACGATTTTCATATACTTGTCGCGCAGTTCCCTTGCCACCGGGCCGAAGATGCGGGTACCCCTCACCTCGTTCAGGTTGCTCAGAAGAACCACCGCATTGTCATCAAACCTGATGTATGATCCGTCGGCACGGCGGATTTCCTTTTTTGTTCTGACAACGACAGCCTTGCTTACCGTTCCCTTTTTTGCTTCGCCCGAAGGAAGCGCGCTCTTGACGCTGACAACAATAGTATCGCCAACGGTGGCATATCTTTTCTTGCTGCCGCCAAGCACCCGGATACACAAAACTTCTTTTGCTCCGGAGTTATCGGCTACTGTTAACCTGGATTCCTGCTGTATCATGACTACTTAGCTCTTTCAATTACTTCAACCAATCTCCATGTCTTGTTCTTGCTCAACGGCCTGGTTTCGGAGATACGTACCGTGTCACCAATATTGCACGTATTCTCTTCATCGTGAGCCATCAGCTTCTTTGTCCTGTTCACAAACTTGCCATATATAGGATGCTTTACCTTCCTTTTGATGGCAACCACGATCGACTTGTCCATCTTGTTGCTGACAACAACACCGATACGTTCCTTTCTGTTATTCCTTTCCATTGCCTGACTAGATTTTCGATTTTTCTTTTAATTCCCTTGAACGAAGTTCGGTGAGAAGACGGGAAATGGTAACTTTTACCTCTTTCATCTTCTGGGGGTTGTCCAGAGGGGTGATTGCATGATTAAGCTTCATGCGGACAAGCATGGTTTTCTCGGTATCTATTCTTTCAATAAGATCCGGCGTGCTTAATTCCCTTATTTCTGAAGTTTTCATCTCTGTTTCTCCTTGTTTTATTCCTGTACGTAATCGGTCCTGACAATGAATTTTGTCGTGATCGGAAGCTTCTGTGCTGCCAGCCGGAGGGCTTCCCTGGCTATATCATATGGTACGCCTTCAGCCTCGATAAGGATTCTGCCGGGTGTAACAGGCACAACAAATCCCTCGGGTGATCCTTTTCCCTTACCCATACGAACCTCAGCAGGCTTCTTTGTGATGGGTTTGTCGGGAAATACCCGGATCCAGATCTGTCCTTCACGTTTCATATGACGTGTGACAGCCTGGCGGGCAGCTTCAATCTGGCGTCCCGTAATCCAGCACTGCTCGAGCGCCTTAATGCCGAAAGATCCGAAAGCAAGCTGATTGCCCCTCTGGGCGTTTCCCTTCATTTTTCCTTTCTGCGCTCTTCTGTATTTGGTCCTCTTCGGTTGTAACATGGCTCAAATATCTTTTAAAAAAATTTTCTACTCTCTTAAAGCTTACTTCTTTGCCTTCCTTTTCAGGGTCTTGTTCTTGGCATTTCTGGCCCCGATGTTGGGACTGAGGTCTCTCTTTCCGTACACCTCGCCGTTGCATATCCAGACCTTGATTCCAATCAGCCCTACCTTGGTGTGAGCTTCTCCAAGGGCATAGTCGATATCGGCGCGCAGTGTATGAAGGGGAATGCGTCCCTCCTTGTAGGTCTCGGATCTTGCCATTTCGGCACCGCCCAGACGACCTGATATAACCACCTTGATACCTTCGGATCCCATTCTCATTGTGGAAGCGATCGACATCTTTATGGCCCGGCGGTATGATATCTTTCCTTCAAGCTGACGGGCAATATTGTTTGCAACTATATTGGCATCGAGTTCCGGGCGCTTCACCTCGAAGATATTTATCTGAACCTCTTTCTTGGTAATCTTCTTGAGTTCTTCCTTAAGCTTGTCAACCTCCTGGCCTCCCTTGCCGATGATGATACCCGGCCTTGCGGTATTTACAGTTACGGTTATGAGCTTGAGGGTTCTCTCAATGATTATCTTCGAAAGGCTTGCCTTTGCAAGTCGCGCATTCAGATATTCCCTGATTTTGGTGTCTTCAACGAGTTTTCCGGAAAAATCCTTTCCTCCATACCAGTTCGAATCCCATCCCTTGATGATGCCTAATCTGTTACCTATCGGATTTGTTTTTTGTCCCATCTGGATTATTTTGATGTGTTTTCACCTTCCTTTTTCAAACTATCGAGCACCATTGTCACATGATTGGATCTTTTTCTGATCCTGTAAGCTCTTCCCTGGGGAGCCGTCTGGAGCCTTTTCATTGCACGGCCGCCATCGACAAATACATTCTTGACATAGAGATTGCTCTCCTCTATCCTTACACCCTCATTCTTTGCCTGCCAGTTGGCTATAGCAGAAAGCAGAAGTTTTTCAAGTCTGCGCGATGCCTCCTGAGAACTGAATTTCAGAATATCGAGAGCCTTGTTGACTTCAATTCCGCTGATAAGCCCTGTAACAAGCCTCATTTTGCGGGGTGAGGTCGGACAGTTCCTGAGAACCGCCTGGTACCTCTCTTTTGCAGCTTCTTTTCTCTTCTCTGCGCTGTTTCTTTTTCTTGCACCCATGTCTCAATGTTTTTCAGTTTACATTACTTATTACCAGAGTGACCCCTGAAAGTACGGGTGGGAGCAAACTCTCCAAGCTTGTGACCCACCATGTTCTCCGTAATGTAAACAGGGATGAATTTATTTCCGTTGTGAACTGCTATGGTATGTCCGACAAAGTCGGGCGAGATCACCGATCTTCTCGACCATGTCTTGAGGACCGACTTCTTCTGTGTCTTGTTCATTTCAAGGACCCTTTTTTCCATCTTGAACTCAATGAAAGGACCCTTCTTGATTGATCTGCTCATAGTATATCAGTTATTTTTTCCTTCTTTCAATAATATGCTTTGCAGAATATTTCTTCCTGTCGCGGGTTTTGAAACCCTTTGCCGGAATGCCTCTGCGCGATCTGGGGTGACCTCCGGAAGCCCTTCCTTCACCACCACCCATGGGGTGATCAACAGGGTTCATCACAACACCTCTTACTCTCGGACGTCTGCCCTGCCAGCGCGAACGCCCGGCTTTGCCCGATTTCTCAAGATTATGATCGGAGTTCGAAACAGTTCCTATCGTTGCACGGCAGGTTGTCAGAACCATCCTGGTTTCACCCGAAGGAAGCTTGATGATAGCATACTTCCCTTCCCTTGCTGAAAGCTGTGCAAATGTACCGGCACTGCGGGCAATTGCACCACCCTTGCCAGGTTTCATCTCGATGTTGTGCACAACCGTTCCCAGGGGAATATCGTTCAGAAACATTGTGTTTCCAATCTCGGGAGTTGCATCCTTGCCCGACACGATGTTCTGTCCTACCTTAAGTCCGTTGGGAGCGACTATATACCTTTTCTCGCCATCTTCATAAACAACAAGGGCAATACGCGATGATCTGTTGGGGTCATACTCGATTGCCTTCACTGTTGCCTGCATGCCATCTTTATCCCTAAGGAAATCGATGACCCTGTACATCTGTTTGTGACCGCCTCCGATGTACCTCATGGTCCTTTTGCCGTTAACGTTCCTTCCTCCTGATTTTCTAAGCGGTCGAAGCAAGGATTTCTCCGGCGCGTCCTTTGTAATTGTATCAAAGGCGC
>CAYQRF010000015.1:23778-28294 GCA_964419775.1 uncultured Rikenellaceae bacterium
GTCCTTTGTAATTGTATCAAAGGCGCTGATGATCTTGTTTCTCTGACCTGGTGTTACAGGTCTTAATTTTCTGACTGCCATACTGGTTGCTAAATATTGCTATAGAAATCAATTTTGTTTCCTTCAGCCAGGGTGACCACAGCTTTCTTGATAGCTGCCGTCTTGCCAACAAGAAGACCCGATTTTGTGTTCCTGGTCTTTACCTTGCCGCCATATCTGATCGTATTTACCGACTCAACAGTTACTCCGTAAAGCTCCTCAACTGCCTTCCTGATCTGAATCTTATTGGCTGACCTTTCAACGACGAAACCGTAGCGATTGAATTTATCGCCGTCTTTCGTCATTTTTTCCGTCACTATTGGTTTAAGCAGAATATTCATCACTTAAATATTACATGTTTTCAAAAGTTCCCTGCAAAACGTCAATTGCGCTCTCCACAAGTACAATCGTTGAAGCTTTCATTATGTTGTAAGTACTTAATTCATCAGCTGTTACAACTTCAACCCCTTGTACATTTCGGGATGACAAATATATGTTTTTATTTTGTTCCCGTAAAACAAACAGCGATTTTTTATTGCCGATATTCAGGTTAAGGTTCATCCTTACAATTTCCTTTGTCCTGGGAGCCTCAAAAGAGAAGTCTTCCAGGACAATAATATTGTTTGCGGATGCCTTATATGAAAGTGCTGATTTTCTGGCAAGCTGCTTGATCTTTTTGTTCAGCTTGAACCCGTAGAACCTTGGCTGGGGTCCGAAAACCCTGCCTCCGCCGCGGAACAGTGGGTTCTTCAGGCTTCCTGCACGGGCTGTACCGGTACCCTTCTGTTTCTTGATCTTCCTGGTACTGCCGGCCACTTCACCACGCTGCTTGGATTTATGAGTTCCCTGCCTCTGATTGGCGAGAAACTGTTTGGTATCCAGATAAATGGCATGGTCATTAGGTTTGATGCCGAAAATCGAGTCGTTGAGAACAACCTTCCTCCCGGTCTCCTTGCCTTCGATATTAAGTATCGCTAATTCCATCATTTTGTAATTATTACGTAACCACCTTTTGGACCCGGAACTGATCCTTTTACTATTAATATATTGCTTTCAGGCATAATTCTGATCACCCTCTTGCTTTCGGCATATACTTTGTCTCCGCCCATCCTGCCGGCCATTCTCATACCGGGAAGCACCCTCGAGGGGTACGATGAAGCGCCCAGGGAACCTGGTGCCCTGCCCCTGTTGTGCTGTCCGTGTGTCTGACCTCCGACTCCGCCGAAGCCGTGACGTTTTACCACTCCCTGGAAACCTTTTCCCTTTGACCATCCGCGGATGTCAACCCAGTTGTCTGTGTTGAAGAGTTCGGCGGTGAGCACTTCTCCTTCCTTAACCTGTCCTTCAGCGAAGCCGTCGAACTCGACAAGCTTCCTTTTCGGAGTTGTACCGGCCTTTTTGAAGTGGCCCAGTTCAGCCTTGGTGGTATGCTTTTCCTTTTTCTCGTCGAAACCCAGCTGAACAGCGAAATACCCGTCCTTTTCAATGGTTTTTACCTGAGTAACCACGCACGGGCCTGCCTGGAGCACGGTACAAGGAATATTTTTCCCGGCTTCATCGAAGACGGAAGTCATTCCTATCTTTTTTCCTATTAATCCCTGCATCTCTTTTTTTCTTTACTGGTTTCACACTTTTATTTCTACTTCAACCCCGCTGGGAAGCTCAAGCTTCATAAGAGCATCAATCGTCTTTGGCGTTGAGCTGTATATATCGAGCAGTCTCTTGTAGCTCGAAAGCTCGAACTGCTCCCTGGCCTTTTTGTTCACAAACGGAGAACGAAGGACAGTATAGATCTTTTTATGCGTGGGAAGCGGAATCGGACCGCTCACAACTGCACCTGTTGATTTCACTGTCTTTACGATCTTCTCGGCAGACTTGTCCACCAGGTTGTGATCATAGGATTTCAGTTTGATACGAATTTTCTGACTCATTTCTTTAAAGAATTTTTCCTTTGGTTATTTCTACAATTCTCTTTGCTATTTCTGCAGGTACCTCCTCATAATGTGAGAACTCCATCGTGGATGTAGCTCTGCCGGAAGTAAGGGTTCGCAGCACAGTGACATAACCAAATTTTTCTGCCAGAGGTACTTTTGCTTTTACAACCCTTGCGCCTGCTTTCGATTCCATACCTTCAACCTTGCCCCTTCTCCTGTTGAAATCGCTGATCACATCGCCGACATATTCTTCGGGTGTGATAACTTCTGTTGCCATAATCGGTTCCAGGAGCACCGGACTGCATTTTCCGGCATATTTCCTGAATGCCTGCTTGGCTGCTATCTCAAAAGCGAGGGCGTCTGAGTCGACCGGATGGTACGAACCGTCCCTTAGTATTACTTTAAGATTTTCAAGAGGAAATCCTGCAAGGGGTCCGTTCGACATTGCCTCGCGGAATCCCTTCTCAACCGACGGAATGAATTCCTTCGGAATGTTTCCTCCTTTTATTTCGTTAACAAATTCAAGTCCCTTAAATCCGTTCTCTGCCGGCATCAGTGTCGCATAGATATCTGCGAACTTACCCCTGCCGCCAGTTTGTTTCCTGAATATTTCCCTGAATTCAGCCGAAGTGGTAATCGCCTCCTTATAGGCTACCTGGGGCACGCCCTGGTTACACTCGACCTTGAATTCACGCTTGAGACGGTCAATGAGTATCTCCAGATGAAGCTCACCCATGCCGTTTATTATTGTCTGTCCGCTGTCGGGATCAATCCTTACCTGAAATGTAGGATCCTCCTCTGCCAGTTTTCCGAGAGCCACCGAAAGCTTGTCAATGTCGGCCTGTGTCTTAGGCTCTATCGCAACACCGATTACGGGTTCGGGAAATTCCATCGACTCAAGCACTACCGGCTTGTTTATTGCACAAAGGGTATCCCCTGTCTTGAGGTCCTTGAAGCCCACTCCTGCACAAATATCTCCTGCGCTGACCTTCTCTTTCGGATTCTGCTTGTTTGCATGCATCTCAAAGAGGCGGTTAATCCTTTCCCTTTTGCCCGACCTGGTGTTAAGAACCGTGTCGCCGGCATTTAAAACTCCTGAATAAATCCTCAGGAACACAAGCCTTCCGACGAAAGGATCGGTTGCAATTTTGAATGCGAGCGCCGAAAACGGAGCATCATCATCAGGTTCTCTTATTACTTCACTGTCATTCCTGGGGTCAATTCCCCTGACTGAACCAACTTCAACAGGTGACGGAAGGAAAGCAACAACTGCATTAAGAATGCTCTGAATACCCTTGTTCTTGAATGCAGAACCGCACAGAACCGGAACTGCAAGTCCGCGCACCGTCGATTCCCTGAGGGCCGCAATTATCTCGTCAGCAGTTATTGAATCGTGGTCATCAATATATCTTGCAAGCAAAGTATCGTCGACGCTTGCAACAGCTTCAATCAGTTTGGCTCTCCATTCCCCTGCTTCTTCAAGCATATCTGCGGGAATATCTTCTACTTCATATTTTGTACCGGTCGAATCAGTGTTATCCCAGATCACTGCCTTCATTGTGATGAGGTCAACCAGTCCCCTGAAAGTTTCTTCAGCTCCTATGGGAATATGAACCGGTATCGGGTTGGCCCCAAGCTTTTCATCTATCTCGCTGACGACGCTGAAAAAGTCAGCGCCCGTCCTGTCCATCTTGTTTATAAAAGCAATCCTGGGAACATTGTATTTGTTTGCCTGCCTCCAAACAGTCTCCGACTGCGGTTCAACGCCGCCGACTGCACAAAATACTGCAACTGCGCCGTCAAGGATTCTGAGTGAACGCTCGACCTCAACAGTGAAATCAACGTGACCCGGAGTATCTATTATGTTTATCTTATAGTCCTCATCCCTGTATTTCCAGAAGGCTGTGGTGGCAGCCGAGGTGATTGTTATTCCTCTTTCCTGCTCCTGAATCATCCAGTCCATCTGTGCATTACCGTCATGCACCTCACCCATCCTGTGTGTCCGGCCGGTATAAAACAGAATACGCTCTGTCGTTGTCGTTTTACCGGCATCAATATGGGCCATTATTCCGATGTTTCTGGTATATTTCAGGTTGGGGTTCATCTGGTTTGGGTATTCCCTCGTAATATTATTTAAAACCTGAAATGGGCGAATGCCTTGTTGGCTTCAGCCATACGGTGAGTATCTTCTTTCTTTTTGTAAGCACCGCCCTCGAGCTTGTAGGCTGCCATCAGTTCTGCAGCAAGCCTTTCTGCCATTGAATGGCCTGTTCTCTTGCGGGCAAAGGAAATCATGTTCTTCATGCTTATGCTTACCTTCCTGTCGGACCGAATCTCCATGGGAACCTGGAATGTGGCACCCCCAACCCTGCGGGCTTTCACCTCGACCTGGGGAGTGACATTCTCGAGAGCCTGCCTGAAGATTTCGAGCGGAGTCTTTCCTTCATTCTGGAATTTATCGGCTATTATGTCGAGAGAATCGTAGAAGATTTTAAAAGCAAGATTCTTTTTACCACTATACATAAGATTGTTCACAAACCTTG
>CAYQRF010000016.1:0-27355 GCA_964419775.1 uncultured Rikenellaceae bacterium
ACTCCTTCTCTCCCCTGCCGGCATTGCCGTTCCATTCGGAAAAAAGAAGATCATATCTTATCCCGCTCCCGATAAACGCTTTCTTCACTCCCGTCATTCTGTCCACTTTCCGGTACAGTTCAGTCAGTTCCGTGTGATCAGTATCGAGATTGGCACAAACCTTTGGCCAGACACAGGAAGGACGGGAACATTTCAGGCAAACATCCCGGTCGCGGCCCTTCATGTTGAACATGTTTGCAGAGGGGCCCCCCAGGTCTGAAAAATACCCCTTGAAATCGGGCATGCCCTTCAGCTTTTCAACCTCAGCAAGGATGGAACCCTCCGATCTCCTAACAATCTGCTTGCCCTGGTGCGCAGCAATGGCGCAGAAACTGCAGCCTCCGAAACAACCCCTGTGGATATTCACCGAGAATTTTATCATTTCATACGCGGGTATCGTTCCCTTGTCCCTGTACCTGGGATGGGGCATATAAGTGTAGGGAAGGTCGTATGTCAGGTCTGCTTCTGCCTCATTCATCGGCGGAAAGGGCGGGTTTACCAGTACATTGAATTCACCTGATGGTTCAATCAGCCTCGATGCAGTTATCCTGTGTGACTCCTTTTCAAAAAGCACAAAATTGGATGCGAATATTTTTTTATCACTGCGCGATTTTTCAAAAGGTTCAAGAGTGATATCCTTCCAGTTCCTGTTAACAGGAAGCTCCGTCTTTTTATCCAGTGCAATTACTGTTTGCGGAATTGTGGTAAGCGAAGAAAACGGAACTCCCTTCTGCAGCAGCCTCACCATCTCCCTGAGAGGTTGTTCTCCCATTCCATAGATTATCATGTCGGCCCCGCTGGTAATAAGAATCGACGGATCAACCCTGTCCTGCCAGTAGTCATAATGTGCCAGGCGACGCATTGAAGCTTCAATTCCTCCTGCAACAACCGGGATGTCAGGAAATAGTTTTTTCAGGATTCTGGTATACACTATCGTGGGATAGTCTGGCCTGAAGCCCGCCTTGCCTCCTGGGGTATAGGCATCGTCCGACCGGAGGCGCCGGGCGGCGGTGTAATGGTTCACCATCGAATCCATATTTCCCGCTGTAACCCCGAAGAAATACCTGGGCGGGCCCATCTTGCGGAAATCACGCAGATCGTCCCTCCAGTTTGGCTGGGGTACTATCGCAACCCTGAGGCCCTCCGACTCCAGTACTCTTCCAATGACCGCAGTGCCGAAGGAAGGATGGTCCACATAAGCATCCCCGCTGAAGATAATTACATCAGGCTGGTCCCATCCAAGCGACTCAATCTCTTTTACGCTGGCGGGCAGAAATCTATTTCCTGTCTTTATTGAAGAATTCACGAGGTAAAATTACACAAAATTAGTATCTTGCCTACTCTTGCCGTTACATAGCAGGCAAAATACAATTCTGCCAGTATTCTTAAATATGGTATTGATTTTCACATGGTTGCGGGGAAAGAGAGTTTTGATTCTGACTCTTCTGATTCTTTTCTCCGGAGGTACCAGGTTTATTGCCGGCCAGAAGTCGGTTAATGCCCGGCCTGAGATAGGTCTGGCTCTCAGCGGAGGCGGGGCGCTCGGCATGGCTCATGTGGGGGTGCTTAAGGTGATGGAAGAGGCCGGACTGAGGCCTGACTACATAACCGGGGTTAGCATGGGCAGCATTGTAGGGTCGCTCTATTCTATCGGGTACAGCGCCGACACTATGCAGCTTTTGTTCCGTACCACCGACTGGAGCCTCATCCTTTCAAACAATGTTCCCGAAAACAGGGTAATCTTCACTGAGAAGAGATATTTCAACAACAGTATCCTGGCCCTTCCCATATTATCGAGGAAAGTAAAACTGCCTTCAGGCCTGATAAACGGACAGCAGATAGAAAAGGCATTAAGTCATTTTACCTGGCCGGCTGCCGACATAAATGATTTCTCAAAACTGCCTGTACCCTTCCTCTGCATCGGTACCGATCTGGTATCAACCGGTAAGGTGGTGCTAAAAACCGGTTATCTTGCAGATGCCATCAGAGCCAGTATGGCTGTTCCCTCCGTATTCACCCCTATAAAAATCGACACAGCAATACTCATCGACGGGGGATTTGTAAGAAACATTGCCGTTTCGGAACTGAGAGAGATGGGAGCCGATATAGTAATCGGTTCATATACTGGCTTTCACCGCTATAACGAACAGGAACTTCAGTCGGTTACAGGCGTTCTTAAACAACTGGGCTTCTTCAATTCAATAAATGACTATACCCGGCAGAAGAAACTCATCGACATTCTCATCGAACCGGATGTCAAGGATTTCTCTTCCACTGTATTTACAAATTCCGATTCAATAATATACAGGGGATACCTTGCAGCCGTGCCATTCAGGGAAAAATTCAGGAAGCTCGCTGATTCCCTGAACAGACTGGGGCCGCAAAAGCCTGTTGCATCACTCCTCAATAGAAAAACCTTTGAATTCGACATGATTGAAGTGACCGGAAATGAACTGATACCAGATGACCAGATCCTGGGAGTCCTCGACATACTACCGGGACAGGAGGTAACCAGTGAAATGCTCGGCGACAAGATCGACCTCCTCTATGGACGGTCATGGTTCGACAAAGTAAAGTATCGCGTGGTTCCGGGTAATGATTCACTTAAACTCGTTATAGAATGTCAGGAAAAACCCCAGGCAATGCTCTACGGATCACTTCATTACGACAACAACCTGACAGCCGGAATCCTGCTTAACATGTCGGTCAAAAACCTTCTCTTACCCAGGTCGATGCTCGATATTGATGCCTATATCGGTAAGTACTACCGCTTCAGGATCAACTCAACGCAGTTCATCGACAGAAACCAGAGTTTCGGACTTTCCGCTTCATTTAATACTGACAATTCGATGATCCCTGTGATGGAACTTCAGGGTGAAACCGGAGAATACACCATGCGAACCAATAACGGTGGAATCAGTCTGAATAAAAGATCGGGACTTAACCATTTCATGAGTCTCTCTGTAAATCTCGAAAATACAAGCTTTTCCCCTGACTTCATCACCGACGAATCGGTGAAAAGGATAACTTTCAATTCGTTAAATGCTGGATTCCAGAATCAGCTTAACACTCTCGATACAAAGCATTTTCCCAACAGCGGAACAATCTTTCAGCTTTCGTTGAATGTATCAAAACTTCAAAATGGCAAAACGATAAGGGACAATTTCAAGAACGTATTTACTGCCGGCCAGCCCGGCGATTTCAGATTTAACCGCTTATGGTCAGCAAGCGGAAGTATCAGACAGTATGCTTCGTCGGGAAGAAAGGTAACATTCACAATCGGTGCAGATGTAATGCTGACCTACACGGCTGATTCGTCAATATCTCCTCATAACTATTACTTTGCCGGGGGATTTGAGAGCCCGCTGCCAAAGTCAGTTCCCCTGACCGGATTTCATCCGGGAGAGATCCAGGTCAGCCAGTTTGCAGGCATCAGGTTCGATACCGACTGGGAAATCCACAGGGATATTCACGCAGGCTTCCTGACATCCTTTGCCCTTGCCAAGGAACCCTCAAGCGGAGAAGACTATACTGTCTTTGGCGGTTACGGATTGAGTCTGGGATACATGTCGGTGATCGGACCCTCCAGAATTGGCTTAATGCATGGCTTCAGCAGCACAGAACGCTATTTCAGCCAACTGAAGGGATTCATCAGCATCGGCTTCAACTTCTGATTAAATACCCCCAAGACAAAAACCGAAATTTTGTCATGGATCGCGGATTTTCCTTCACTTTTCAGGGCAAAGCGGGTAACGGTCTGATTGTTGCAGTGATTAAATCAGCGGGACTGCCAGATCCGCAGAAATATTTGATAAAATCCTCAGGTTGTGAATACTATAAAAGTCATAGTGCAGCATAAGCAGATATGTAAGCTTGTGTCCGAAAAGAAAGTCAAGCAAAGCCTTGACATACTGCAGGATATGATCCAGGTGTCGTCTCTTGGCGATCTTCGTGACGAATATAACAACATCGTCATGACCTACAGGAACATGCTCACGTATACAATAGAGGGAATAAATGATCCGGAGCGGAACAGGGTGCATCTGAAACTCATCCAGTCAATTCTTAGTCTCGCCGACCGCCTCAGACAGGACATATTGTCACACTATTCCGGCTGGCACACCTACTGGGTGATGCAGCAAACCATGAAAGAACAGAAGCTTTCAGGAAAAACCCTCGTTGAAACCGTTGACGACCTGATGTTCAAATCTGAACTTGACGAGTGGCTAAAGCTCAGCAACGAGATAAATCCTGATCCTGAATCGGAACTGGCCATCAAGCACAGGGAGCTTATCAGGAAAATTTTCAACCATCTGTGGCTGACCGATTACTATGGAGAAGCAGAAGAGAGCCTGATAAATATTATAATGAATTCCGGGAAATTCAGGTGGCACGAAACCTCAATTTTCATCAGCGCCATAACTCTCAGTTCATTAAGGACTTTCCAGACAAACAAACTTATGAACCTGATCCGGTTCTACGAGACCGAAACTGTCCAGGTCACGGAAAGAGCCCTTGCCGGACTTATTCTGAATCTTCATTACTACAATTCGCGGATACTGCTATATCCCGAAATTATTGACAAGATCAGGACCCTGAGTGAAAAGAGAAGTTTCAGTGAGCACTGCAGAATAATTGTCCTTCAGACGATCAGGTCGAGGGAGACAGAAAATCTCAGCAAAAAGCTTCACGATGAAATACTTCCCAGGGTGGCAAAACTCAAACCAAGGATAGAGGAAAAACTTGATCTTGATGACATCCTTCCCAAAGACAAATACGGGGAAAAGAATCCCGACTGGTCAGAGATGTTCGGCGACTCCGAAGAGATCTTCAAAACGATGGAAGAGCTTACAAACCTTCAGATGGAGGGCGCCGATGTATATATGTCGGCATTTGCAAACCTCAAGCATTTCGACTTCTTCAAGGATTTCCACAACTGGTTTGTCCCTTTCTATCCCGATCACGATATTATTAATGAGATTTACCACGACGAGATACTGGGACCCGGCACAAACGAGCTTGCAGAAGCACTCGACAAGACTCCTTTCATCTGCAATTCTGACAAGTACTCACTCCTTCTTAACCTGAAATATCTCCCGTCATCACAGAAAACAATGATGCTCAAGGTATTCAGGATGGAACTCGACGGGTTGAGGGAACTCGGAGGGGAAGATGCCGGAACCGATCCCTACAAAGTTTTCCGAACCAATGTGACCCAGTACCTTCAGGATATATACAGGTTTTTCAAACTCTCCCCTTACAAAAAGGAATTCGAGGATCTCTTCTCAGGGAAGCTCGATATATACAACTCGGAATTTTTCACAATAGCATGTACTTCTCCCGAAGCGGAAGCCGGCCTTGCCGAGTATTTTTTCAGCAAGAATTATTTTTCGGATGCGCTCGACATATTCCTCAGGCTTGCAAAATCGGACCCTGACGATTCACAGCTTTATGAAAAGATAGCATTCTGTTATCAGCAGGAGGATGAAGTCGGTGAAGCCCTCAAATTCTATCAGAGAGCAGAACTAATTGAAAGAAAGGCCTGGACTCTCAAGAAGATAGGCCTATGCCTGAGGCGTCTCGGCAGAACGGAGGAAGCTCTCGACAATTATCTCCAGGCAGGTGTAATGAATCCGGATGATATGCATACTGCAATTATGACCGGTCATTGTTATCTCGATCTGCGCGATTATGAAACCGCACTGAAGTATTACTTCAGGGTTGAATACAACGATCCGGGAAACCTTAAAATTCTTAGGCCCATTGCTTTCTGTTATTTTGCCCTTGGCCGCTTTGCCGATTCAGAAAAGTACTATGAACGCCTTTCAACCGGCAAGCTGAACGCCCACGATTTTATAAACAAGGGGCATCTGGCATTATGTCAGGGAAAGAAGAAAGAAGCCGTTGATTTTTACAGACTTGGTATTAACAGTGGTCAGATTTCGAAGGAAGAATTCACGACGATCCTCGAGGATGACCGGGCTCTGCTCCTTTCACTCGGAGTAAACCCTGATGATCTTCCGATACTTCTCGACTACCTGTTATTTTCTGTCGGGTAATCAGCACTGTCCCGCCTGTGAGGATACTGAGAAGGCGGCTCATCGCCTTGTCCCGGTCCCCTGCCGGGATATCTTCTGTCGTCACGGAACCTGGTTGTGTCACTCTCCCTTCTTATCCTCTCCTGCTTCATCATTTCCTGGCGCTTCTCATCCATCTCCTTCAGACGGGCAAGCTGTTCCTTTGTAAGATTTGAATCGAGCTCCTTCCTCATAGCCTTGATATTGGAATCAAGCTCTTTTCTGAAGTTGCTCTGTGTCTCGCTGTTTATCCTGGCGTATTTATCAAGAATAAGGTCAATCTTAGCCTTCTGTGCTTCGTCGGGCTGTATGGTTCTGTAGAAACCCTCGCGAAAACGTTCCTCGGAGAAATACATACGCACCGGTTTGAGCCTGTTCAGCCTCAGCTGGGCAGATGTCAGCATCCCGATAACAAAACCTATCAGCAGAATTATTATGGCAAATAATATTTGTCTTGTTCTCATGACCTCTCAGTTTCCTGTAAGAAGATACAAAAGGCTTTCATCAGATCCGGTACCGAGCCCCAGGAAGGAGTCAACGGAAAGGGATCCCTGCACCATGAAGATCGAGATCAGTAATATAACTATTGCAGCAACTCCGGAAAGGGCTATGCGGTAGAAAACATTATTCAGGTTTCTTACCGACTCTATTTCCCTTACTACGGGATTGCCTGCTGCAGCAAGTCTCTCAAGAATCTTATCCTGAAATCCTTCACTGAACCTGTAGCTTACCCCGGCTTCCTCAAGCTTCCGGGAAGCCTGTGCAGGATCGCTGTCCCTGTCGAGCGATCTGATCACCAATTCTTTTAACTCAGATATTTTCATTTCACTTACAATTTTTTCAGAATATCCTTCATCTGTTCCTGTGCCCTCGACAGCCTTGAAAGGACTGTTCCGAGAGGCAGATCCAGAATTTCGGCGGTCTCTTTTGTCGAGTAACCCTGCAGCATCCTCATGGCCACAATTACCCGGAATTTCGGATCCAGATTCATTAGAGCCTTGCCAACAAGTTCCTGCGCTTCCTTTTTTTCCTCCGTATCATGGTCGGCAACCTCAAATTCGTACATTTCATTGTTCCCTCTCTGAGAGAACGTGGAAAAGAACCGTTTTCGTCTCTTTATCTCGTTCAGGGTCAAATTGACAGCTATCTTCTGTATATAGGTAGATAGCTTTGCCTCTCCCCTGAAATCCGGAAGTGAATAGAACAGCTTAACAAAAACATCCTGCCCTATGTCTTCAGAGAACACCGAATCGCCAAGCATGCCCTTAACCGTTCTCGCAACCATTCCCTGATACCTGGTAACTATCTCTCCGAAAGCTTGTTTGTCGCCCTCAAGTGAAGATTTCACCAGTTCCCCATCGCTCTTCTGCCTGTACGATTCTTTGATCATACGTCTTATAGACAATTAAAAGGACAACAATATTCCCGCTTTGTTAATTTTTATTAACATTCGGAATTTCTTTCAAATCCGGATGCTGCAAATTGAAGTTATTCGACGTTATAAATATTCTGAATATCATCCTCAACAAGCTCCAGCTCGTAGTTATTTGAATATCTTACAAGGTATAACTTTTGATTTTCAAATCCACTGCCGGGATTGCTTCTTCTGAAATCGAATTCAGTATGAAGCAGATCGGGATTATGAATCTGCGGATGAGAGATGAAGGATTCCCTGCCATGAATTGACATGCCGGAAAGGAAATAGTAGAGAATATCATAACCCTGCCAGGCATAGCTGATCTCAGGAGGCTCCGTAAGAAACTTCTTACGGAATACGGAATTGAAACGGATTACATCCGGCTGCCTGAAATCTATCCAGTAGGGTGAATAGATAAGCAGGCCAAGATCGAAGCATATCCTGTGATCGAGATTATCAAGGTATCTCATACCGGGGTATCCGAAAACATCCAGCTGGAATTTCCTCGAGAGGCCGTGAATATTTGTTATTGTCTCGCTCATCACGGGAGCTTCTTCTGAAGCAATGATTATGACATTCCCGTTTGTGTCCGACAGTGAATTTGCTAGTCTGTTTATCGAATCATTTCCGTACACCGACCTGCTGTAAAAAACCATGTTTCTTATTCTTATCTCCTCCGGAAACATGTTTTGCTCCAGCTGTCGGGTAATCAGATTTTTTAATCTTTCCGCACCCTGCATCTCCTCTTCTGCACCTGAATGGATGATAACAAAATTACAGCCGGCATAGTCCTGCATCTTCCTCGCCAGATTGTATTGAGCCACATCAATGGATGAGCCGGAAAGAAACAGGAAGGGATTGTTTTCAAGCATGTAGTTTTTTTCCAGCTGAACAGGAGAAACCACCGGAATTCCCAGCTTCCCGGCATATGATGCAACAACAGCAAGATTCTCTGAATATACCGGACCGATAATCAGATCCATGTTATCCAGCCTGCCCGATCGTATAAGCCTGACTGCTTCCATAGTATCGATCTTCACATCAAATGCATGAATATTGATATTCAGACCCAGCGATCTCAGAGTGTCGGCTGCCAGCAGGATGCCCTCATACATTTCCACGAAACCCAGGCTTCGGGGATAGATCCAGTCGTCAGGACGGGTCATTTCCCTGTACACTCTCTTGCCTGCTACAACCCGCGACGAATCGATCTCATACCTCCTTGAGTTTTCCCACAGGTGAAAGGGCAGCATTACAGCCACATCATAGGTGCCTGTGAGACTTGTTACCGGTGTCAATTCAGAGGGCTTTGCAATGGTGTCAGGCAATTCTTCCGGTACTTCCAATGTGTCAGCCTCGATTTCGGTTACCTGAACTACTGGTACATTTACCCTCATCCCGGGTATCCTGAGAGAATCCCCCACCTGCGGAAATCCGATATCCCTGTTCTCTTTTCTGAGATTCCTTAAGGTAACTCCATATTTCCGGGATATCGACGACAACGTCTCTCCCCTGACTACTTTATGATAGAAAGGCCTATCCTGCTGAGTGGTACCCACAGACCTTCCGGCCTGCGGCTTTTCCTTTATCTGCGCTGATTCATTCCTTTGTATAACTGGCTGCGGCTTCTGATAAACTGGTTCAGCCTTTTCACCGGCAGGCTTCGGCCTGGGGATGGCTATTTCATATCCCAGAGGCAGTTTGCTTATATCAATGCCCGGATTGCTTCTAACAATGTCATCTTCAGTAACCCCGTAAACATTTGATAAGCGGTAAATCGTCTCACCGGCCTGAAGTTTATGATAGATGTACAGATTTTCATTTCTGGGCCTCTGAACAACCACAGGAGCAGCTGCTGCAGGCTCGCTGCCGACAAGCCTTTCAGGAATCCTTAAGCTCTGACCTTCCCTGAGACCTTCGCCTGCAGTCGGATTCACCCTGATAAGATCCTGTGTATTCACTCCGTATGCCTTCGAAACTGAATATAAGGTTTCCCCCTTTTTTACAGTATGTATGTAGTAGGTTACACCTGCGATTACAACCTTGTCTCCCGATCTGTCAACCCTCACCTGTGCATTGGACGATGCTGCAGCAAACAGAAGTAACGCCAGGAAAACCGCCAGAGATTTAAACTTTTTCAAAATATTCATAATAATCTTTAAAGTGTTTTCAGAAAATTCAGGCAATTGTTTTCGATTCTGGTCCTGATGTCTGAAATATCATGTCTCACAAACATTTCCCCTGTGATTTTTTCATAAAGTTCGATATACCTTTCTGAAATCCGGCTGACGAATTCATCCGGCATATCTGGTACCTGCTGACCCTTTTTCCCCTGGAAACCGTTTTCCATAAGCCACTCCCTGACGAACTCCTTCGACAGCTGTTTTTGCTGCAGTCCCTTGTCAAAACGCTCCTGGTAACCAGCGGCATAAAAGTATCGCGACGAATCGGGTGTGTTTATTTCATCAATCAGCATAATGACACCATCCTTGTTTCCAAATTCATATTTGGTATCTACAAGAATCAGACCATGAGAGGCTGCAATTTCAGAACCTCTCTTAAAGATCTCTATGGAGTAATCCGCTATGAGCCGGTATTCGTCCGCCGGAACAAGCTTCTGCTCAATTATTTCCTTCGAGGAGATGTCTTCGTCGTGCAAACCCTGTTCCGCTTTTGTAGTTGGAGTAAGGATCGGCTCCTTAAACTTCTGATGCTCTTTCATGCCTTCCGGCAGTCTCACCCCGTTTATCTCCCTGAGTCCATCCCTGTATGCCCGCCACAGATTGCCAGTAAGGTAAGCCCTTACTATCATTTCGACCGGATAAGGTTTGCAGATGTGCCCAATGGTCACTGCCGGATCAGGGGCAGAAATCTTCCAGTTGGGAACTATGTCGTTCGTGGCATCCAGGAACTTGTCTGCAATCTGGTTCAGCACTTGTCCCTTGTAGGGAATACCTTTCGGAAGAACAACATCAAATGCCGATATCCTGTCAGAAACCACCATCAGAAGGTAACGATCATCAATATTATACACATCCCGAACCTTACCGTGATACACTCCCTTCTGTCCGGGAAACCTGAAGTCTGACCGCATCAGTGTTTTTTCCATACAACTTATCTGGTTATAAATGCAATTATCTGTCTGGTTTTATTAATTGCCATTTGTCCGGCTTTCATTCTCATCCTTCTCATAAGCCCTGACAATATGCCTTACCAGCTTATGCCTGACTATATCCCGTTCGTCAAACCTTATAATTGAAACGCCTTCAATGCCGGAAAGTATTCTTATTGCCTGAAGAAGCCCTGACTCTGACCGCTTGGGAAGGTCGATCTGGGTAGTGTCGCCTGTCATAATGAATTTGGAACTGACTCCCATCCTTGTGAGAAACATCTTCAGCTGGCTCACAGTGGCATTCTGGGCTTCATCGAGAATGACGAAAGCGTTCTCTAGCGTTCTCCCCCTCATGAAAGCAAGAGGTGCGATCTGAATTGTCCCGTCCTCCATCAGAGTCTCAAGCTTTTTGAATGGGATCATATCATGCAGGGCATCATAAAGGGGCTGGAGATAGGGATCAAGTTTCTCCTTCATGTCTCCCGGCAAAAAGCCCAGCCTTTCGCCGGCTTCAACTGCAGGCCGGGCCAGTACAATCTTCTTTACCTCCCTCTCCTTAAGTGCTTTCACAGCCAGAGCTATGGAGGTATACGTCTTGCCGGTGCCTGCCGGGCCCTCAGCAATGATAAGGTCGTTAACCTTGTAATCATTAACCAGACTTACCTGATTGACGGTTCTGGCCCTTATTGGCTTTCCGCTGGTGCCGAATACTATGACCTCTTCAAACTGACCTTCCGAGGCTGACTTCATGTGGCCGGCATCAAAAAAGTACTTTTCAATATCTTCCTCGTCGAGACGGTTGTATTTACGGTAATATTCCAATATCTCATTGAACCGCTCGGCAAAAATTGCAATCTCCCCTTCCTCACCCATGCACTTAAGCTCATTCCCCCTTGCAATTATCTTTATCTTGGGAAAGAACCCGCGGATTCTGTCAAGCAGAGAATTGTTAGCACCATAAAAAATTACAGGATCTATATCTTCAAGGAATATTACCAGCTCTGTCATTGAAAATTTAAAAATTCTTCAATTCTCTTTAAGGAAACACTTAAGCCCCATGTAATCTATAAAAAGATCGTTTGAACTTTACAAAGTAAGCGTAATTTTTCTTTAGAAGATTATCTTTGTCCTAAGTTTTTTCCCCTATGACGGTAATCACCCTTACAACTGAATGGAGGCCTGATGATATTTACAACGGAATAATCAGGGGAAAGCTTTGCTCATTGTGCCCGGGTACTCCAATAATTGAAAACGCATCGAATATCTCTCCCTTCAACATATCGCACGGATCATTCATAATCCGGAACACTTTCATGAATTATCCGGCAGGTTCAGTCCACTTGATATGTATCCTTTCGGAATCACAGAAGGGAGCTTCACATCTGATAGTGAAATCGAGAGGGCATTTTTTCATTGGAACCGACAACGGTATCTTCAGCCTTATCCTCAATGCAGAACCCGATGAGATAATAAGCATTGACAATAACGGATCGACCGATGAACTTGAAATATTCGCCCGGACGGCAGCAGGTCTTGTCTCAGGGAAATTACCTTCAGAACTTGGCACTCCGTTGAATAAGATCAGTGAGACCCTGCCTCTCAGAGCTACAATCGATGAGGATGTCATTATAGGCAGCGTAATCTTTATTGATTCGTACGGCAACGCCATTTCAAACATTACCAGGGAGATATTTTACAGGGTATTTGAAAACAAGGATTTCAGAATATATATAGTGAGCAACCTGAACTACACCGACACAATCTCCCGCACATACAGTGATGTGCCGGTAGGCGATCTGGTTGCCAGATTCAATTCTCTTGATCTTCTTGAAATTGCAATTAATGGCGCCAATGTATCGGAATTGCTGAGCATTGAAACAGGTTCCTCCGTAAGGATTGATACCTCCGGCAAAACCCCGCCTGCAAACCGTTTGTTCTAATCACTTTAAAATGACTGACAAGGAAAGAAGCTGCAAGGAGTTCTCAAGGCTCCTGGAAATTATTGATGAATTAAGACTGAAATGCCCCTGGGACATGAAGCAGACAAATGAAAGCCTCCGCAAGCTTACCATTGAGGAGACCTATGAACTTGCAGATGCTGTTATTTCGGGCGATGATGAAGGAATCAAAAAAGAACTGGGCGACATAATGCTTCATCTGGTGTTCTATGCAAAGATTGGTTCCGAGAAGAATCTCTTCACTATGGCCGATGTTCTCGAAGGAATAAATGAAAAACTCATTTACAGGCATCCTCATGTGTTTGGAAAGGTTGAAGTATCGAATGCCTCGGAGGTTGAAAGAAACTGGGAGCACCTCAAGATTACTGAAAATAACGGCTATAAGCCGGTTTTGTCAGGTGTACCTTCGTCTCTCCCTGCCATCGTGAAAGCCAACAGGATCCAGGAAAAAGTCAGGGGTGTCGGTTTCGACTGGGAAGACAGAACCCAGGTCTGGGACAAGGTGCTCGAGGAACTTTCAGAACTTAAGGTGGAAGCCGAGAACAGGGACACGGAAAGTATAGAATCAGAACTCGGAGACCTGCTTTTCTCGATTATAAATGCATCCCGGCTCTACGGAATCGATCCTGAAGCTGCACTGGAAAAGACAAACAGGAAATTCATCCGCCGTTTCAACTATCTTGAGCAGGAAACTATGGTCAAGGGGAAATCGCTGCATGATATGAGTCTCGACGATATGAATGATATCTGGGAAGATTCAAAAAAATACGACTGAACGGCAGTGTCTATTTCTTTTGACGGCGGGGCTGGCTGAACACGTAGCTGAGAAGCTGGTAAATAATCCGCGCTGCCACGAAATCAGGAGCTTTGTTGACCGTTGACGGACAGAGTTCCACAACGTCAAAACCAACAATATTTTTTCTTTCCGCCACTTCTTTAAGGAAATTCATCAGTTCACGGTATTCCGGCCCTCCCGGCTCAGGGGTACCCGTCGACGGCATGAGCGAAGGATCGAGAACATCGAGATCGATCGTTACATAGACATCACCTGAAAGCAATTCAATTGCTTTTCCGTATCCTGATTTGTCAACGTAAAGCTGATGAGCAGGGAAGATCCTTTCCGTATCGGCCAGAGGCACCTCTTCCTTCGACATGCTCCTTATTCCTACCTGCACAATCGGAGCGTATTCCCTCATCCGGGCCATGGCACAGGCATGATTGAACGGAGAGCCTTCATATTCCGGCCTGAGGTCTGAATGGGCATCGAGCTGAAGTATGGACAGGTTTCTGAAATGCCCTGCAAAAGCCTTAGCCGATCCTATGCTCACGGTGTGGTTCCCTCCCACCACCACGGGAAACTTATTCTCCCCGAGCAGGAATGAAACCTTTCTGTGTACAGCATCAACAAGTTTCTCCGGCGACTCTTTCACCAGCACGGGTTCAATTGTATGAATGCCATGGAGATGAGCTTCCGAACCGGTCTCGATGTCATAAAACTCAAGATTGACAGATGCTTCCAATACGGCGTCAGGACCCTTGTCAGCACCCTTCATCCATGTACTCGTCTCATCATAGGGAACCGGGACTATGATTATCCCTGAACCGGAATAATCATAAACCACCTCATTGCCTCCAAAATTCATGGTTTCCTGTTTAATTCCAGCGCGCCGGGCTATCCCTGTTTTGCTTTCGGGGAGCTCTTTTTCTTTTTGGGTGCTGCCTCTCCGGGCTTTTCCGCCTCTTCCGGCTTTTCTTCCTTAACCGGTTCTTTTTCAGGCTCCTCTTTCACAAGCATGTCCTTACTCTGAAGCAGATTATACCAGAGGATAATTTTCTTTATATCGCTCAGATAAACCCTGTCCCTGGAATATTCGGGAATGACTTCCTCAAAATACCCTTTCAGCTTTTCAGCATCTGTTCTCGCATCTATGGCTGGTCCGCCCGACTCCTTTTCAAATATCCTGTCAAAGACCTTACCAAGAGGAAGATCTTCATTTTCCGTAAAAACCGAAATATCCTCAAGAGAGCTTACTTTTGCCGAACTGAATGCACTGCTTCTTTTGCCTGTCTCCACATGTTCAACTATAATTGCATTCTTACCCTGGGCAATGAATTTAAATAGACCCGGTTCACCTGAAATCGATAAAATATCCTTTAATACCATCTGGTTGAATTTTGCAGCAAATTTAACTCATGTTCATCAATCCTTATGCGGGTAAAAGCTTTTTTTTATTGAATATCTGAAATGAGAGATTAAATTATTTTTTTTGATATTAATACCCCCCATCCCAACCCTAATCTTTATATAAATCTTTTTTGAAGTTGGATCGCTTCATTTCCACTTTACGTTCTACCCCCCCACCCCCCTAAAGGGGGGCTTCAGATCGCTGTATGACAGCTGTTTATAGGGATATACAAATTAGATTACGAGGTACGGATTAGCTTTAGTCTCAAAACAGTCAACTATCTATAGGTGGATAATAATCTGAATTGCATATCGATCATTATTAGTTCTTAAACCCCCTTTAGGGGGCAGGGGGTAAAAAAGGCTTAAGGGGGGTTGGGGGGTAAAAAATGGCAGGAATTGAAGAAATAAAGAATTTCAATAATCAAGATATGTACAAAGGGAGAAAGAATAAATGGGGTTATGTCCTTACGAAATGTTTCTCTCCTTTTTTATTCTGTTGTAAGCTTCATTTACCTTTTTGAATTTCTCGTCAGCCGTCTTCCTGAACTCTTCCCCGAGGTGGCTCACCTTATCGGGATGATAAAGCATCGCCATCTTCCTGTAAGCCTTCTTGACCTCTTCATCGGTTGCATCCGGACTAATCTCCAGTATCTTGTATGACGAATCAGTCTCAGGAACAAACATGTTCTTTATAGATGCAAAATCGGACGAGGAAATACCAAGATACCCGCTCATCTTCTCTATGGCTTCCACTTCGAGGGCATTAACATTGCCATCGGCTCCTGAAATGCCGAAAAGAAGGTGAAGAAGCTGGAGCCTGGAGGAATAATCCATGTTTGAGGCGATCTGCAGGCAAACATCCCTTACCGGAATCTCCTGATTCAGAATATCCTTCAATGTCAGAATGGCTTCACGAGCCGTCGACTGCCCGAACTGACGGACAAAAAACTGCTTCACATAGTCAAGCTCTGACTTAACGACCTTGTTGTCGGCTTTCATCATTGCTGCAACAAGCACCAGAAGACTCATTCCAAAGTCACCCCGTGCCGTGCTTCGCGGTGTACCGGTATATGTTGAAGTCTGGATGGTTGTGTTGTCGACCATTGATCCGATCATGAAACCAAGCACGGCCCCCAGAGGTCCTCCCATCGCAAATCCCAGGCCTCCTCCTATCCATTTACCCAGTCGTCCCATTTTTCTCCTTGTTTATCTTAAGGTACAGCTTGATCATTTCCTCATGAATCCCCAGTACAGCCGGGATTACCATATCGTTTTCAGAATTGAATATAACAAAATCAGAGCCCGGAAGCCTGGAGGCATCGTCAGCCTGATTCTTCATCCTATCGACGATCTGTTCCCTTGTAAACCTGTTTCCCGCTACCAGTCTGACAATTCTCTCTTCGTACGGAGTGACAACCGTTGCTATCCTGTCCATCATCCTGAAGGCTCCGCTCTCAAAAAGAATGGCGGCTTCCATGATTGAATAGGGCGAATTCCGGTTCTTCAGCCACTCTCCGAATGAATGAAATACTGCAGGATGAACCACCGAGTTGACCTTTTCGAGCATTCCCCTGTCAGCAAATATGATCCTTGCCATTTCAGCCCGGTCGAGCCTGCCTCCGGGGAAAAGGTCCTTTCCGGCAATCGTGCTTATCCTGTCCTGCAAATCCCTGTCGTTTTCCTGTATCCTCTTTGCCTCATCGTCGGCCGAGAATACGGGAATTCCCAATACCGCAAACACCTTGCAAACAGTCGACTTTCCGCTGCCGATACCGCCTGTGATTCCAAGCTTGAGGCTTCTGCCCGCTTCGGTTTTCATTTCAGCTTCCTTTCTATAAGAAAATCCACCTTCGGAGGCGATACTCTCATTGAGCTCACAAAAGGAGGGATATTACGAAAATCCAGCGACAACTTTTCCGATGAATTCAAGTCAGCCTTGGCCGCATCGAGGATCACTTCAAACGGGACCTGTTCAAATTTCTTGTAATCGCCGATTGCAACAAGACCTTTTACAGTAACCACATCAGGGAATATCCTGAGGTTTATTGAATCAGGACAATTGATTATCCGTACGGGAACCTTTACCTCTGCTTCCGTAAACTGCTCCACGGAAACAGTTACAAGCACCTTCTTTTCCGATAGTGTGCATTTTTCCGGAACCAGAAGCGGCATACTCCTTGTGACCGACTCTCTCACCCCTCTCATTTTCATGGGTTTTGTTGTCACTGTCTTCAGAGTGTCGAGTACGCGTTTTGGGCCTGTTATCACAATAGTGTCAGGTTCAATTTGATAGCTTCCCTTTACCAGGTATTGCTTTTCAGTGCTGACCTCTACATCGGGGTCAACGATTATCTGCCGTGTGACTATCCTGTCAAATGCAAAGAACAGAGTGTCGGGTTTGACCGAAGTGATATCGCATTCTGTTCGCAGCTGGTTTCTGAGCTTTGGGATAAGCCCCGAGGTGACAACATAGTAATTGAGAGCCCTGCTGCCGGGAACCCTGCGATAATTTATTGAAGAAATATCAAGGATTACAGGCGACCTGTTTCCTGCCATTTTTAACTTGAGTATTGAATAACCCGGTCCTTTCAGATATAACTCGAGTCTTAGCGGAAGATCATCTGCCAGTACTCTCTCCTCCGGAAGATTAACATACCTTACCGGGTACCTGATGCTGTATTCAACGTCCTTCTCAAGGGAATTAAGGTACCAGAACACAAAGGAAAGCAGCAGGAAAAAAACAAAGACGACAACATCCCTGTCATTCCCGCTTCCTTTTCTCCGGAAGATGCCTTTTGTCAATATGGCATTAAGCCATTGCACTAACTTAAAATGAAATGCCGGCTATGCCTTGTCAGCCGTGGGATCCTGGATCAGGGCGCTCTTGTCGACCTTGAGTTTCAGATCACCTCCTACTTCAAGCATGACAAAGTTGTCCTTAACTTCATATATCTTGCCATAGATACCGCCAGTTGTGATGACTTTATCACCCTTCTTAAGCGAGTTCCTGTAGTTCGAAAGTTCTTTCTGCTTCTTCATCTGAGGTCTGATCATGAAGAAATAGAAGATTACAAAAACTGCAAGCAGCGGAATGAAGGTGACAAGGGCATTGCTCTGTCCTGCGGCTCCGCCTGCAGGCTGTCCCAGAAGAAGGATAAAAGATAAGTAGTTCATTTCGTTTTGTAATTGATGGTTTATTCTTGAATTTATTTAAATCAGCGTCATTAATCCTTAAGAATCGTTCGAGATTATTATTCTCCTTAACCCCCTTTCCCGTCCCGCAAAGCGGGAAGCTTAGCTCCTGCCCCCTTGGGGGAATCCCGATAGCTATCGGGAGGGAAGGGGGTATAAATAATTATATCTGTCTTTTATTCACCATTGACGATAGTCGAGTTAAATATTATTTACGTGATATGACCTCCGCTGTTATTTTCAGGATAACAACTTCGGATGGGGAATTTGAACGGACTGAAATTGTCTTTGTCTGGATACCGCTCCTCCCGCCTGAATCAAATACTACCTCAAGGTTTCCTCCTTTTCCCGGAGGAATCGGCGACCTGTCGTATTTGGGAACCGTGCATCCGCAAGACGTTGATGCCGACTTTATTACCAGGTTTCCCGGACCCTTGTTCTCGAACGAAAAAATATGAGCTACCTTTTCCCCTTCCGTAATCTTTCCGAAATCATATTCATATTCCCTGAATACCAGCTCAGCAACTTCTCCCGGCGCAACATCGTCAGCCTTAAGCCGGGCGCCGCTATTGACGGCGGAATCGCACCCCCAAAAGAGCCATGTGAAAAATACAAGCGGCATTATCAACTTTGTCCGTATCATATCCTTATTCATTCTTTAATCTTCAGTGGCTTCTCCTATAAGACCCTTGCCTGACTTGGTGAACAGTCCCTTTTCCCTGATCTCCTTTACTATGTTGTCAAGGATACCGTTGACAAATGTACTGCTTTTTGATGTACAATAATATTTGGCAATCTCAATATACTCATTAAGTGTAACCTTCACCGGTATCTCAGGAAATTCCATGATCTCGGTTATCGCCAGCTGCATAACCAGAATATCCATCAGGGCGATTCGCTCAATCTCCCAGTTGGTGGTGTTCCTGTCGATGAGTTCGGAGTTTTGCTTTATATGAAGAACTGCCTTCCTGAAAAGTATCTTTACAAAATCCTCATCCTCCTTGTTTTTGTACAAAGGCATCATCCTGCAATTCTCACCTTCCTCGGGCTTGAATTTCTTCAGGGTTTTCTCGATCATTACTGCTACGTATTCCATGTCGTCGTTCCAGTAAATGCTCTGTTCCTCGAAGTTCGACTCGAGGTCCTCTGATTCAGCAAAAAGCCTTGTAACCAGATTGATGACGAATTTCTTGTCGGCCGCGTAACCCTGAACCTCAGGCTTCATGTAATCCTCATACTTATCCCAGGCCAGCATCAGATTATACATGAACCTTGGGATATGCTGATTATTCGCCCACGACAGTTTACGGGACGAAACATAGCTGTTGAAATCCTTATTAGTCCTGAGCTGCTCAATCAGCTTATTGTCAATAAACTTCCTGTTTGGATCGAGGTCTTCGGGTGTTGGCATTTTCTTCAGCCTTGCCTGCTCGATTTTCTCCGACGCAATGTCGGCAACTTCAATGACGAGCAGAAGAAGGTAATGATACAGATCGTAGGTCTTCCCTATACTGAAGAACAACTCCTTCTCAGCCAGCTCAATGTCGTCATCCTCCCTGCGGTTGAATGCATATAATGCCATTAGGGCTTTAATGCGTAATAATCTTCTGCTTATCATTTATAAAGAACCTCAGAATTTGGCAGCAAAAATAACCTTTTTCCTTAAGCTTCAAAACATCGGGCCAAAATTAAGGCACATTTGAAGGGCCGTGCATTGTTTTTAAAAAATATTGTTACATTTGACAATCATTACCCTAAACTGACTTGGAAATGGAAGAAGAAGCCGGAATTAAGGAGGTCATTAACGGTAGCAAAGAACAAATCCTGCAGGAAGAGATTTATACAAAAGTGGTAAGAGCAGGGAAAAGAACTTATTTTTTTGATGTCAAAGCCACAAGAAAGGAAGATTACTACCTTACCATTACTGAAAGCAAGAAACGCCTGGGAAAAGAAGGCAAAATCTTCTATGAAAAACACAAAATATTCCTTTACAAGGAGGACTTTGAAAAATTCACCGACGGACTCAAGGATGCCGTTGACTACATCTGCAACGGAATCTCTCCTCAGAAAAGGGAAACCGTTCTGTCAGAAGAAGAAACAGTCCGGGATAATACTGACCTCTCATCCAGGGAATTTACCAACATCGATTTTGAAGACCTGGACAAAAAATAATGGAGCCTCTTCTTAATGGTTGACTATATCCTGTTAATATTAGCAGTTATCCTTGTTATAGTCGGCATTATCGGCTGCCTGGCACCTGTCTTGCCCGGACCTCCCTTAAGCTACGCCGGACTTACTGTCCTCCATTTCACCAGGTTTGCCGAGTTTTCAAACAAGCTGCTGATTGTACTTGCCATAGTGGTCATTGTCGTTACAATTTTTGATTATATAGTGCCCGTCTGGGGAACAAAGAAGTTCGGAGGAACCAAATACGGGACCAGAGGCGCAACAGTAGGACTTGTTATCGGGCTGTTCCTCGGGCCGTTCGGAATAGTGTTAGGACCCTTCATCGGGGCCGTCGTCGGGGAACTTATCTTCAAGGATGATATGAAATACGCACTTAAGGCAGGTTTCGGCAGTCTGTTAGGATTCCTGACCGGTGTGGGACTTAAACTGGCCACCTCCTTCGTAATCACATTCTACTTCGTGAAAGAGTGGATAAGGTAAACTGCAGCTGATCAAGCCAGGGTTGCCACCATCACGGCTTTGATTGTATGAAGCCTGTTCTCTGCTTCATCAAAAACTATCGAGTGCTTCGATTCGAATACATCCTCGGTGACTTCCATCCCGTCAAGCCCGTAATTCTGGAAGATTTTCTCGCCTGTTAAAGTCTCACGGTTATGGAATGCCGGCAGGCAATGCAGAAACTTCACATTGGGATTCCCGGTCTTCATTATCACATCCATGTTGACCTGATACGGCCTGAGAAGCTTTATCCTCTCTTCCCATACCGACTCAGGCTCACCCATCGAAACCCACACATCGGTGTACAGGAAATCAACACCCATGACTGCCTCTTCAACATTGTCCGTGATAGTTATTTTTGCTCCCGTTTCCCTTGCCACAGCCTTGCAGGTTTCAACCAGTTCCTTACCCTGCTGATAAGCTTCAGGAGCAGCAGTCCTGAAATCCATACCCATCTTTGCGGCTCCTGCAAGCAGCGAGTTCCCCATATTGTAACGTGCATCACCCAGATAACAGAAAGAAATTTTGTTCAGAGGCTTATCGGTATGCTCAAGCATAGTCATGAAATCGGCAAGAATCTGGGTGGGATGAAACTCATTTGTGAGTCCGTTCCACACCGGAACCCCCGCGTACCGCGCAAGTTCTTCAACGACAGTCTGTCCGTAACCACGGTATTCAATAGCGTCGTACATCCTGCCAAGGACCCGTGCCGTGTCCTTCATCGACTCCTTCTGACCGATCTGCGAACCCGTGGGTCCGAGATAAGTAACATGAGCTCCCTGATCAAAAGCAGCAACCTCAAATGCACACCTTGTCCTGGTTGATGTCTTCTCAAAAATAAGTGCGATATTCTTCCCTTTCAGAAGCTGTCGTTCGGTGCCGGAATACTTTGCTTTTTTCAGATCAGCAGAAAGATTGAGAAGCTTACCAATCTCTTCCGGGGTGAAATCGAGAAGCTTAAGGAAATGACGGTTACGAAGATTGACTGGCATATTCTTATAATTTTATTTGTTTGATTCTATTTTGAAAATTAAGGCACTAAATTAAGTATTATTTTTTTTTAAACAATTAAGGCTCCAGTCCTTCCTTCTCATACTCCATGGTGATCTTCGACCCGTATTTCTTGTCGGCCAGCTTGAATGCTTCAGTTATAACCGCCATCTTCCCTCCCTTTTCAAGAAAGCTCAGGCATGCCTCTATCTTGGGTGCCATGCTTCCCTTGGCAAAATGACCTTCCTTAAGATATTTCAGGGTGTCGGCATAATCAAGGAATTCCCTGATCTCCTGGTCCGGCTTTTTAAAATTAATGTATATGTAGGGAACGTCGGTCAGAATATAGAATTCCCCGGCTCCGTTCATCGACGCCAGAAGAGCCGACGCCCTGTCCTTGTCGATTACAACCTCGGCCGGCCTGACATCCTTCTTTTCATCGATATACACCGGAACTCCCCCACCTCCTGCCGCAATCACAATGTTGCCCTGCCGTGCAAGGTCACGTATAATTGTATGGTTCATTATGTCGATTGGCACCGGTGAAGGCACCACACGCCTGAATCCGCCGTGGGCCTTTACCTCTTCGCGGAATATCCAGCCTTTCTTCTGTGTAAGACTGTCAGCCTCCTCCCTTGTATATATTTTGCCGATCCGCTTCTGGGGGTCATCGAAGGCCGGATCGTTCCTGTCGACCACAACCTAAGTGACCATGCAGACAACATTCCTGGTAAGCCTGTGTCGGTTGAGAACATTCCTGAACATCCTCTCTATCATATAACCGATCCCCCCCTGCGAATCAGCCACACAGATGTCTACCGGCATCTGGGCTATATTATAAAGCTGCTCGCCGGCATCGTTCCTCATCAGAATATTTCCCACCTGCGGCCCGTTCCCGTGGGTTATCACCAGGTCGTAGCCCTCGTTGATCAGAAATATCAGGTTCTCAAGTGTCTGAGTTGTGTTTTCCTCCTGTTCGTCTATAGTGCCTATCTGGTCGCCCCTTAACAATGCATTGCCGCCAAGGGCAACAACAGCAAGTTTTTTTTTCATTTTTAAAGTTTAGGGATGTAATGATTGTTGGAATTATCCGTTCTTATTCAGTTTGGCAGCTTGTTTATCCGCCATAAAGATATCAATCAAAGTTCTGATTCAAATGTACTCAAATCAGCAAAATGACATAAAAAATATGTTGAACAACATGATTTTAAGTATCACATCACATAAACAACGGTAGCTGAAGCAAGTGAAAAAAAATAATTACATTTACCCCTTTCAAATAAATTAACGCCTGTGAGATCCGGAAAGGCTCTTCTTTTTACATTCATTTCATTTTTAGCTCTTTCCTCCTGCAACAAATTCGGAGGCAAGGACCTTGACCAGGGGGAAATCCACTATGATGTCAGCTACCAAGGCCGGGTAACCCATATGCCAAAGGAACTGATGCCCAGGAACCTCATCGTTTCATTCAAAGACGATAAAATAGTGTATGAGCTTATCTCTCCTTTCGGTAATTCAGGTATCATCAATCTGGCCAATCCGTCGGAGGACATTTACGACACTTACCTGAGCCTGTTCACAATCAAATACTTCTACCCTGCAAAACCAGGTGAAATCTATCCAGGGTTCGAATCAATGAATGGCATCGACATCAGAAAAACTTCAAAGACGTCAGTCATCTGCGGATTCGACTGCAAGCATGCTGAAGTCACTTTCCCCTCCGACCGGTCAAAGGTCTATAATATATGGTATACTGAAGAGATCCCGATATCAAAACCAAACATTGCCACACCATTCAATGAAATAGATGGGGTCCTTATGAACTTTTTCTTCTTCATCGGTACTTCCGAGTTTCATTTTGAAGCCCAGAATGTTTATAAAAAAGATATCCCTGATAGAACATTTGAGAGAAAGGAAAAATTCAAAAGAGTCTCCAAAAAAGACATTAACAAATTCATCAATAAGATGGTGAGTCTCTGACCGGCCCGCGATGCCTCCGGTGAGCTTCTCTGCTTACTGCCTTCCAAAGTTTTAATGCCAGCCTTGTCTGATCTCCAAATTTATTACCTTTGGGGTGTTTTTTCGGTTTGTGTGTAATTGAGATGAGATGAGCAAAGGGAAGGAATCCAACGGGAAGAAGACATCTAAAGCAAAGGTAAAATCCAAACCTTTCTTTACCGATGAAAGAATAAGTTTCATAACCGGCATTCTGATATCAGGCATTGCCGTCTATCTGCTCCTGGCATGTGTCTCATACCTGTTCTGGTGGGAAACCGATCTCAGCCTTGCGGATTCAAACGTCATCTCAAATGCCGATGTCAATGTAAAAAACTGGTCAGGAAAAAGCGGCCACTTCCTTGCAAAAATGCTGATCGGCTACGGCTTTGGTTTTGGAGCATTGTTAATACCGGTTATTGTTGGCACGATCGGTCTTAACCTCCTGAAATTCCCCAGGCTGACACTATGGAAGCTTATAATAAAACTGACCTTTGCAGTAATAATAATTTCACTTATTCTCGGATTCATCTTCGGAAAAGCCCACGGTTACCTTGGCAGCGGTCCGGGAGGAGCCCAGGGTTACAAGATCACCGAATGGCTCAACTCGTTCGCCGGCAAGTTCGGAACCGGAATTATCCTTGTCTTCCTGACTATCGGATACCTGGTTTTTGCTCTGAGGTTCAAGCCCGAAACCTTCACCAAAACAATCCCCTCATCTATCAGGAGAGTGATTCCTGCAATGCCACCGTTTCCTTCCGGATCACAGGCAGGATCTTCGGAATCACAGTCAGGGGAAGAGGATGACGATGAAGACGGGAATGATGAAGATGAAGAAGACGACAGCGGTGAAGTGGATTTTGTTGTAAAGCGGCCCACAGGCAATGATTACGAGGGTGATGAGGGAACGAGCTCAATAGTGCACGTAATTGGCAAGACTTCACAGCAGAATTCCTCTGCCGCTGAAAAAGTGCCTATCAACATCACAAAACCGGAAGCACCCGATGTGCTCCCCGATCATGAAGTGGACAGGCTTATGGAGAATTATGATCCGCGGCTGGATCTGTCAAGATACAAGTTCCCTCCCGTCTCCCTGCTCATCGACCACAAATCGGAATATGAATTCGATAACAGGGAGGTTATCGAAAACAAGGAAAACATAATCAAGACTCTCGGGGACCACAATATTACGATCAAGCATATTTCAGCAACCGTTGGCCCGACAGTCACACTTTATGAGATTGTTCCTGAAAGGGGCATCAGGGTAGCCCGGATAAAATCGCTTGAAAATGATATCGCCCTTAACCTTTCAGCCCTGGGGATAAGAATCATCGCCCCCATACCCGGCCGCGGAACAGTTGGAATTGAAGTCCCGAACAAGAAGCCGGAGATTGTCTCTATGAAATCGCTCATTACATCAAAGGCATTCCAGGAATCAAAATTCGACCTTGCACTTGCTCTCGGGCGTACCATAACCAACGAACCTTTCATCATCGACCTTACCAAAATGCCCCATCTTCTTGTAGCAGGTGCCACGGGGCAGGGCAAATCGGTAGGGATCAATGCCATAATTACATCGATCCTTTACAAGAAACATCCGTCGGAGGTAAAATTCGTCCTTATCGACCCCAAAAGAGTCGAACTGCCACTCTACTCGAAGATCGAACGTCACTTCCTTGCAAAGCTTCCGGGTGAGGAGGATGCAATTATTACAGATACCCAAAAGGTTATCACCACACTTAACTCGCTGTGCATCGAAATGGACAACCGCCTCGAGCTGATGAAAGACGCACAGGCCAGGGCCATCAAGGAGTACAACGATAAATTCGTATCAAGAAGGCTCAATCCGGAAAAAGGGCACAGATATCTCCCCTTTATCGTGCTGATCATAGATGAGTTCGCCGACCTCATCATGACGGCTGGCAGGGAGATTGAACCCCCGATCGGACGTCTCGCCCAGCTGGCAAGGGCAATCGGCATCCATCTTATCATATCAACCCAGCGACCTTCAGCCAATATTATCACAGGATTCATCAAGGCCAACTTTCCCACACGAATAGCTTTCAGGGTATTCTCATCGATTGACTCCAGGACAATAATTGACTCCACCGGTGCCGACCGGCTTGTCGGACGCGGCGATATGCTCGTATCAACAGGCGCCGAGCCAATCAGGGTGCAGTGCGCATTCGTCGACTCCAAGGAAATAGAGGAACTGACGGAATTCATAGGATCGCAGCAGGGCTATCCCGACGCTATGCATCTGCCCGAATACATCGACGACAGCGAGGGCGGTCCCCAGGAGATCGACCTCCGTAAGAGAGATCCCATGTTCGAGGAGGCAGCACGTCTGGTTATACAGCACCAGCAGGGATCAACATCCCTGATCCAGAGAAAACTGTCAATCGGATACAACAGGGCAGGCCGCCTGATCGACCAGCTTGAAGCCGCTGGCGTTGTCGGACCATTCGAAGGAAGCAAGGCCAGGGATGTACTGATCTCCGATTATACACATTTGGAACAGATTTTGAAGAGTCTTGAATAAAAGCAACTGAATGAAAAGACTTTTTGCAATAATTACCCTCATCTCAGCCTCAGTAAGCCTGTTTGCCCAGAATGATCCCGCTGCAGTCAGGATACTCGACAATTTCTCTGCCAAAGCCACAAAGGCCCCGTCAGTCTCAATGAAATTCACACTGGAGACTGTCGACCAGGTTGAAGGAACCAGCAACAGCATAACAGGTTCGGCGATTCTCAGCAAAGACCGTTACAGGATAGAATTGCCTGAAAACATAATATGGTACAACGGCGAAACTTCGTGGAGCTACCTGCCCGATGTGGAAGAGGTTACAATTACAAAGCCCGAAAAGAATGACGATTCGTTCATGGCCAGACCCTCGTCAATTTTCACTGTTTACAAAAAGGACTACAAGGCCCGGCTTCTCGAGGAGAGAACCGGTTCCTACCTTATCGATCTTTATCCCGACGACATTAACAGCGACCATGTCAGGATAAGGCTCGAAATAGGCAAACCCGGGCTTGACCTGAAAAACCTTGAATACAAGTACAAAAACGGTATTACCGTTATGCTGAAAGTGACCGGCTACGACCTCACCCTTCAGCCCGCCGATTCTGAGTTTGTGTTCGCACAGGCAAAATACAGGGAGGCCGAGATCATCGACATGCGCTAGCCTCTGGAGGTCTCCCTGCTGGGATATGCTATCCTTGCATGATAAATATTCGACAGGCGCTTGATAAACACCTTTTTTATATCCGATATATCCTTGAAGGTAAGAGGTGTCTCGGAAAACTGGCCGTCCTGCTCCTGGATATAAATGATCCTTTCGACAAGCTCGCTAATGTTTTCCTCCGAATAGTTTGCAAGACTCCTTGAGGATGCTTCCACTGCATCAGCCATCATCACAATTGCAGTTTCCTTTGTAAGGGGCCTGGGTCCGCCGTAGGCAAAATTCTTTTCCATATCCGTCCTCTTCGGATTCTTGTCGAGATACTTCTTGTAAAAGAAATAGGCAACTCCTGTTCCATGGTGTGTCTGAATGAAATCAGCAATGGCTGACGGAAGATTAAATTTTTTTGCGAGGTCCATTCCCTTTTTGACGTGACCGGTTATGATGCCGGCGCTCTCAAGCGGATCGATCTGATCGTGGGGACTGAATCCCTCCGACTGGTTCTCGATAAAATACT
>CAYQRF010000017.1:0-27071 GCA_964419775.1 uncultured Rikenellaceae bacterium
CCCTTTTTTAATTAATACAAACCGGAGTCTCTGACCCGGTTTATTTGAACAGTAAAGAAGATGCTCCTCCGGATATATCCCGAAAATCCAGATCCCGGCCGGATAAGGAAAGTGGTTGAAGTCCTCGACCAGGGAGGAATAATTATCTATCCCACCGATACTGTTTATGCAATCGGCTGTGACATAAAGGCGAACAAATCGATTGAAAGAATTGCCAGGATGAAGGGACTGGATCCGAGAAATCCTGATATGTCGCTCATTTTTCACGATATGAGCCAGCTCTCTGAGTATACAACTATCAGGGATAACTCAGTGTTCAAATTGCTCAAGCGAAACCTCCCCGGCCCCTTTACATTTATTGTCCAGGCCAATAATCAGATCCCTAAAATGTTCAAGAATAAAAAGAAAACCGTCGGGATCAGAATTCCGGACAACACTATTGTAATGGAACTTGTGAGGGAACTCGGTCGTCCGATAATCACTACTTCAATTCACGATCCTGATGAGGTGATCGAGTATACCACCGATCCTGAACTGATATATGAGAAGTACAGCGATATCGCTGAAATAGTAATTGACGGAGGTTACGGCAGGAACGAAGCATCCACCGTGGTCGATTGCACGACGGATGAATTCACAATCCTCAGGCAGGGTCTGGGCTTGCTTGAGCTGTGACCTTCAGTGTCAGGCAAAAGGATTATTGCAATGTCCTGGTTATTTTTTGTAGAAACTTCCCGTAAACAGTATCAGAACACTAAGGATCTCTATCCTTCCCAGAATCATCAGCCCGCTCAGTATCCATTTCCCTGTTGATGGCAGATCGGCATAGGTTGAAAAAGGGCCGAATGTTCCCAGACCCGGACCGATGTTTGCAAGCATTGATGCCGAAGTACTGAATGAGGTTATAATATCATAGTCGAGAAATGATATAAGCAGTGCCCCCGTACACAGAGTGATGAAGTAAATTATCATGAATATCAGCAGGTTCTGGATGATGCTCTGAGGGACTCTTTTCTGATCGATTTTCACCGGAAGAAATGCATACGGATGAATCATCCGCTTTGACTCATTGCGGGAAGTCCTTGCGGCAATCAGCAACCTGACCACCTTTATGCCTCCGCTTGCAGAACCGGCCATTCCCCCCGTGAACATAAGGAAGAAAATGACAAGCATCACAAGGTATCCCCACTCGTTGAAGCTGACTGTGTAAAATCCCGTGGTGGTTATAACCGATACGGTGTTGAACAATCCGTCCATAAATGCGGACGACAATGAAATACCACCTTCCCTGAGCAGCAGGAATATGATTAGTGCCGGGAAAAGAATAACCATTACAAGATAGGCGGAAAATTCACTGTTGCGGATGATTTTCGAGAAGCTTTTCTTGAAGGCGAAATAGAACAGGGCAGGATTTATGCCGGCAAAGAACATGAAAAGGATGAAGACCGTCTTTATATATTGGGAAGAAAATGCTGTAATTCCTCCATTCCTTGTCGAGAAGCCGCCTGTGGAAAGCGTTGAAAAAGAATGGCATATAGCTTCAAAAGCCGGCATTTTTCCCAGTACAAGCAGGATAACTTCGGCAATTGTGAGTACCACGTAAACTAATATCAGCCTTTTTGCAGTCTCGATCACCCTGGGATGGATCTTGTCTGCCATTATGCCGGAAAATTCTGTTGCGGGAAGCTGAACGTTGAGGCTTCTGACGACAGGAAATACATGAAGTGCAAGGGTTATTACGGTCATTCCTCCGATCCATTGCGTCAGACTTCGCCAGAATAGTATGCCGCGGGGAAGAGATTCAATATCCCTGAAAATAGTTGCTCCTGTTGTTGTAAATCCGGAAACAGACTCGAAAAATGCATCTGTGAAATTGCCGGCCGATGAAGTGAAGAGATAGGGGAGAGACCCGAAGGCTCCGAATAAAATCCAGATGAATGTATAGATTATAAAACCTTCCCTGGTTCCAAAAACCTTCTCCTGATGCCTGAGCGGTGTGAAGACGAGGATGCCGGTAACCAGGGTTATTACGGCTGAGAATAAAAAGGACTTTGCCGCAGGTTCATTGTAAATCCAGGAAACTGCTCCCGAAACAAGCAGCAGAATCCCTTCGAGAATCAGAACCTGACTGAAGACCCTGGCAATTATCCTTGAGTTGAACATGGTGATCAGGTGAAGTATTTCGACACCCTCTCATAGGCTGAAGGCAGGGTAAACACGACAACCTTATCGTTGGGCTTTATTATGGTATCTCCGGTTGCTATGAAAGGAACACCGTCCCTGGTTCCTCCTCCAACAATGGAGTTTGCGGGGAACTCCATGCTCCTGAGTGTCCCTTTCGTGATTCTGGCATAGGCCGGGACATTGAATTCTATGACTTCGGCTTCTGTTCCGGTCATGTATTTCACCTGGGTGACATTCGGATTTGTGGTGTGCCTGAATATTCTGCTGGCAGCGGCGATCTTCTTGTTTATTATTGTGTCAATACCTATGTTTTCAGCAAGATTGATATACTCCATATTCTCAACTTCCGCGATGGTCTTCTTCACTCCCAGTTTCTTGGCAAGAAGACAGGAGAGGACATTGGTTTCGGAATTACCCGTCACTGCAACGAAAGCATCCATATGTGCTATACCCTCATTTTGAAGAAGATCGGCATTACGGCAATCGCCGTTTATAATAAGAGTATTCTCAAGGACGTCAGAAAGGTCTTCACATCTCTGAGGATCTGAGTCGATCAGCTTAACCTGACATGTCTTCTGCATATACAGAGCCACATGCTTGCCGATCCTGCTCCCTCCAAGTATCATTATGCTTTTTGCCTCAAAGTTCTCCTTTCCCGAGGTGGTCATCATTTCATCAATTCCATCACTTGTAGAAATTACAAAGACAAGGTCCCCCACACGGAACCGTTCATTCCCCCTCGGGATAATTGTTATGTCATTACGTTTGATTGCCACAGCCCTGTATTTTTCGGTGTTCGTTGAGGCTGCAAGCTCCAGGAGCGATTTGTCGATGATCGGAGCGTTCTGATCAAGTTTCTGGACATACATCGCAAGTTTACCTCCGCAAAACTCCATAAAATCGGTGGTCCCTGTTTCATGAAGAAGGCTTAGCACTTCCCTGGCAGCAATCAGCTCGGGATAAATGAGGGAATCAATCCCAAGCGATTTGAAAAACTCCAGCGTTGAATGCTCAAGGTAGTCGAGATTGTCGATTCTGGCGATGGTCTTTACGGCTCCAAGTCTTTTGGCAAGAATGGCAGCGGTTATATTTGTGTCTTCCCAGTGGGTTACTGCTATGAAAAGGTCTGTTTTCTTGTGGAGAAGTTCCTGAAGTATGCTTATCGAGGTTGCCGATCCGACATAGGTCAGTACGTCCATGGTTGATCGTACGGGCTTTAGCCTTTCCTCCTCAGTATCGATAAGTATGATCTCATGATTCTCATTCGACAACATTTTGGCCAGGTGAGTTCCCACTTCCCCTGCTCCGGCTATTATTATTCTCATAGAATCCTGATAAAAATAGACCACAAAGTAATACATAAATCAGCTAAAAAGGAAATCTGTTTCAGAGCTTGATTCTGCAGGCTCCCGAAACACCAACTTTATTGACTTGTGTGTGGCTTTCCAATGAATTGATGAATTCCAACGAACCGGCTGAAACCTCTGAACCTGCTATTATGGTCTCCGGAATGTCGTCCGGGTTAATTCCCCTGTCAATTTTCGGATATTTGCCCTTGAGAACAACTATGTCGGGTTGTGTTTTTTGCAGCAAAACCTTATTCATCTGACTGCTTATCAGAATCCTGCGATTGTTGGTTTCAATCAGGCGGACATCAGGCCCTGAATGAATTTCCATTACCTTTAACCCCCGGGTCATGCAGTGCCTGGCTGTTTCCGGCATAACAGTGTCCGCTGATGACCATAGATTCATCTTTCTTCCAGTCCTTATGCCTGCCTGCGACTCGCTGATTCCGTTGTAGACGATCAGTTCTCCTGAAACCCTGTCGTGAATGCTTCTGATACTGCCTGCTCCTGCCAGAGCCAAAAGTGCAATGAGCGGAAGACGCAGAGGAATCGCCTTTCTGTTCAACAGTGATATAGTGAGAAGAAAAATAAAAATGAATAGCAATAATGACTCAATCGGGACCATTCCTATATTTTCAATTGAAGCAAATGGCAATGAAGCTGCTTTTTCTGTAAAAATCTCGGTGAGGCCTGTAAGATAGTCCATTAAAAGCGCCAGAGGCCGTGAAATGAATTCAAGGGGATATGTGAGCGGCACCAGGCAGCCGATTATTACTACAACTGAAGAGAGGGGAACTATTATTATGTTTGTCAGGATAAACCACGCCGGAAACCTGTTGAAAAGAGAAATTGTGAGCGGCAGCGTTCCTGCCTGGGCAATAATGGTCACTGCAGCAGACTGCCATATCTTATCGGCTCCATGGTTCTTTAGGCTAATCTTAAGGTAAAAGCTTCTGTAAAAGCAGATTATGAATAACACTGCACTGTAGGAGAGCAGGAATCCGGCGTCAAACAATACTGACGGATGGGCTAATAGCAATATCATGGCTGAGGCAAGCACCGAGTTTATGCTATTGACATCCCGTTTCAAAAGCTTTCCGGCCTGAAGAAACGAAAACATCAGGGCAGCCCTCAGAACAGAGGGAGTCAGGCCTGTGACAAAGGCAAATCCCCACAGCAGAGCCACAGCAATAAGGATCCTGATAAACCCGAGCCTTCCTTTCAGAAAAAACAACATGTTGAGTATAAACACGCTAAGGATTACGGCATGCAACCCGGAGACAGCCATGATGTGCATCACACCAGCCCTTATGAATACCTGTTTCTGTTCAGGATCGAGCAGGTTTTTTTGTCCGAGGGTGAGTGCTGCCACAAGTCCTATCCGATCGTCGGAGATGCCTCTTTCCCTGTACATACTTATTATTCTTTCCCTTATGATAAGCGCTTTGTACCGGAGTCTTAATTTTTCAGGCCTTGAATGTGCCAGTATGTCGTCTTTCCGGGAAAAACTGTAGTATTTTATTCCATTGTTTTCCAGATAGAATTTGTAGTCGAACTCATGCGGATTGCCCCTGTTAGCAACAGGGAGCGGCTGGCACTTCAGTTTAAGGATGTCCCCGGGCAGAAGCGTGCCGATGAATGGGTCTATTCTGAAATAAATCATCAGGGAACCCTTAAGACTGACAGTATCCTCTCCGTCAACTCTGGCGTGGAGCCTGACAATGGTTCTGAAGCTGTTGGGTCTTGGTTCGGGGAATTCTGTAAGAGTGCAAATATATTGTCCTTTCTCCGGCTTGAGAGCAGATAACTGCTTCTTTTCATTCGTGTAAAGCAGAAGTCCGCATAAGTACATGGAACAGGTCAGAAGGATACCGTAAAGATGATTTTGCTGCCGTTTATTGAAAATCAGGCTTACAGGAAACCCGGCGGCCAGGATTAAAAGAGATATGGCAATAAGCCAGGCTTCAGGCTTAATATAAAGGCCTGAAACAATCCCTCCGCAAAACGGGATCAATATTCTAAGGAAAGGAATCTCCTTATTCAGCACGGTCGGCAGCTATGAGACCATTCCGTATAAAGATAGAAATAATATTGATCTCCATGAATTGATTCACCACGGATTTCACGGTCCCGATGGCCATCGGGATCACGGATAAAATCACAGAGTTAATTATTTGAGACAATCCGTGTATTGTCCGTGTTACCCGTGAATTCAGTGGTTAAACCAAAAAGAGTTGTTAAGGCATTAAATATTTTAAATCAATTTTATGTATAGTTGATCGTCGTCAATATAAAAACTTCAACCAGAATAAATTTTGATAATATCAGATGTCAGGAAAATTTAAAAAAGGGGCCTGTTTCTCCGGGAGTTAAGTGAAATCCGGTAAGAAGCCGGCAGGTGGGTTCCTCCCGGCAGGATATATTCTCAGGATTTCAGCTTTTGTCCGGCGAGGATGGTGTTGTAATCCGCTTCGAATTTGCCTTTACTGATGGCAGTCAGTTTTCCCTTGATGAGTCTTTTTCTGAGCGGGCTGACCCTGTCGGTGAAAAGAATGCCGTCGAGATGATCATACTCATGCTGAATGACTCTTGCAAGATACCCTTCATAGACTTCATCATGGAACTCCCACTTTTCGTCATAGTAAGTAATCCTGACGTGTCCTTCGCGTTTCACTTCCTCCCTCAGGTTGGGGATACTGAGGCAGCCTTCACCCATCAGTTCTATCTCACCGCTTCTTTCAATTATCCGGGCATTTATGAAGACCTTTTTGAAACCTGCCATTGAAGGTTCATCTTCAGCAAGGGGTTCGCCATCAATTACAAATACCCTTATCGATTTACCTATCTGAGGAGCTGCAAGACCCAGACCTTCAGACCTGTAAAGAGTTTCAAACAAATCAGCAACTAATTGATCCAGATCAGGATAGTCCCTGTCAATGTCTTCAGAAACTTTTCTGAGTACCGGATGTCCGTATATTACTATCGGGTAAACCATGATTTTTGTAAGTGTTGTAATTATCTGTTATTGAGTTCCTGGTTTATCGTTTATTGTATATCGTTTATCGTTAATCGTTTATTGTTTATCGTTATCGTTCAAGGTTCGGGGTTTGAGGTTCGAGGTTCAAGGTTCGAGGTTGCTGGCTTTGCCCGCCATAGCTTTTAGCGGAGGCGGGTTACTGGTTACTGGTTCTTCGTTCCTGGTTCTTCGGTCTTCGTTCTTCCGTCTTCTATCTTCTGTCTTCCGTCTTCTGTCTTTCTTCTATCCAGAAACGACTGTAGTATAATTGATGCGCTTATCTTATCCACCATCGCCTTGTCCATTCTTTGCTTCTTTTTCACGCCTCCCTCAATCATTGCACTAAGCGCCATTTCCGAAGTAAACCTTTCATCAACAAGATGAACGCGTATTCCCGGATAAGTTTTGCTCAGTTTCCTGACAAACGGATTTATGTAATTAACAGCTTCACTGGCCTCGTTGTTCATTGTACGGGGGTAGCCGATAACAAATCCGTCGATGGTTTCATGTTTGAGATAATCCGTTAGGAACTCCTCAAATTCATGATTGCGGACGGTTTTAAGCGGAGAGGCAAAGATATTAAGGGGATCTGAAATTGCGATTCCGATCCGTTTGGTTCCGAAGTCTATGCCTATCAATCTGCCCATGGTGAAATTCTAAAAAAGAAGGTATCTCTTGCGGGATACCTTCCTTTCTTATAGCAAATAGTTTATTCTTTGGTTGCCGGTTCATAAACCATGGCTGCCAGCCTCTGATATGCCTTGTATCTCCATTTTGCATTCTCCTCGGCGGCCTTGAACAGTATCTCAGCCTGATCGGGGAATGTCTTGATGAGCGATGTGTAGCGTACCTCCGACTGCAGGAAATCCTGGAATTTGCTCCAGTCCGGTTCTTTTGAATCAAGGGTGAACGGATTCTTTCCTTCCTGCTCAAGAAGCGGATTGTACCTGTATAGATGCCAGTATCCCGATTCCACAGCAAATTTCTGCTGAGCCTGGGTCTTGCCCATTCCATTCCTGAGTCCGTGGTTGATACATGGCGAATAGGCAATGATCAGCGAGGGACCCGGATATGATTCAGCTTCCTTCAGGGCTTTCAGGAACTGTGCGTTACTTGAACCCATAGCGACCTGAGCAACATAAACATAACCATAACTCATGGCCATCTGGCCCAGATCCTTCTTACGGATCTTCTTGCCCGATGCTGCAAATTTTGCTACGGCTCCGGCAGGGGTGGACTTGGATGCCTGTCCTCCTGTGTTGGAATATACCTCGGTGTCGAGTACAATAACGTTTATATCTTCCCCTGAAGCCAGAACGTGGTCAAGGCCTCCGTAACCTATATCATATGCCCATCCGTCACCGCCAATTACCCAATGCGATTTTTTGATAAGATACTGCCTGAGACTTAAAATCTCTGCTGCCAGGTCCGACTTTTCCTTACTGCATACTTCTATTACTTTTGCCGAAGCGGTTCTGGATGCTTCTGCATTGTTCATATCCCTCAGCCATTCTTCAAAAGCGGCTTTGGTTTCTTCTTTCACTGATCCTGCGGCGATGGCATCTTTCATTTTCAATGCTATCCTTTCGCGCATCTTGCTTGTTCCGAGCGAAAGTCCGAATCCGAATTCGGCATTGTCTTCAAACAGTGAGTTTGCCCATGCTGGTCCGCGTCCCATTTTATTATGGGTGTAGGGCATCGAGGGTGCAGATCCGCTGTAGATGGATGAGCATCCTGTTGCATTGCTGGCAATCATCCTGTCACCAAAAAGCTGGGTTATTGCCTTGAGATAGGGAGTCTCACCGCAACCGGCGCAAGCTCCTGAGAATTCGAATAACGGTTGCGAGAACTGGCTGTTCTTGACATTAAGGAATTTGTCAACAACATAATCCTTATAGCCTACCTTGTCGTGCAGGTAATTCCAGCGTTCAGTCTCAGCCATCTGAGTATCAAGCGGCTTCATAATCAAAGCTTTGTTCTTTGAAGGACATACATCGGCGCAGTTTCCGCAACCTGTACAGTCGAGAACGCTGACCTGAATCTTGAATTTGTATGCCTTGAGTGCACCGGGAATTCCCTGAATTGTTTTTGTGTCCTTGGGAGCATTCGCCAGTTCTTCCTCGGTAAGAAGGAAGGGACGTATGGCAGCATGAGGACAGACATATGAACACTGGTTGCACTGGATACATTCATTGGGCTGCCATTCCGGTACATTCACCGCAATGCCGCGCTTTTCATAGGCGCTGGTTCCTGACGGGAAAGTGCCGTCTTCCCTTCCCTTGAAGGCGCTTACAGGAAGATCATCACCCTTAAGTGCATTAATGGGCTCCATCACTTCACGGATAAACTCGGGTATATCCCTTGAATCCTTTAGTTTTTCAACATCAATTCCAGCCCATTCTGCCGGGACTTCAACTTTGGTGACACCGCTGCCCCTGTCAACAGCTGCATTGTTCATCTTAACTACATCTTCTCCCTTTCTTCCATAGCTCTTATAGATGAATTCCTTCATCTCATCCTCAGCCTTTTTGTAAGGAATTACATTTGCCACCTTGAAGAAGGCTGCCTGCATAATGGTGTTGGTTCTTGTCCCGAGCCCAAGCTCCTCGGCAATTGCAGTCGCATTAATAATATAGAAGTCGATGTTGTTCTCCGCCATGTATTTCTTCATATGATCCGGAAGACGTTCTTTTGTCTCTTCGGCATCCCAGATGGAGTTCAGCAGGAATATTCCGCCTTTCTTCAGGCCCTTCAGCATATCATATTTGTCGAGGTACGAGGGTACATGACAGGCAACAAAATCAGGTGTGTTTACATAATACGGTGAACGGATAGGAGAGTCACCAAAGCGGAGGTGCGAAATAGTTATGCCTCCCGATTTCTTTGAATCGTATGCAAAGTAGGCCTGGCAGTATTTGTCGGTTGTTTCACCTATAATCTTTATTGAGTTCTTGTTGGCTCCGACAGTACCGTCCGATCCCAGACCATAAAACTTGGCTGAGTAGGTTCCTGCGGGGGAGACATTTATTTCAGGAAGCACCGGCAGTGATTTGAAGGTAACGTCATCAACGATACCAACAGTGAACAGATGCTTTGGTTCTTTGACTTTCATGTTCTCGAAAACTGAAAGGATCTGACTGGGAGTTGTGTCCTTTGAGCTTAGTCCGTAGCGGCCTCCAATAATAAGTGGCTTCCTTTCGGTTCCGTAGAAAAGATCCACTATGTCGAGATAAAGCGGTTCACCGGTTGCCCCGGGCTCTTTTGCCCTGTCGAGAACGGTTATTTTTTTCACCGACTCCGGAAATACATCGAAGAAGTATTTTGGTGAGAATGGGCGGTAAAGATGAACATTGACAAGACCGACTTTTTCTCCTTTTGCCCTCAGGTAATCAATTACTTCCTTGGCTGTTTCGGTTACTGAACCCATTGCCACGATAATATTCTCGGCTTCCGGATCACCATAATATGTGAAAGGCTTGTACTGTCTTCCGGTGAGCTTGTTTATTTCTTCCATATATGAATTGACGATGTCGGCAACCGGCTCGTAAAAGCTGTTAATTGCCTCCTTGGCCTGGAAGAATATATCGGGATTCTGAGCTGTTCCCCTCATCACAGGATGTTCAGGGTTGAGGGCATTATTTCTGAATCTTGAAATGGCATCCCAGTCGACGAGCTTCTTCATGTCCTCGATATCGGTGGCTTCAATCTTCTGGATTTCGTGTGATGAACGGAAGCCGTCGAAGAAATGAACGAACGGAATTCTCGATTTGATTGCAGTCAGATGCGCAACACCTGCAAGGTCCATTATTTCCTGCACACTGCCGCTGGCAAGGAATGCGAACCCCGTCTGCCTCGTAGCGTAAATGTCGCTGTGATCGCCGAAAATAGAGAGAGCATGTGCAGCTATTGACCTGGCGCTTACGTGCAATACTCCCGGAAGGAGTTCTGCAGCTATCTTGTACATATTCGGGATCATCAGGAGCAGACCCTGTGAGGCAGTATATGTTGTTGCAAGTGTTCCGGTTTGAAGCGCCCCGTGCAAAGCACCTGCAGCACCGCCTTCCGACTGCATTTCGACAACCCTGACCGTTTCACCGAAGATGTTCTTCAATCCGTTGGCCGCCCATTCGTCAATATACTCAGCCATTGTTGAAGAAGGTGTGATAGGATATATGCAAGCTACTTCGCTAAACATATATGCAACATGCGATGCAGCCTGATTGCCATCGCAGGTTATGAATTTTTTCTTTGCCATGTTATAATGAATAATATGATTGATAAAAGATAATTTTCAAAGAAAGTGCAAAGGTACAAAAATTATCTGTTTGCTAACCGCCATTCATTGAAATCAGGAACTCTTCGTTCGATTTGGATTGCATAAGCCTGTCGCGAAGGAATTCCATAGCTTCAACACCGTTCATATCCGTAAGGTAGTTTCGCAGTACCCATATCTTCTGAAGGATATTTTTGTTCAGAAGCAGATCCTCACGACGAGTGCTTGAGGCGGGGATATCAATTGAGGGGAATATTCTTCTGTTGGAGAGTTTGCGGTCGAGTTGAAGTTCCATGTTGCCGGTTCCCTTGAATTCTTCAAAGATCACGTCATCCATCTTTGATCCTGTCTCGGTAAGAGCAGTCGCTATTATGGTGAGTGATCCTCCGTTTTCGATGTTCCTGGCTGCGCCGAAGAAACGTTTTGGCTTGTGCAGTGCATTTGAATCAACTCCGCCCGACAATACCTTTCCCGAAGCCGGGGCTGTGGTGTTGAAGGCCCTGGCAAGCCTGGTGATCGAGTCAAGAAGTATTACCACATCGTGGCCGCATTCGACAAGCCTTTTTGCTTTTTCAAGAACGATGTTTGCTATACGGCAATGCCTTTCAGCGGGCTCATCAAAGGTAGAGGCAATTACTTCTGCCTTTACGTTACGGGCCATATCGGTTACCTCTTCAGGTCTTTCGTCGATAAGCAGTATCATAAGATAGACCTCGGGATGATGCTTGGCAATAGCGTTTGCAATTTCCTGAAGCAGTATTGTCTTACCTGTCTTTGGCTGGGCAACTATCAGTCCCCTTTGTCCTTTTCCTATCGGACAGAACATATCGATCACCCTCACAGAAAGCGAACCTTCTCCCGGGGTGCACAACGTAAATTTCTCGTTGGGGAAGAGAGGAGTAAGAAAATCAAAGGGGACCCTGTCGCGAATAAAGTCGGGGCTCCTGCCGTTGATCTCATCCACTTTTATAAGAGGGAAATACTTCTCACCTTCTTTGGGAGGTCTTATTGAACCCTTTATTGTATCACCGGTCTTCAGTCCGAAAAGCTTTATCTGCGACTGGGATACATAGATGTCGTCGGGTGAATTAAGATAATTGTAATCGGGCGATCTGAGAAAGCCATAACCGTCGGGCATGATCTCCAGGACACCTGTGTTATATATGATTCCTTCAAATTCGTATGGTTTCTCCTTCTTGTCTTCCCTTGCAGGCTGAACCTCGGGCAAGTTTTCCCTGACAACCGGCTCAATTATAATTTCACCGCCGGGAATAATGTCCGACACTGGCTTGGGCTCTGTAAAAAGAGGTTCATCATCGCCGAGAGGCAGGGTATTCTCAATTATTACCTGTGGCTTTTTCTCTTCCCTTGGGGGGAATCTCCTTTCATTGAAAGAAGGTCCGCGGTCTTTCCTGTCGCGGAAATTCTGGTCGCGGGGCTGCCACTTTTGAGGCCTTGGTGCCTCTTTCGGCCCCTCGGCAGGTTTGAAAAGATCGGGTTTTACTTCAGGCTTTTCGGGCTTTGGCTCGGATTCACTGCGAACTGCAACAGGTTCTTCAGGCTTTTTGAGGTCGTCGGGGGATACCGTAATGACCGATTCAACCTGACGGTTTACAACAGGCTTGACCATCCTGGGCCTTCTTCCCCTCCTCTGACCCTGTTTGTCCCTTTGCTGGCCAACCTGATCGGAAGACTGGCCGGAAGGTTTGTTTTCCTGAATATTGACTTTCTTTTTTTCAGTGGCTTCAATTGCCTGTTGATCAAGAATTTTATATATCAGATCTTGTTTTTTTAAAGACTCGGTCCTTTTGATTTTAAGTCCTTTGGCTATCTCCCGCAACTCGGGCAGAAGCTTGTTGCTTAACTCAAGAATGTCATGCATGATAATAAGAATGTAGATAAAGAGATTTTAACGTTTGTTATCGGATAACCAGACTAGTGAATGAATCTGAGCCGGCGAGAAAACTGGCACAATAATAGCAAAATAAATATTAATCTATATAAATAATAAAAAAAAAGATTCGGGAAATAAATAACTAAATGATGTCAGGACTCCCCACAGCGGCAGATATCATGTTATAAAGATAAATCAAAATTCATGATTCTGCAAAAAATATTTTGACATAAAATGAATTTTAGTTGATTTTTTTATTAAAATTGTGGTTGAGCCTTCTGTTTGGTAACTAACTATCCTAATCCGGTAATGCGTCAGCTTAAGATTACAAAGCAGGTCACAAACCGCGATACCCCATCCCTGGACAAGTATCTTCAGGAGATTGGCAGGGTTGAGCTAATCAGTCCTGAGGAGGAGGTGATTCTTGCAAGGAAAATCAAAACCGGCGATTCGGAAGCTCTCGCCAGGCTTGTCAAGGCAAATCTCCGGTTCGTTGTTTCAGTTGCCAAACAATATCAGAATCAGGGGATGGGTCTTCCCGACCTGATCAATGAGGGCAACCTTGGTCTCATGAAAGCTGCCCAGCGCTTCGATGAGACAAGGGGATTCAAATTCATCTCCTATGCTGTCTGGTGGATCCGGCAGGCTATTCTCCAGTCACTTGCCGAACAGGCCAGAATTGTCAGACTCCCCGTCAACAAAATAGGATCAATCAATCGTATAAACAGGGCTTTTGCACGGCTTGAGCAGGAATATGAACGGGAACCATCCTCACAGGAGATAGCCGATCTGCTCGAAATGATCCCCGAGGATGTAAAGGAGTCGCTCAAAACCAATGGCCGTACAATAAGCATGGATGCTCCGATAAGCAACGAAGACGAGAACACCATGTATGATGTGATGCAGAGCCCGGATACCCCTAGTCCCGACAAAAATCTTATAAATGAATCCCTTGCATGGGAAATTGAGCGTGCGCTGAGTACCCTGTCGCAGAGAGAGGCAAAAGTTCTCAAACTCTATTTCGGACTGGGAATGAAACACCCTTTCACACTTGAAGAGATAGGAGAGGAGCTTAGCCTGACACGCGAAAGAGTCCGTCAGATAAAGGAAAAGGCAATAAAAAGGATACAGTTCACTACAAGGTGTAAAATCCTCAAGTCTTACCTGGGTTAGATTTTTGTTCCTATATTTGCCTGAAAGCACCTATATGAACCACCTTGTCTCACCTTCATTGCTTGCTGCTGATTTTCTGAACCTCGGAAAGGATGTCCGGATGGTTAATCTTAGCCTTGCCGACTGGATTCACTGCGATATTATGGATGGAATGTTCGTCCCGAATATTTCGTTCGGACTGCCTGTCATTGAACAGATCAGTAAAATCGCAGAAAAACCCCTCGATGTTCACCTGATGATTATGGATCCCGACAGGTACCTGCAGCGATTCCGCGATGCCGGAGCAAATATCCTGACTGTCCAGTATGAGGCCTGTAAACATCTTCACAGGACTGTTTCAGAGATACGCCGGATCGGGATGAAAGCAGGAGTGGCGATAAACCCCCATACGCCGGTGGCTCTCCTTCAGAATATCCTTCCTTATGTTGATATGGTATTGATAATGACTGTGAACCCCGGTTTCGGCGGACAGTCATTCATTCCGGAAAGCTACAACAAGATCAGGGAACTTTCAGGAATGATTGCAAAGGGAGGCTACAGCGTCATGATCGAAGTTGACGGCGGTGTGGATACCTCGAACGCACAAACCCTTGTTGAAGCAGGCGTGAATGTCCTTGTCGCGGGCAATGCTGTATTCAGTTCACCTGATCCTGAAGCAACCATAAAAAAACTGAAACTTTTTTAGCTGAAGGCAGAAGGTACTATCCTATCTGTTCATAGCCGATTCAATGTGTGCAATTAAATCCCGGATGTCATCGGGATGAAACCAGGTTATTTCCGGATCCCTGTTCCACCATGTAATCTGTCTCTTGGCATATCTCCGGCTGTTCCGCTTTATCAGGTCAATTGCTTCATCCATTGATATCTTTCCTTCGAAGTAATCGAACATCTCACTGTACCCCACACTTTTCAACGGATTCAGCCCCCTCAGGCTCAACAGCTCCCGGGCTTCCTTTTCAAGTCCTTTCCCGATCATCCGGTCAACCCTTGAATTGATCCTTTCATACAACTCCTTCCTGTCCCTTGCGAGACCGGTTTTGATTATTCTGAAATTACGTGCGGCAGTGTTGCTTGTGAGGAATTCGGAGTATTTACGACCTGTGCTTTCAAATATCTCCAAAGCCCTGATTATCCTCTGGTGATTCCTGAGGTCAACCCTCGCGTAATACTCAGGATCGGTAAGCCTGAGAGCAGCCCTCAGGCTTTCGATTCCTTCAGCTTTGTATTTGTCATTGTATTTTTGTCTTACCTCCGGATCGATGTCAGGGATATCATCGATGCCTCTGCATACAGCATCAATATACAGACCTGAGCCTCCTGCAAGTATTGCCGCACCGTTCCTCCGGAAGAGTGATGGCAGCAATCCGAGAACAGCTCTTTCATAAAGGCTCGAACTGTAATATTCCCTGACTGAAATAAACTGAATGAAGTGGTGCTTTATCCTTTTCAGGAGCTCAGGTTCTGGAACGGCAGTCCCGATTGCCATTTCTTTGTAGAATTGTCGCGAATCGGCTGAAATGATTTCAATGCCGAAATGACTCGCGATCTCCACGGCAATTTCACTCTTTCCGACTCCCGTCGGACCAGGCAAAACTATCAGGAAATTATTCATTGAACTCTGATGCACGAAGACTATTCGTCTTCCTCTTCCAGAACTTCGGGATTGTCAAAATCGGGAAGGGGGTTTTCTTCATCGCCATCAAGGAAGAGATCATCCACTTCTGTTTCATCATCTTCATCATCCTCTTCATCATCCGAAACGACAATATTATTGTACAGCTTGCGGGAACTTGCGCCGAAAACCACCTGCTTGGGAGGTACTCCCTTTGAATTTGTGCAAATGGGATATTCACGATCTTCAATTTCCTTTGTCTCTCCCGTGTATTCAACGAAAAGCGACCTGTCATTGAAGAAATCGAAAACATAAAGCAATTTCTGGTTCTTACGGAAGATTATCTCCTCAAGTATTGCGGATTCCATGGTGGAAGAACCGGTTCCCATATCGAAAAGGGTGAATTCCTCTTCCTTCTCCCAGTTGTCGGTCGCAAGATAGAACGAAGCCATCTGTGATTTGTCATATTCAAGCTCTTCCTGAATAATGTTATGAAAATCAATTAAGGTCTGCGAGTCGAGGAACTCAAATTCCCTTACAAACGACTCATCTTCATCCGATAATACAACAAACTTATATACCATATCTTTAGTGATTCGACGGGTGCAATATAATATTTTTTACTTTACAATATTCCTGATCATTTTTTTTTTAGAAGAAATTCAATGGTGTCAATTCCGTCTGCATAATCCCATAGTTCAGGCATCTGAGCCTTCCCGAACGGAGTGTTGCCCCTGCCTGCAATACATTGGATCTTGTCCTTCATGCCTTCGATTTCCTGGTAAACGTAAGCCAGGGATTTATAGTATTCATAATGGAGCACTGCAACCGGTGAGGCTAAACTTTTTTCCATTCTGCACAGGAGGAATCCGGTATCGATAAAGTCGTATTTGTTTACTATGAAAACTGCTTTGCTGTAATCGTAGTTGTTTGCATACTTGTTATGCTCAACAAGCTTGCCGTGTGCGCTCCATGATTCAGCCAGGGCTTTAACGTCATACCCCTCCGGCACATAAATCTTGGAAATACTGCGGCATCCCAGACCAAAATAGGAAAAGACATCAGTGCCGAGTCCTGCGAGTTCCTCTCCAGTCTCGTTTCCCTCAATTATTCCGATACTGTTTCTGTTTTTGCGTATTATGTGAGGATATCTGCCGAAATAGTACTGAAAATACCTTGAGCTGTTGTCACTGCCCGTGGCAATTACTGCATCAAAATCCTTCAGAAGTCCGGTGGTGATTGTTATTTTATTCCTGAACCCTGGATTTATATCTCCCAGCATCTCAGCGATTAAGACGATAAGATCCGGATCCTTGGAACTGGTCCTGGCAATTACCCTGTTGCCTGTGATGAGAACCGAAAGGAAATCATGAAATCCGACCAGAGGTATGTTGCCTGCCATTATAACTCCAATATTTGCTGGTTCAGCTCTTTCTTTCAGGGCAGGGTATCTCCCGGTCCATTCTGTAAGTTTGTCCTGGGTCAGTTCATTAGCAATGGCATTTAATGCCATCACCACATTCTGCGTAGTAAACCAGCCGTTCCTGAAATGCTGACCGGCGACCAGCTTTTCAAGAGGATCCCTGTATCTCCCTTTCTTCCCGTCCAGGTAATCCCTGAGTATCTGTCCCAGATCGGAGAATGATTCAATCCTTTCAGCAAGTGTCATTATTGAATTGTTTGAGGGAGCAAATTTATCAAATAACCGCAGACGATAAACAGGTCATATTATAACAAACCCTTTTATCTGTCTGGTTTATCCTCTTTCCCTACCTTAGGGCCGGGTTCAAATATTTACGAACGGGAGAGGCTTTTACCTCAGCGTAAAGTTTATCGGGACCATATACCAAACCGGTACGGCCTTACCGCCTTGGCGGCCCGGTTCAAAGCGTGGAAGCATCCGGACAACCCTGAGGGCTTCTGCATCAATTTCAGGAGAGACCCCCTTTAAGACGCTTTCCCTGCATGCCTTTCCTTGTTCATCAACGGAAAATCTTACAATCACTTTTCCCTGTGTACCTGCTATTTTGGCTTCCTCAGGGTATTTGGTATTCTCCATCAGAAACTTAAGCAGGGCGGTTTCGCCACCCGGGAAATAAGGCATCTGTTCGACGACAACAAAGGGTTCTGAATCCTTGCCGGGAGTCGTCTGATTCCGCCCTGCAGCTTCTTCTCCTGCCGGTGGCGGTGGAGGAGGGGGCGGAGGTGGATGTGCTTCCGCCTGCTTCTCTCCGGGAAGCGGCTTTTGCTCGGTGCAAGTTGAGAATGCAAGCAAGACTGAGGTAACAACCGGTATGATGATCAGTAATTTCAGATTGGCAAGCGAAGCTGTGGGTCTTTTCGACATCATTATTATCCGTTTTTTCACCAGCGACGGATTTGAAAAACTGTTGGAGATCCTGAAGATCCGCGACCGGAAAATCTGATTCAGGAGAAGTTTCTGGTAAGTGCTGACGGAAGTTCCCCTGCTGATACATTCCTTATCGGCCTGGTACTCGTGGACTGCCCTTAGAGACCTTTCAAACAGGTGTATGGCCGGATTAAACCACTGAAGAGCCTTCATGAATTCGATAAAGACGATATCGGACGAATGGTTGTGATCGAGGTGGTTTTGTTCGTGCCTTATGATTTCCTTTTCTTCCTGATCTGACAGATCACCATTAATAAATATGTGTCCGAAAGCTGAAAATCCCGATGTGCCAAGTCCTTCAAGCCTGATAAGGTTTGATCCACGGGTTCTTCTCCGTGTAATAAGGAATAATAATTCCAGAAGGTCGATTGCGAATTTTGCAAGGAAAAGGACAAGTCCTGAAACATAAATAATAGTAAGCCACTTGAAGACGGACAGAATCAGTACCGTCTGTCCGGTCATGGATACTTCCGTGATGTTTCCGGTAATCAGTACTTCCGAAAGCACTTTTCCGAAGATAGGCAGATTTAGCGGTTTGCTTGTGTGTACCGTGATAAGAGGAAGTATCATGGCTGATACAACCGAAATTATTATGAATGCCCTGTTCCGGCCGTGCATGGTATCGCGGTGAAGGAATATCCTGTATACAATCCAGAAGGCAGTAAGGTAGACTGCAGCTTTGGCCGTATATATAATCAGCGGGCCCATTGTTCTGTATTCTGTTTTTTCATTTCATTCTCCATGATCTTCATGATCTCTCCCATCTCCCTCACCGAGATGCTCTTTTCCCTGGCGAAAAAACTTACCATCTTTTCAAAAGAGTTGGAGAAATAATCCTTAACGAAATTATTCAGATGTGCTTTCGAATAGTCGCTTTTCGAAATGAGAGGAAAATACTCATGTGTCCTGCCGTAAGCCTTATGAGCCACGAATCCTTTGTCCTGAAGTATTCTTACTATTGTACTTACAGTATTGTATGCCGGCTTTGGATCGTCGAAATGCTCCAGAATATCCTTTACAAATCCTTTTTTGATCTTCCAGAGCACCTGCATTACCTGTTCCTCCGCACGCGTCAGTTCTCTTATGACTTCCTGTTTCATTTTCTTAATCTTTTACTTCCTGAAACTCAATCCCGAACACTATACACAAATGTAAAACGAATAATTTAGTTTTACAACTAACTCGTTAATTATTTTTGATGTTCTTCTTTCAATTGAAAAATAGTGTACTTTTATTTTTTTTCGGGTGGTTAAAGAATTGAGGAAATGAATCTGGTAAAAAGAGTAGGTATTTTCAAGGATAATCTCAGGATTGCAGTAAGGGCCATAAGTTCAAACAGGGTGAGGGCTATTCTTACTATGTGCATAATCGCCTTCGGCATAATGGCTCTGGTAGGAATACTGACTGCAATTGATGCAATCAAGTCGTCGCTGACTTCCCAGTTTACAATGATGGGAGCCAACTCTTTCACAATATCCTCCAGGGGAATGAATGTGCAGGTGGGCAATGACAGGAGGCGCATCAGGAACCATGCGCTTATCACATACCATCAGGCTATGGAATTCAGGGAGTTGTTCAAGGAACCTGCCTGGGTGTCGGTTTCATTCAATGCAACCGGAATGTCGACAGTAAAATACGGATCGGAAGAGACTAATCCGAATGTAAGCCTGATGGGTGTTGACGAGAACTATCTTGCCGTATCGGGTTATGGGGTGGAGAGAGGAAGAAATTTCAGTCCGGATGAAATACAAATGAACAGGCGTCTGGTATTGCTGGGATCTGAGATCGCATCTGATCTTTTTCCCTCAGGAGTTGACCCTGTCGGGCAGGATGTATCTGTAGCAGGATTGAAGCTCCAGGTTGCAGGAGTTCTGAAAAGCAAGGGAGCGAGCCAGTTGTCGGGCGATAATATCTGCCTGATGCCTGTTTCGGCCGCCCGGCAGTATTTTTCCCGGCCGAACATGAATTTCAACATCACCATAATGCCTTTAAACCCTGTCAATCTTGATGTTATGGCAGGACAGGCCGAAGGTGTTTTCAGAATTGTCAGGAACCTAGCTCCATCGGATGAATCTGATTTCAATGTGGTTAAGAGTGATACAATCCTGAATATGCTGCTTAAAAACATAAGGTATGTCACGCTTGCAGCTACCCTTATCGGAATTGTAACACTTTTCGGAGCCGCTGTGGGTCTGATGAATATTATGCTGGTTTCGGTAACTGAGCGTACCCGCGAAATAGGAGTGAGGAAGGCTGTCGGCGCCAAACCAAAAACGATAAAATACCAGTTTCTGTTTGAATCTATCATGATAGGACAACTGGGCGGAATTTTCGGGATAATCCTGGGGATTATTATTGGCAATGCCGTTTCTTCGATGCTCAGATCCAGTTTTGTGATTCCCTGGCTATGGGTAACACTGGGGATTGTGGTGTGTTTTATTGTTGGAGTGGTTTCAGGTTATGCTCCGGCGGTGAAAGCTGCCAATGTGGATCCCATAAAGGCTCTCCATTACGAATAAAAAAGCTGTCCCGAAAGGACAGCTCTTTTATTTTATATTAAGAAAGTATTGTATACTGTTTATTTAACAGTATCCATATAAACTACCAGATCAAGAAGCTTGCAGGAATAACCCCATTCATTATCGTACCAGGAAACTACTTTAACAAAATTGTCATTGAGCGCTATGCCGGCTTTGGCGTCAAAGATGGAGGTGCGCGGATCTCCCATAAAATCGCTCGATACAACGTCTTCTTCAGTATATCCCAGAATACCTTTTAGAGATCCTTCGGAAGCATCTTTCATTGCCTTCTTGATTTCTTCGTATGTGGCTGCCTTTTCAAGACGGCAGGTAAGGTCAACAACTGATACGTTAAGGGTGGGAACCCTGAAAGCCATACCGGTCAGTTTACCCTTAAGATCGGGAATAACTTTTGTAACAGCCTTGGCTGCGCCGGTCGAAGAGGGAATAATGTTGCCCGAAGCTGCGCGGCCGCCTCTCCAGTCTTTGCTCGACGGACCATCGACTGTCTTCTGGGTGGCTGTAGTTGAGTGTACTGTTGTCATAAGACCTTCAATGATTCCAAAATTGTCGTGAAGAACCTTGGTTACAGGAGCAAGGCAGTTGGTGGTGCAGGAGGCGTTTGATACAAACTGCATGTCAGCCTTGTACTTATCATTGTTGACGCCCATGACAAACATAGGGGTGTCGTCCTTTGAGGGAGCAGACATTACAACGCGCTTCGCTCCGGCCTTAATATGACCCATGGCAGTCTCTTTGGTAAGGAAAAAACCAGTACATTCAAGTACATACTCAGCACCGACTTCATTCCATTTCAGGTTGGCGGGATCTTTTTCGGCGGATACACGGATACTCTTACCGTTAACCACAAGCTTTCCGTCTTCTACTTCAACTGTTCCGTCGAACCTTCCATGCATGGTGTCGTACTTGAGCATGTAGGCAATGTAATTGACATCGAGGAGGTCATTTATTCCGACAATTTCCATATCATTCCTCTTACAGGCAGCCCTGAAAGCCAGTCGGCCGATCCTGCCAAAGCCATTGATTCCAACTTTAATCTTTGACATAACTATATCATTAAGGGTTAATAATTTTTAAACGCACAAAGATATGGATTTTTTCCGTGCAAACGACCGGATGTTAATAATTTGCAGGTGCCCTCTTCCTTCTGAAGATATAGGAAATTTTGTTGGTTTCGGGATTTAAGGGATCAATAACTACTCCGAACCTGTAACTGATGAATAATGAGAAATATAAAGCTTTATTGTCTGCCGTTGCCATTATCGGGATCTTTTTCGGGTAAGCGCTGAAGGCAAGCCCGGCTTCAACGGCATGAATGAGTTTTTCTTCCTTGCTGTACTCAAAATTCAGTCCTCCCTTGGCGTAAAGTCCGGGAAGCATCTTCAGTTCATTCAGTCCTTTCGTGAATGGAGCCCTGCTGTAAATATCGTAAGGCGGATGTGTAATGACATCCAGCTTTTCCTCGACTATATCGAACTCGTAGGCTGAGACAGGATAGAGTATTTTGTAGTAGATGGGCTTGTAAAGGGCAAGGGAAGGTCCTCCGGAAATAAAGTACCTGACCGCCACACCCCCAAGATCGGCCTTCTGGAAAATCTCATGCTGAAAGCCGAAGCTTCCTCTGAGATAAACAGGAAAATTCATCTTGCCGTAGACAAAGGTGCCGGGTGTCTGGTAATAGGGATTTGATTCCCTGTATTCCTTGGGATGCTTGATCGTTCCGGCTTCAATTTCGAAATATCTCTTGTTCAGATAGTTAATCCTCTTAGCTTCACGGAAGCTTATTCCATAACCATCCGAACTGAGGAGAAGCCCGAAAGATCTTTCATTTCTGAAGAAGATCTTCTGCTGCTCGTCAAGTTCACCCTGTCCGTTTACCGGAATTGCACATAATCCAACAAGAAAAATAATAAGCAGCTTCTTCATTTCATTATGCTAACTTACAGGACCCGAAATCAGGAAACTACGGTCTGTTCAGCCGATGTTCCCTGCCTGCTCGGTCTCAGCTTCAGCATATGCCGGACAGGCCTTGTTATTGCAGGCTCCGGTAAAAATAGCAGTGATAACACAGACGAACAGGATTATAGCAAACTTTTTCATAAAACCTTGCTTTTAATAAGACACAAAAGTAAAACAATCATTTAATAAACAACTTTCATGCCGTTTTATTTTGTCCGGGCAAAAATTAAGCCTTACCAATTCTGGCACGATTTTGTTACATATTCTAAACATATTTTTTGCATTTTTGTTGTATCATTCACACACTCATTTTTGTGATGAAAACACTATTAACCATATTTTTATTGATATTCCTTATGAGCAATAACTCTTTTTCACAGGAGAAGCTGCCCTACAACAGCCTGTCGAAACAGGAATCGCGGGTCATTGAAGAGAAAGGGACGGAGGCTCCGTTCACAGGCAAATACACCGATCATTCAGGCAAAGGTACATACCTTTGCAAGAAATGCGGAGCAGCACTCTATAACTCATCCTCAAAGTTTAAGTCCGATTGCGGCTGGCCAAGCTTTGACGACGAAATCAAGGGGGCCGTCACCAGGTTTCCTGATCCTGACGGAATGAGAACAGAGATAGTCTGCACCAACTGCGGGGCCCATCTTGGCCACGTCTTTACCGGAGAACGCTTAACCTCAAAGAACATCCGTCACTGCGTGAATTCAGTATCTCTTGAGTTTGTGCCTTCCGAACTGGAGCCGGGAAGGTACGGAACCGCTGTTTTTGCAGGCGGCTGCTTCTGGGGAGTTGAATATTTCCTGCAGAAGGCTCCGGGCGTAATCTCTGTTACCTCGGGATTTATGGGAGGCCATGTTAAAAATCCCTCATACAGGGAGGTCTGTACAGGCAATACCGGTCATGCTGAAGCTGTTAAGGTGATATATGATCCGGATAAAACATCCTACGAAACTCTTCTTAAGCTTTTCCTTGAGATTCACGATCCGACCCAGGTGGGTGGTCAGGGCCCCGACCTGGGCGACCAGTACCGGTCGGAGATCTTTTTCATGAACGATGAACAGAAACTGATCGCCGAAAAGTATATAGGTATTCTGAAGTCGAAGGGACTTAAAGTGGCAACGGCAATCACAAAGGCCTCAGAGTTCTGGGATGCTGAAGGGTACCACCAGGATTACTATTTCAAAAACGGCAAACTGCCCTATTGTCACGCCTATACCAAAAGATTCTGAACCTGGAATCCGATAGTTTGAAATAAGATGAGAAACTCAATGTTATCCTTGCTGACCGGAGCTATAGACGACAGGACAGTAATGGTTTCGGTCATTATTGTCCTTGCCGTAGTTATTATTGCAGGCTACTTCCTTCTTCGAAGAAGGCGGAGATAGATAAGCCAAGTTGGCAGAAAAGGCGTTAAGGCGTAACGGCGTTAAGGCATTAAGACCTCAAGGTCAACCAGCAATCACCAATAACAAGTTGGCGGTTGTAAGTTGGCAGTTGGCACTACCGAAAGCAGCGTACCTCGTACCGCAAACCGACTAACCAGACTTAAGTTCATAAACTGACCCAGACGTTACCTTTCTTATTTGACTCGACAACGGAGTGAATGAACTTCATTCCCCGAACGCCGTCGTGAACTGTCGGAAACTCTCCAGGATTAAATTTCTGCCCCCTTATTGATCTGGCGGTTCCCTTGTAAATGTTGGCAAGAGCCTCATAAATCCCTTCCGGATGTCCCGACGGCATTGTATGGCTGGCTTCTGCAAGCTTTTCATTGTAGCCGTGAGCCGGCTTGTAAATCCTGGTGGGTTCAGTGTCGCTGAGCATATACAGGTAGTTGGGATTTTCCTGGGCCCATTTGAGACTTGCCTTCGATCCGTAGATCGCCAGTGTAATGGCATTTTCCTCACCGCCGCAAACCTGACTGGCCCTGATTACACCTTTAAGGTTCTTTCCGAACCTCAGAAGCACAGTGCCGTCAAGGTCGAGGCTGACATCATCCTTTACACTGCTCAGATCAGATAGTATTTCCTTAATTTCCAGTCCTGTAGTATACTCAATGAGGTTAAAGGCATGAACACCTATATCGCCCATGCAGCTGCTAACGCCTGCATGCTTCGGGTCGAGCCTCCACACTCCTGTTATCCTGCTCTCAGTACCGTGTATTATCGAGTTGATCCATCCCTGATAATACTGGGCATCAATACGCTGTATGGTTCCAAGAACTCCTGAGGCTACAAGATCCCTCATCTGTCGCACCATGGGATAACCGGTATAAGTATGAGTAAGGGCAAATGTAAGCCCTGTTTTTGCAACCAGTTCCTCCAGCTCAACAGCTTCACCGACTGTCATTGTCATCGGCTTCTCACAAACCAGGTGGAATCCGTTTCTCAGGAGCTTTGATGCGAAGGGAAAATGCAGGGCATTGGGTGTTACAACAGACACGCTCTGCATCCGTTTGTCGGCCGGTAATTTCAGCTCGGCTGCAATCATGGCATCGACACTCTCATAGCAGCGGCTCAGGTCGATCCCCTCAATGGAGGCAAACTCCCTGCTGCTTTCATAATTTGCATCAAACACGCCGCAAACAAGTTCGAAATCGTTGCAAATACGAGAGGCTCTGCGATGGGCATCTCCTATGAATGCCCCTAAACCGCCTCCGATCATACCCATTCTGATCTTCTTCATAATTTTATTTTTTTTATTTGGTTTTTTGTCTCAAGTATCTTATGCGTTCTTTTTCTTCCTGCTGTTATGAAGGAGGGTGAAGCTGATAATCAGGAAGGCGGGAACCAGAGCAACAAATCTCAGGGTACGTGCACCGCCGGTAAGTTGAGCTGCAGCCCATGCGGCCGCTTCCTGAGTTCCTTCAGCTGCCGATTTGAGGACTTCAATTGCCTGTCCGGCAGGAACTGAAGCAGCTGTCTGGGCATCAAAAATGGCACCCAGCACCGGTTGTGCTATTGCTCCTCCAAGGAATCCAATGCCTCCCATAATTGCCAGACCAAGCGCACCGCTCTGAGGAATGTTTTCAGATACGAATCCAAGCATGGTTGGCCAGAAGAATGCTATTCCCAGTGCAAAAATCCCGGCGGCCGCGAAAACAAGAAATGCTCCGTTTACGTATCCCATAAGCAATGCGCCTGCAAAGGCCAGCACAGACGATACCACCAGAATCAGAGTGGAACGGACATTATGCACGATTGTGCCTCCGAACTGACGGGCAAGAGCCATGATACCCGAGATCCATACAAGCAGGAGGATCGGATTATCTGAGACATTGGCAAGCAGTGCGGCAATCCACTGATTTGTTCCGAGCTCGGTGGCTGCAGTAAGCATCATACAGAATGCCATAAAGAGGAACAGCGGACTTACACATGCCTTAAGCATGTCCTTGTATGAAAATCCCGAAACAACTCTTTCCGTCTGAGGGAATTTTTTGTTAAGGAACATATAACCATAAAGAAACGTGGGCAGAAGCATTATCCCCATTGCATATCTCCAGTCGTCTAGGCCAATATTGTTGAAAAGGTAAACGAACAGTCCTCCGATTACGATTCCTGTTGGGAACCACGCATGGAAACGGTTCAGCCGGCGTGTTTTTTCTTCAGTGTACATACTGGTTATCAATGGATTGCAGGCTGCCTCCACGCTTCCGTTGGCAATGCCTATGAAAAGTGTCGAGATGAAGAGCGTCCAGAAACCAGTGGCAATAATGGTAAGCACAATCCCTGCAACATGACAGAAGAAGGCAATGGCAATAATTCGTCCCAGACCTATTATATCCACAAGCGGACCTCCAAAGACCATGGCCAGGGTAAAGCCCCAGAAGGCAGTACCTACGATCCAGCCCACCTGCGTATGGGTAAGATTGAATTCCGTTGCCCATGCTTCAACAAAGGACCCCCTTGTGGCAAAAGCAAGTGCAGTTACTACCAGTGCAACACAGCTTGCATTGAATAGTTGTGTTTTCTTGATTGTGTCCATAAAAGTGGTAATTAAGTTATTAATAGGGTTAAAGAAAGATTCTTACCGCGAAATGCCCTGCCTATTTATCAAATGCGGAATCAAAGGCGATATTCGAAGCAGGAAAGTCGACTGACCTTACAAACTGGCAGGCTTCCATCGCCCCATGCTCACGGTCCATTCCGCTGTCTTCCCATTCTACCGAAAGGGGACCGTCATATCCTATCCTGTTCAATGCCCTGATAATCTCCTCAAAATTTATATTTCCCCTGCCCGGACTCCTGAAATCCCAGTATCGTCCCTTTGTTCCGAATTCTGTATGGCCGCCGAAGACTCCTGCTTCAGCAGGTCCGTCGGACCAGCCTGCGTCCTTCATGTGAACATGGAATATCCTGTCGCTGAATGCGTAGATGAATTCCACATAGTCAACCCCCTGGTATCCGAAATGAGACGGATCATAATTGAATCCGAATGCCGGGTGGTTCTTAACTGCAGCAATCGCTTTCCTTGCTGATGCAATATCGAAAGCTATCTCTGTCGGGTGAACCTCAAGCGCAAATCTTACCCCCATTTCCTTGTAGGCATCAAGTATGGGCTTCCATCTTTTTGCAAACTCCCTGAAGCCGTCGTCAACCATTTCAGGAAGGTTGGGAGGGAAAGAATATGCAAGGTGCCAAATAGGACTTCCG
>CAYQRF010000018.1:0-21666 GCA_964419775.1 uncultured Rikenellaceae bacterium
CTCCTACCTGAATTTTCTTTCTGCCTTTTTGGAGTCAGCATTCCTTTTCTTCTTTCTCTCCTTGTATTTCAGTTCAGACTCCTTGCGGTTTGCAGTCATGCGTTCGCGTACCTCGGGCGACTGTATCTCCACTGCCCGTTTCCTTTCATTCTTCACATATTCGGCATACTCCCTCTTCAGTTTCTCCTGATTGGCTGCCTGCTTTTTTTTAGCCCTAACCACACTTGGGGATTCCCGGTATTTTACTCGTTTGGTATTGAGGCTCTTGCCAAACAATTCCCGTTCGGGATTCCGGATACTCCGCTTATATCTCTGAGCTTCGCATACCGTAACGGTGCAAAACAGAATCAGTAAAAGGGACAACAGTTTTCTGAATGACAAAAAATTCATTTCCGGCTGATTATATGTAATTACCTTTCAAATTTGCTCAATTAACAACTCTAATGCTAATTTTGTGCCGTTACTTAATAACGCTGAAATCAATTATGGCATATCTGAAGAATCCTCTTTTTTTCAACCTCCTGTTAACAATTCTGGTCGTTGCTTCATGCAGCAGGGAGAATGATGACGTAATACCGGATGTTTATGTCGATTTCACGATTGACCTTCTGGATCCGGAGTTTTCGAGCCTTCTTGTGATCGGGGTCTCGGATACGGTTGATGCCTCAACCAACAACTGGGGAAGCAGGGCAGCGGGTTACGACTATAACGGGATTATCATTTACAGCGGTCCTGATGATTACTATGCCTTTGACAGGACTTGTCCCCACGATTTTTCGGTCAGCGGCCTCAGCGTCCGGATAAAGACCGACATGGCTTCAATTGCTGAATGTCCGGAATGCGGGACCAGGTATGCCCTTTCAGCGTACGGAACCCCTGTTTCCGGTCCGGGCAAATATCCTTTAAAGAATTATGCCACCAGCTTTGATCAAAACCGATATATCGAAGTCTGGAACGGACGGAAAAAGTGAAACAACAGTCTTATTGTCTGTCAGATCAATACCTGTAATGGTCGGGTTTGTATGGTCCTTTCGGGTCAACTCCGATATAGTCAGCCTGTTCCCCTGACAATTTTGTGAGCTTAACCCCAAGCTGATCGAGATGGAGTCGTGCCACCTCTTCATCGAGATGTTTGGGGAGCCTGTAAACCCCGATTTCATAGGGCTTTGTCCAGAGTTCAAGCTGTGCCAGGGTCTGGTTGCTGAATGAGTTGCTCATGACGAAGGAAGGATGTCCGGTTGCACATCCGAGGTTCACCAGTCTGCCTTCGGCAAGAAGGAAGATCGCGTGGCCGTCGGGGAACACATACTTGTCAACCTGAGGTTTGATGTTAATCCTGAGGATTTCCGTCATGTCATTCAGCCGGTCCACCTGGATCTCATTGTCAAAATGGCCAATATTGCATACAATAGCCTGGTCCTTCATCTTCATCATATGTTCGAGGGTAAGAACGTCCCTGTTGCCGGTTGCCGTGACGAAAATATTGGCTTCGCCAAGGGAATCCTCCACTGTCTTGACTTCGAATCCCTCCATTGAGGCCTGAAGGGCGCATATAGGGTCGATTTCGGTAATTATTACCCTTGCTCCGTAAGCCCTCATCGATTTGGCACATCCCTTTCCCACGTCGCCGTAACCGCAAACAACGACAACCTTTCCTGCAATCATCACGTCAAGTGCTCTCTTGAGGCCGTCAGCCAGCGATTCGCGGCATCCGTAGAGGTTGTCGAACTTCGATTTTGTCACTGAATCATTAACATTGATGGCTGGTGCCAGCAGTTCACCTTTCTCCATCATCTGATAGAGTCTGTGGACACCGGTGGTGGTTTCCTCCGAAATTCCCTTCAGCTCACTCACAACCCTGTGCCATTTCCCGGGATCCTGTTTCTGAATAGCCTTCAGGGTATCGAAAATTATTGCTTCCTCCCTGCTTGAGGCTTTTGCATCAAGGATTCCGGGATTATTTTCAGCTTTATAACCAAGGTGGACGAGAAGTGACGCATCGCCGCCGTCATCAACTATCAGGTTTGGTCCCTTGCCTCCGGGAAACGAGAGCGCCATTGCAGTATAGTTCCAGTATTCTTCAAGAGTCTCTCCCTTGAATGCAAAAACAGGAATACCCCTTTCTGCAATCGCAGCAGCAGCATGGTCCTGTGTGGAGAATATGTTGCAGCTTGCCCATCTGACGTCGGCGCCAAGCTCTGCAAGAGTTTCAATCAGCACGGCTGTCTGAATGGTCATATGAAGTGAACCGGTTACCCTTGCTCCTTTCAGAGGCTTCATGGATGAATATTTCTTCCTTATAGCCAGGAGGCCCGGCATTTCCTTTTCAGCAATCTCGATCTCCTTTCTTCCGAAGGCAGCCAGGGAAATATCCTTAACCCGGTAATTTTCAAGAGTAACCATCTGATTCATTTAGTAAGTTTTTTATGATTCGCCGCAAAGTTAACAATAAATTCAATGGTGTTGTTCATGTAAGCAATCTCAGTGCCTCAATCCTGTCGAGTTTCATCTGGTCAGAAAGCTGTCCGGTGGTGGAAAAGTTTTTCTCTTCCCTCATCCAGTATCTGAAAACCACTTTGATTGTCTGCCCGTAAAGATCCCCGTTGAAGCCGAAAATATTCACCTCAACCGATCTGCTCATCCGGTCCTTGTTAACGGTGGGGTTGACACCAATGCTGAGCATACCATTATATTTATCGTTCCCGACAAAGGTTTCAACTGCATAAACTCCATCGGCTGGCACGAGCTTGTTTTCCGGTGGTCTTATGTTAGCTGTCGGGAAGCCCAGCAGATGGCCCAGGTTTCTTCCTTCAACCACCTCCCCTGTAATTGAATAGGAATAGCCCAGACAGGCATTTGCCGTATCGAGCCTTCTGCTCAGAAGTGCCTCGCGGATTGTGGTTGAGCTTATAAAGCCTTCAGGGCCTTTAATGCCTTCGACCTGCTCCGTTTCAAGACCATGCATCAGCGCATGATTTCTGATGCTCCTGAAATCAGAAGATCTGTCTTTCCCGAAGTGGTTGTCATATCCGACCAGAAGATATCCGGCACCAATCTTACCGGTAAGTAAAGTGCTTATGAATTGTCCGGCATCCATTCCGGCAAGTTCACTTGTAAACGGCATAATGATAAGGTGATTGATCCCTGACTTCCCCAGGAGTTCCTTTTTCTCTTCGGGTGTTGAGAGGAACGACAGGCTGCTTTTCTCACCGGAAAGCACAAGCCTGGGATGAGGTTCAAAGGTTATTACGACCGACTCCCTGCCCGCTTGCCGTGACTTAAGCACCAGCTGGTCGAGCAGGGCCCGGTGACCCAGGTGAACCCCGTCAAATACCCCTACCGTTACATACGGTTTATTCAGCGAAGGGTAGTCATTTCCAAAATGAATCATCATGGTGTTTTCACTATACCGCAGCAAAAATAAGAAAGCCTTTTAAAACGTGGCAAATAAGTGATTTAGATTTTGTATTTTTATAGAGGCTATCTATCCCTTAATAAACTGTCATGAATCCTGCAGAATTCTATTTGTCTGATCCCTGGCTTGAGCCTTTCAGAGATATTATCGAAAGCCGGATAAAAAGGTGTCTGGCGAAAGAAGCGGAGCTTGCCGGTGACGGGAAGCTTATGGAATTTGCGATGGGGCACTTCTATTACGGGCTTCATCGCGACAATGACGGGTGGGTGTTCAGGGAATACGCCCCTAACGCGGAAAAGATTTTTCTGACAGGTGTTTTCAACGGCTGGAAGGAAAGGTCAGCTTACAGGATGATCAGGATAGACAAGTCCGGCGATTGGGAGATAAAGCTTCCTCCCGAAGCATTGAACCATGGCGACCTTTACAAGCTTTCTATTCACTGGAACGGAGGAAAGGGAGAGCGGATACCCTCTTATGCGACCCGGCTTGCACAGGACGAGACAACCAAGATTTTTTCCGCCCAGGTATGGTGTCCTGAAAAGGCGTACGAGTGGAAAATCGGGGAATTCATTCCAGAGCCTTCTGCTCCGGTGATATATGAAGCCCATATAGGCATGTCAACTCCCCATGAGAAGGTAGGAACCTACACCGAATTCGCTGGTAACGTGCTACCCATAATTGCAAAATCGGGATACAACACGATACAGCTGATGGCGATTCAGGAACACCCTTTTTATGGATCATTCGGTTATCATGTTTCAAGCTTTTTTGCTGCCTCATCACGTTTCGGCACCCCCGAGGATCTAAAGCATCTGATCGACAAGGCCCATGAATACGGGATAAGGGTTATAATGGACCTGGTGCACTCTCATTCGGTAAAGAATGTGCTGGAAGGGCTCGGACTGTTTGACGGATCGCCCGGGCTCTATTTTCACGAGGGAGCCAGGAGGAACCACGTTGCATGGGATTCACTCTGCTTTGATTACGGTAAAGACCATGTCCTGCATTTCCTGCTTTCCAACTGCAGGTACTGGCTCGAGGAGTATAAATTCGACGGCTTCAGGTTCGACGGAGTCACCAGCATGATGTATTACAACCACGGCCTTGAAAAGAACTTCACCAGGTATGAAGATTACTTCGATGGCGGTCAGGATCTGGATGCTCTCATCTACCTCTACCTTGCCAACCTTGCCATCCACCAGTTCAGGCCTGAGGCACTCACTGTAGCTGAGGAAATGAGCGGCATGCCGGGAATAGCGGCACCTGCTGACAGGAAAGGTTTTGGTTTCGATTACAGGCTGTCAATGGGAGTTCCCGACTACTGGATAAAACTTGTAAAGGATACTCCTGACGAGGCCTGGGACATGGGGCAGCTCATCCACGAGCTCAGCCAGCACAGGCCCGAGGAAAGGATCATTTCATACTGTGAATCGCACGACCAGGCTCTTGTTGGCGATAAAACACTTATATTCAGAATGATCGATGCAGAAATGTACACGGGAATGTCGAAAGCGCACCACAGTCTGACCGTCGATCGTGCAATAGCTCTCCACAAAATGATAAGGCTTATCACTTTCTGTTCCTCGGGCGGAGGTTACCTTAATTTTATGGGTAATGAATTCGGGCACCCCGAATGGATCGATTTTCCCCGCGAAGGCAACAACTGGAGTTACCAGTTTGCAAGGCGCCAGTGGGATCTTGCCCATAATGAAGACCTGAAGTATTCGTTCCTTATGAAGTTCGACAATGCAATGGTTAACCTGCATAAGAAACACAAGATACTCGACGAGCTGTCAGTGAACCGGATTTACGAAAACAATCATGACAAGGTAATAGCCTTCACCAGGGGAGATTTCCTAATGGTTTTCAACTTTCACCCGAACAATTCATTTACCGATTACGGCATACCCATAAAAGGAAAATTCCGGATAGCTGTCGATACTGATGATCCCGAATTCGGCGGATTCGACAGGGTGAGAAGGACAGTCAGCTACACCTCCATAAGAAAAACCCAAAGGCAGACACTGGACCAGCCTTTCTTTCTGTATCTGTATCTGCCTTCGCGAACAGGTCTTGTCCTTAAGCGCGAGGCTGTCAAGAGGGCAACCGATATCTAGTCAATCCACCTGAGCAGGTAGAAGTCCTGCTTATGCGGAAGGTCCTTATGCCTGGGATATATCCTTATTCCGTAAAAGAAGGTACCCGCTTTTTCCGGCACCAGGTTTGCCCTGTAGAGGCATTTCCCGTTCTTGCTGCTAACCAGCTTGAACTCCTGGCTGTCAACGAATTCGTATTCTCCATTCTTATTGAGGTGGGTGAAAACGAATTCGACACCGACGTTTTCCTTAGGGATCTTCTTGATATCCAGAGCAATTTCAGCCCGGTAATCATGTCCTGAATGATAAACATTTTCATGAGGCTGTTCGAAACTGTAATTCAGGACTTCGATATTGTCCCACTCCTGTCTCATGGTGTCCTTCCAGGAAGCCATTTCCTTGGCTTTTTCAAAGCCGTTGGCATTGAAATCTTTACTTCTCGGCCACAGCTTCAGGTAATATCTTGCAATATAATCATCGAGCATCCTTCGCATGGTGAATTCCGGGGCTATCTTCACCATTGTATTCTTGATATGGCTTATCCATTCTACCGGAACGCCTGTCTCATCAGCTGAATAGTATGCAGGTATGATTTCATATTCCAGCATATTATAGATCGTTTCTGCATCTACATCGTCCTGAAGATCCTGATTGGTGAAGGATTTCTTTTTGGGAAGGGCCCATCCTGCATAGGCACGGTAACCCTCTACCCACCATCCGTCGAGTACGCTGAAGTGGATGGTGCCGTTCATCACGGCCTTTTCTCCGCTTGTTCCTGATGCTTCAAGCGGCCGTGTAGGTGTATTGAGCCATATGTCGACTCCCCTGACAAGCTGTTTTGCCAGTTCTATGTCGTAGTTCTCAAGGAAGATCACCTTGCCGGTAAACTGAGGCATCTGTGATATCTCCACAATCCGCTTGATGAGATCCTGTCCTCCGCCATCATGGGGATGTGCCTTCCCGGCGTAAATGAACTGCACCGGCCTGTCTGGATCATTAACAATCCTGGAAAGCCTGTCGAGATCCCTGAACAGCAGTGAAGCCCTCTTGTAGGTGGCAAATCTGCGTGCAAATCCTATCGTCAGGGCCTTATCGTTCAGATGTGTGCTTATATTCAGCAATGTGCGCGGGCTGACATGCTTGTCGAGCATATCTGACTGCAGTCTCTTGCGGATGTTAACGAAGAGTTTCTTTTTCAGTTCAGTCTTTACCTCGTACACTTTTTTATCGTCGAGCGAATACAGCTTTTCCCAGAGGCTTCTGTCGGTCTGGTCAAAATTGGCAGTTCCCAGAAGCTTTTTGTATACCTCCTGCCACTCAGGGGCAATCCATGTAGGATAGTGAACACCATTGGTGACATATCCTATAAAAAGCTCCTCTTTAAGGTAACCGGGCCATAGTTTATTAAAGAGTCCCTGTGTAACCTCACCGTGAAGCTTACTGACACCATTCAGTTGCTGCGACATATGGGTGGCCAGGAAGCTCATGTTGAATTTTCTGTCGGCATCACCCGGGCAGCGGCCCAGATCCATTAGTTGATCCCAGGAAATATTTAGCCTGGTATGATAATGGGAAATATATTTTCTCAGAAGATCTTCCTCGAAAGCGTCATGTCCCGCCGGAACGGGTGTGTGTGTGGTAAACAGCGTCGAAGGTCTTATCACCTCCAGTGCCTGATCGAAAGTAAGATGATGGTCCTCAATGAGTTTTCTTATCCTTTCAAGGCTGATGAATGCAGAATGGCCTTCATTACTGTGATACAGATCTGGTTTGATTCCCAATTCGTTAAGGGTCCGTATGCCTCCGATGCCGAGAATAAGTTCCTGCTTAAGCCTGTTCTCATGATCCCCTCCGTAAAGGTAGTGTGTAATGGATCGGTCTTCAGGAAGGTTATCCTCAAAATCGGTATCAAGAAGCAGGAGAGGTACTTTACCAATTTTTGCCTCCCAGATGCGGATCTTGACTGTTCTGCCGGGCCAGACGATGCTTACCATGCGTTGTTTTCCCTCAGCATCCTTTACCGGACTGATGGGCAGCCGCGAAAACTCCTCAGCTTCATAGATTGTAAGCTGTTCTCCCCTGAGCCCAAGCTTTTGCTTGAAATAACCGAATCTGTAGAGAAGCCCGATACCAGTTATGTTGACATTGGAATCGCTTGCCTCCTTGAGGTAATCGCCTGCAAGAATGCCAAGACCTCCCGAGTAGATTTTCAGGCAGGGATGGATTCCAAACTCCATGCTGAAGTAAGCAACCGATGGTTTTTCAGTATCCTGCGGCCGGTTGATATAATCCCTGAAATTCTTCATTACACCATCCAGATCAGCTACGAAATCCTCATCATCTTCAAGAACCAGGAGTCGTTTATAGTCGATCTTTTCGAGAAGGAGTTTAGGGTTATGCTTCACCTTTTCCCACAGGGAAGGGTCCATCCTACGGAAGAGTGATTCAGCATCAGTGTTCCACGACCACCAGAGATTGCAGGCAAGTTCCTTGAGTGATGAAAGCTTGTCGGGCACGTCGCTCTGCACATATATATCCTTCCACACAGGTATCTGATGAGGTTTCCTTATCTCCCTGCCGGGCGCCTCAACAAACTGGGTGAACTCCCTTGGTTCATCTCTCCTTAAGCTACTATGTTCCAAAGCTATCTCATAAGCTTCAAAATAATGTTTGACCAGGTTGTCCCACATTGCTATCCTTGAGATCTCATGGGCCCTGAACCTTGCTTCCCTGATTTCTCCTTCGGAAAGGCCTACATATTTCATTATAAAATCCCTCATCTCACTCACCACGCTCTCTTCATTGTCATCAGTCCTTTCGATGACAGCAATTCCGTTACCGTGGTCCTTGAAATAATCCTTAACCCAGAGGCCGAATCCCGACAGCGAGGTGGTCACAGTGGGAATTGAGAACATAAGGCTTTCCAGAGGGGTATATCCCCAGGGTTCGTAGTATGAAGGGAACACCGAAAGGTCGAACCCTATAATAAGATCGTAATATGAGAGGTTGAAGATGCCGTCGTTCCCGTTTAGATAGGATGGTACAAAAATTATCTTAACCTTTTCCTTCTGTTCATTGGTCAGTCCGTTCTGAGCTATGCTGCCAAGCACCGGATCGTTTGCCGGATAATGCAGACAATGGGTCAGGTAGCGGTCAATGCCGTTAACCGGACCGTTATTATAGAGAAAATCGATAAGGTCCTGGCGGGGCCCCTTGTGATAGGCAGGCATCAGTATAAATGCCACGCACTCCCGAGCAAGGGTCTCTTCCTTGTTAAGTTCCCCGAGCGAGTCGATCAGAATATCGACTCCCTTGTTACGGAATTCGTATCTCCCGCTGTTTGCAATGAACATGCAGTCGTCATTCAGCTTATAGCCCAGGACGGCTTCCGCCACACTCCTCAGCTTTTCCCTGGCAGCCTGCTGCTTCTGACCAAATTCTTCGGCCGGTGGTACAAAGGAATCCTCAAAGCCGTTGGGGGTTACCAGGTCGACATTCTTGCCCAGGAAATAAGCACATTCTTTGGCAGTGATTTCGCTGACTGTTGTAAATACATCAGCCTCGGCGGCTGAGATCTTCTCAAGCGACTGTTTTGCCACCACGTTGAATTCCCTGGATATCTGAACGGGATTATAATCTTTAAGCTTCCCGTAAAGAGGCCTGCTGTTGCCGGCTATCGATCGTCCCAGTACAGTTGCATGTGTCGTGAAAGCCGTTGCAATCCATGGAGCGTACTTTTCGAGATACAGAATCCCGGTGCCGGTCATCCACTCGTGAAACTGAGCGATGATGTTATGGCGCTCGTGATAGTATGATGTAAAGCTTTCAATTACTTTTCCGGCTGCATATCCGAACAGTGCAGGCTCCACATAATCCCACTGCCCTGTGATGCTGTCGAGTTTATATGTTTCCCAGAACTTCGCAAATATTTCATTCTGTTGTCCGAAGTAAGGGGTGAAATCAAGTAGAAAAACAATTGGTTTCCCGGCTATGTTCCATCGTCCGATCTTTACCCTGAGTCCTTCATTGGCTGCTACTGCTCTCCATTCCGGAAACAATGAATCATCAGGGATAAATTCCGGATTTGTAACTTCCTCTCTCCATACATCGGGGCCAATGGTAATATAATTGTCGCCAAGCTCATTCTTTATGTTCAGTGCTTTTGTTGAAATTACCGTATGAATACCTCCGACCTTGTTGCAAACTTCCCAACTGGTCTCAAAAATTAGTTCAACATTCATTATACAATATATTGGTTCTGATTTTAAATCAATACTGGTTTACATTATAACTCCGAATTACCTGGAAGATTTTCTTTTGCCTGAAGTTTTCTTTGATGTTGTTTTCTTTCCGGTGAGCGATTTTGCCCTTTCTCCTGAGAAAAGAGCGGTAGCCGGAGCTGCTTTCTTTTTTGTTCCGGATTTTTTTCTTAGTTCATCGATCTGCGCCGCCTGCTGATCGATAATGGATTCTTTTTCCTTAATGAGATCATTAAGTTTTGAAATCTCGGTATGTGTATCCCTGTCGGGGACAAAACGGTTAACCCGTATTTCGAAATCGCTCAGGACGTTCATATAATTCATGAAAGCGTCGTAAGGTGTGTCATAGGGGTTGAAGTAAGCGTGGACGGCGCCGTCGGAAAAGAATTTTGTAGCCATATAGTAGAAATGGTCGCTTGCCTGAAGGTATTCCCAGTCTTTTTTGATCTGGTTATCCTCGCACCGGTTGACTTTGTCCGTCAGGTTGTAAAGTTTTTCAAGGGCTGCCACCTGCAGTTCGTTACCGTGCCATGCGGTGATGTCACGCTCCTCGTCGGCCCATGAGATAGGCGATGGAATGCTTATTGCCGAAACCGGCTGAAGGGTTTCCGCAACCTCCGTGGGAGTCATGAACTTATAGGGTGTTTTCTTGAGGATTGCAGATGGAAGGTGTTCGAGGAAGGCAAATATTCCTGTATCCTTATGATTATGTTCCCCGAACGTTTCATAATCAAGGAAAATATTGACAAGTTCACTTTTGGAAGCTATTTTGGAAAGCCACGCGGTATATTTGTCGGTTGTCAGCGGCCATTCAGCCCAACCCTTGTTAGAGAACCTGAAGGCGATATCATCACTGAGGACGAAATTCCTCAGCAGTACCTTCAGCCTTGGATTGATTGAATTGCAGTACAGGAAGTTCGGACTTTTCCATCCCAAAACGTGCTTGGCTCCCTCGGTAAGCATCGATTTGAATCCCATGTCGGCTACCCACGATCCTATCTGATCGGAGTAGATAAGTTCCGTATTTCTGAAGGATGTGGTCTCATAGCCAAGGAATTCCCTGACCATTTCCCTGTGTGCGTTGACCTGGTGTTCAAATTCGCTCCGGGTCTTTATCGACACCAGCGAGTGCGATTCGGTCTCCGCGAGGAATTCAACCATTCCTGTTTCAGCCAGTTTCCTGAACGATTCGAGGACTTCCGGGGCATAGAGCTGGAATTGCTTAATCACAAGACCTGTGAGTGAGAAAGTCACCTTGAATTTCCCCTTGTTCTTCAGAATCTGGTCGAGGATGATCTCGTTGGCAGGCAGATAGCAGTTATCTGCCACCTTTCTCATGATCGATTCATTGGTGAAATCGTCATAATAATAATGATCATGCCCCAGGTCAAAGAACCTGTATCTTTTTAGCCTGAAAGGCTGATGAACCTGAAAATAAAAGCATATAGCTTTTTTGCCTGTTAAACTCATATCTAGTTCTTGTTTTGCCAAATCACTCTGTAATAAATATCCCTGACATGCCTTGCCGAATTATCCCATTTCAGCCTCACCACTTCTTCCTTTCCGTTCTTTATGAACATTTTGGAGAGGGCAGGATAATTAAGTATCCCGTAGATTGCATCAGCCATCGCGTCAATATCCCAGAAATCGGTCTTGACTGCGTGGGTAAGAATCTCCGACACTCCCGATTGTTTACTGATTATCACCGGTACATTCGACTGCATCGCTTCGAGGGGAGAGATTCCAAAAGGTTCGGAGACTGAAGGCATGATGTAAACATCGCTCATTTTAAGCATGGTGAATACATCCTTTCCCTTCAGGAACCCGGTAAAGTGGAAACGGTCGGTAATATTAAGAGCAGCAGCTCTTCGCATCATCCTTTCCATCATATCTCCCGATCCGGCCATTACAAATCGTACGTCGGGCATAACCTTAAGCACTTTGTATGCAGCCTCGATAAAATATTCCGGACCTTTCTGGAGGGTGATCCTCCCGAGAAAAGTGACAACCTTGTCGTCAAATCCTTTTCTCGAAGTTGAATCCTGAGCCATCTTGACAGGTTCCACTGCATTATATACGGTTTCAACCTTTTCAGGATCAATATTATACTTATTAATTACAATATCCCGTGTAAGGTTGCTCACCGTAATTATTTTTGAAGCTGCATCCATTCCAAGCTTTTCGATCCGGTAGACATCGGGGTTTACATTTCCACCGCTGCGGTCAAAATCTGTGGCATGTACATGGATCACAAGGGGCTTGCCCGAGACCTCCATAGCGGCTATTCCCGCGGGATAAGCAAGCCAGTCGTGGGCATGTATGATGTCGAATTCATTTTCTTCGGCAATTACAGATGCTACAACAGAGTACCTGTATATCTCATCCATCAGTTCACTGCCATATTTTCCCGAGAAATCGATTGTGCCTTCCTTGTTGGTCTGTACAATGAGTTTGTATCCGGACGACTCTGAACTTATTCTTTCCCAGAATTCTTCAGGATCGGTATACGGGACAATTTTTGAGGATATTTCAATCTGTTCAAGAGGTCGCCTGAATCCCTTGTAGTGAACCTGCTTGAATGCCACAGGCACCTTGTTGGCCCCGATAAGCCTGACCCTGGTCTGATCCTCGTCTCCCCAGGCCTTCGGGACGACAAAGATCACCTCCAGGTCCTCCAGTGTCGACATACCTTTTGTCAGGCCATAGCTGGCTGTACCCAGCCCGCCCGAGATGTGTGGCGGAAACTCCCAACCGAACATTAATACACGCATATCACACCTGTTTATATTATAAAGAATATTTATTCTCAAGCAGATCCATGATCCTCAGGATTTCCCCTACGCTCCATGCCTGCGATATGGTTCCGTTCGGAGCATGAGGAGGATCGCCGTCGTGGATCTCGGAGATCGTGCTGACACCATGTTCGCTCATCACCTCCTCGAATCCCCAGATAAGCTTCTTAACCCTTTGCACGCCCTGCAGACCATAGACTTTCAGCCATCCCTCGCAGAAGGGCCCTATCAGCCATGGCCATACGGTACCGTTATGGTAGGCCTTGTCTCTTTCCTCCTGGTTCCCGAAGTAGGTTCCCTTGTAAAGAGGGTTGCCCGGCGACAGGGTCCGCAGACCCCTCGGGGTGAGAAGTTCCTTGTCGGTGATGTCGAGCACTCTTTTCATCTGATCCTTTGTAAGCATCGAATAAGGAAGAGACACAGCAATTAACATGTTTGGTCTCACGAAATAGTTCTTTCCCTCCTTATCGTTGACATAGTCGGCCATGTATCCTTTCGCATTATCACAAAACATTTCATGGAACGAAAGGTTTATTAGTTCTGGAAGTTCCTCGTATTCCTTTACAAACTTCCGGTCTTTGTTTTGCTTTGCCAGGTCGAGGGTGAAACAAACGGCGTTATACCATAAAGCATTTATTTCTACAGCATATCCGCTCCTTGGAGTAACGGGTATGCCATATACTACGGCATCCATCCAGGTAAGTGATTTTCCGGGGGCATCAGCATAAATAAGCCCGTTTTCCCTCATTCCTATATTGAAGCCGGTTCCCGACCTGTAAGCATTCAGCACCGATTTCATGGGTCCGCCGTAACGTTCCCATGCATCAGTTCCCCCGTTCTCCGCGTACTGCTGGACGGCCCAGAAGAACCACAGAGGGGCATCGACCGAATTGAAAGCAGGATTGTCGGCATTGCCCATGTTGGGAAACAATCCGTCCTTCATACTCCCGACCTGGGTATCGAGTACCTCACGGTAGAGCTGAAGCTTTTTTGCAGGTCTGGCGGTTGCCAGGCCGGGAAGTGCGATGAATGTATCCCTTCCCCATGAACCGAACCAGGGATAACCTGCAATCACAAGTGTCTTGCCATGACGACTTTCTATAAACTGCTGGGCAGCGTTTCTCAGACAGTTTGAGAAATTGCTTCTGGGGATCTTCCCGCTGACTGTTTTGGTAAACTTGGTCTTGAAGCCGGAGGGCTTCTCTTCCTTTGTGGAAGCCGAAAACACAATAACATCTCCCTCTCCTGCCTCAACCTCAAAGAATCCCGGAGTAAAAAGATCCTCGGAGTAATCATAGCCTCTTTTCTGCTCCTCAATATACTCAACTCCCAAAAACCAGTCGGGAACATGAACGAATTCAGCATTTTCTGAGAATTGCATGTGAAGGAAGGGGAATCCTTCATACAGCTTCATTTTTATCCCGTTTGGAATGAATTCAACTTTGGTGTTGGCAGCAAGGTTAGCATGTGTAAGCTCATGGATATTCCTGAAGGCCAGGAATGGCCGTATCTGAAGCTTCATGGGTTCCGATGCCTCAAGGATCGTGAACCTTGCCATATACTGTTCCTCATAATGAGTAAGAAGCCTTTCGTGTTTAAGCCTTACACCCCCGACCCTGTAAATTCTCGAGGGAATTCCTTCCATCTCGAGTTCCTCGATATATTTGTGCCCCTTGGGGCTGTAATAATCACCCTTGTATTTCCGGATCCCTGTATTAAAACTTTTGTCGTGATTCACAACGGTTGCATCCATTGATGAAAGAAGCACATGCCTCTCTCCTCCGAATGCATCAATCGGGCACACAAGAAGTCCGTGGTATTTCCTCGTATTGCATCCGACTATAGTGGTGGAGGAATATGAACCTGCACGGTTGGTCCTGATGACTTCCCTCGAAAGCGAAAACTCGAGGTTTACAATCTGACCTTTTTCGAACTTAATGTAACTCATAAACTAATCTTTTAAGATATCACTAAAAAGTCTTTTAAGATACTTCATTTTATTGAACCATGCAAAGGCAACTGTATAAAATCGGCGTTCGTCTCTGCCTGAAAAAAAAAAGAATAACTTTGCATCTCAATAAAACAGACTAATTAACAAACAACCTCTCTGCATGAACAGAAAACTGGCCTTCATCCTGACAACCGCCCTCATGCTTGCGGGCTGCCAAAACAACTATGTCGAAATCTCCGGAATACTGGAACAACCATTGCCGGGGCAATATGTTTTCCTGCAGGAGCTTAAACCTAATGAGCTTCTAAATGTTGATTCCGTCATAATTTCAGATGATGGCAGGTTCGAGTTCAAAAGGAAGGTCAAATTCCCGTCTTTTTATCTGCTCAAAATTAATCAAAATAACTTTCTGACAATGCTTGTTGAGCCCGGAGAGAAAATAAAAATGACATCTCATTATGATTCTCTCAATTATCCGGTCGTCGTAACCGGGTCATCAGGCACGGAACTGATAGCCGGCTTCAACAAAAGACTGCTCAGGACAAGAAACAATATCAGAGGGCTGAACGATCTTTTCGACTCTAATTCAGGCAGGGCTGACATGACCGGGTTTATTGATTCGCTCGACAGGCTGGGCGACGGGTACCTGAATGAAATAAACACCTATGCCAAAAAATTCATTGACGAGAATGTTTCATCTCTTGCCACAATCCCGGTTCTTTACTCAATGCTGACACCGGAGCTTTATGTTCTCGATCCGCAAAAAGACCTTGCCTGGTTCCTCAAGGTCGATTCATCCTTGTACGGCAAGTACCCGGAGTACGGACCTGTGATTGATCTTCACAACCAGATCGAAGAAATGGTTACCTGGTTCGAGACAACCAATACTTCGGATGCGACAGGTGATGAAAAAATGGAAGCACCTGAAATAGCTCTTCCCAACCCTGAGGGTGACACGATAAAACTCTCGTCCACAAGAGGCAGCTATGTCCTTCTGGATTTCTGGGCAGCATGGTGCCCTCCGTGCAGGGCGGAAAATCCCAATCTCGTCAAAGCCTGGAATCAATACAACGGCAGAGGATTCCAGATTTACCAGGTTTCACTCGACAAGACACGTGAAGCCTGGATGAAGGGAATCGAGGATGACGGTCTGGGCAGGTGGATCCATGTGAGTGACCTTGGATACTGGAATTCTTCTGTGGTCCCGCTTTACAAAATCGAATCCATTCCGGCCAGCTACCTCCTCGATAAAGAAGGCCGGATAATTGCCACCAACCTGAGGGGAGATGCGTTGCAGAGAAAACTCGAAGAACTGTTCAAATAACCTTAAACCACTCTACCCTGGCGGAAATTCTGTTTTTATGATGAAAAAGATATTGGTAATAATTATCCCGGCTCTTATCCTTGCCGGATGCAGCAGCAAGGACTCCTTCACTGTCTCCGGACATATCAGCGACCCTCAGAAGAACAGCGTCGTGCTCAAAAAGGTTGAAGTCGACAGGCTGATTTTTGTTGATTCGGCCCGGCTGAACGGCAGCGGCAGTTTCAAATTCAGGGTTAAAACAGGAGCAACCGACTTTTACCAGCTTGGCTATTCCGATTCGGATTTCATCACACTAATTGCCGGACCCGGCGAGAAAATAAGACTCACCTTTAAAGGAAAGAACACTTCAGGCGAATATGAGGTTTCGGGATCGAAAGGATCGGAGGATGTGAGGATACTCGACCTCAGGCTCGCTGCCGGAAAAAGAAAGCTCGACTCTCTCAGTACCATATACGACAATCTTCCTGCCAATGCTGACGCTGACTCCGAAAGAAGCCGGCTGGAGGAGGAATACACTGCCATATTGAAGGATCTCCGGAGGAAGAACATTGAATACATTGTCACATGGCCCTCATCGATGGCTTCCCTGAAAGCTGTTTACCAGAGGATCGACGAAAACACCTATGTTCTTTACGATCCCCGCGACCTCCAGTATCTTAAGATAGTCTCCGACTCCCTCGGCCGTCATTATCCTGAATCGAAGAACGTGAAGGCTCTTGCCGAGGACCTGAAAAAAGAGCTGAATCAGTTGGCTGCAAGGCAGATCCAGAGTATTGCCAGCACTTCGCCCGAGGTCAGACTCGACCCGAATCTCATGGATGTCAACGGCAAAAGAATAGCTTTGTCATCGCTGAGGGGAAAAGTAGTGCTCCTCACGTTCTGGTCAGTCAATTCCAGGGAGTCGCTTGCAGAGAACATCCAGCTGAAGGAGTTCTACAAAACATATAAGGGCAGGGGATTCGAGATTTATCAGATCAACATCGACGTGGATGAAGAAAAATGGAAGCAGGCGGTCAGCTTCGATGAACTTCCCTGGATAAGCACAAGGGAAGACGATCCAAACGTCCTGGAAAATGTCAGGCTGTTCAATGTCCAGACCGTGCCGGCCAACTACCTGTTCGATCGTGACGGAACGATTATTGGCACAAATCTCCACGGAAGATCCCTGCAGATAAAGCTGAATCAGTTGTTTAACAATCCGGCCGGTAATTGAAAGAAACGGGGAAAATATTCTTTGCATCCGATTTTCATCTCGGGCTGAAGGCGGGAAAAGATCCGGCCGAAAGAGAGAAGCTGGTTGTCAGGTGGCTCACAACCGTTGCACCGGAGGCAAGGGAGATTTACCTGGTGGGTGACATATTTGATTTCTGGTGGGAATACAAGCTGGTCGTCCCCCGCGGATTCACAAGGTTCCTGGGAACAGTGTCCTCGATAACCGATTCCGGGATTCCGGTCCATTTTTTCACGGGCAACCACGACATGTGGGTCAGGGATTACCTGTCAACCGAATGCGGCATGCTGGTTCACACTTCCCCCTTTACAGGCATAATCGACGGTAAAAAGTTCCATGTTGCCCACGGAGAAGGACTTGGAAGCAAAAGCACAGGATACAGGATTCTGCTCTGGATCTTCCGGAACAAACCACTCCGCGTTCTGTATTCAATGCTTCACCCCAGGATCGGCATCGGCATCGGCCTCGACTGGTCGCTGCATTCCCGGTTTGCCAAGGGAATAACACAGGATTTCATGGGTGAAGAAAGGGAAGACCTGCTAAGGTATTCACGATCGGTAGTGGAAAAAGACAATATAGATTATTTCATCTTCGGTCACCGTCATCTGCCCATGACATTCAATAACGGCAGCAATGGCAGGATAATTTTCCTTGGCGACTGGTTCAGCGACGGAAGCTATGCCGAATGGGACGGCAGTGAACTATATCTGAAGAGTTTCAGGTGATCCGTTTGTATTCTCCACCCTTACCGTGAGCATAAAATAAGAATACTCCTCATTAACCTTCCTGAACTGGTATTCCAGCTTGCCTCCCGATTTCCTTGCCATTGAAATCAGTCCCATATTTCCGGTGCTGTCAGTTTCAATCGACTGGGCCGACAGTGCAGCGAAAAACAATGTTTTGAGTTCTTCCTGGCTGAAACTGTTTATGTTGTCGATTTTTTGCTTCAGCTCCCCGATCCCCTGAGCCGACATCAGATTTCCGGTTGTAAGTACGAACCTGCCATCGTCGAGCCTTACCATTGCAAGGGGCAAACCGTATTTATCCTCAGCTTCTTTTCCCGGATTGTATTTTGAAACATTCTCAAGGATCTCCACCATTATATTAAACACCTTTCTCCTGATCCGGAAATCCACATCCTCATCCAAAAGCCTGGCCTCAGTGATTGAAAGAACCTCATCTTCTATCCCGGAGGATATATGACCCGACCAGGTCATATGGACATTGTTACTGGCCATCAGTCTCTCAAGCTCAAGCACCGGAGTGCCGTCATACTTGCTCCGGGGGCTGCCGTTGGTTCTGCTCATGCCCGAAGAATCGACTGTCTTGCTAAGCACGAAATAGGACAATCCTTCTTCCAGCGGAATGAAGTCATAGTCAAGTCTGTTTCCCGTCTTAACGGCCATTTCCAGCAAACCAAGTCCCGCTCCCCCCTTTTCACTGAATCCGGTTGTTTCAAGTATCTGCCTGTAAAGAGCCTTGATATCCTGGACATCAAGGGAATTTATCTTTTCAAGCTCTTCCCTGAGTTTACCGCATTGTGATTCCGTGACAACGTTCCCTGTGTTTATCATGTAACCGTCGTCAGTTTTTGAATACGAAACAAGGGGCATAATGGTATGTCCCGTGTGCCCGCCATGCTTTACAATATTCTGAAGACTTTCGAGAACATACATGAAAAGTCTCTTTCGCCCTGAAAGATCGAAAGAGTCCTCCTTCATTTCACTCTCAAGCAGGGTAAGCAGAGGAAGGGAATTCTTCTCAGTTATCTCCCCCCTGAAAACAAACATAAGGCGCTCCCGCCTGATCTTATCGTGAATCGTACTTGTGATATCCATGCTAAAAAAATCCGTGTTTATATAACGGCAATATATCCCAAATCGTTTATAATATCTAAATATTTATCTTTATCCATTGTCTGCAACACCCGGATGACAATTTACTATTTGAAATTTTAAGTATCTTTTACCCTTATTAATAACGCCAGTTTAATCATTCCCATATTGCTGACTGTTTTTAACATACAACGATTTTGCCTCCACGATGGACGGGGTGTCCGGACCAACATTTTCTTCAAGGGGTGCCCGCTCAGATGTTTATGGTGCAACAATCCGGAAAGCATCGATCCATTCCCTTCAATTATGTTTGACAGCAGGCTTTGCCTTAAGTTCGGGGATTGCATCAGGAACAGCGGCGGCCTGATAAAGCAGGCGGGAGACAGTCTTGTAATCGACAGGGAAAATATTACCTGCTTCGATGCGCTAAGGGATGTCTGTCCGTCGAAAGCCCTGACTATTGCCGGTGAGAATATGAGCGTCGACAGGATAATAAGCGAAATCGAAAAGGACCTTCCGTTCTATGAAATGAGCGGAGGCGGAGTCACCCTCTCCGGCGGTGAACCTTTTGCCCGGGAAGGCGAACTTATTGAATTGCTTTCCGAACTGAAAAAAAGGAAAATCCATATATCAGCCGAGACATCTCTTCATGTACCATGGGAAAACATCGAAAAATGCCTCGCACTGGTGGATGTATTTCTTGCCGACCTGAAACACACCGATCCCGGGAAGTTTGTCTTCTTCACCGGGGGTAATGCAGGACTGGTTATGGAGAACTTCAGAAAGCTTGATGCCAGCGGAGCTGAATTCGTGGTCAGGGTGCCGGTCGTCCCCGACTTCAACTTCTCAGAACCCGAACTCCGATCCGTTATCGATTTTGCATCAGGTCTGAGAAATTCGCGCGAGATCCATTTCATCCCATTCCATTCGCTTGCAAAGGAAAAATACCTGTTTCTCGGGAAAGACTATGTTTTTGCGAATGCACGGAGTATTGATAAATCAGAGCTGGCGCCCTTTGTACAATACGCAGAACGAAAAGGCCTGACAGCCAAAATAATGAACTAGAATGACAACAATTGCAGACCCACCCGTCATCACTCAGAGGATTGCCCGGATGAAAGAAAAGATCCTTTCATCCAGATCTGCAATCTGCACCGAGCGCGCCAGGATATATACTGAAGTTTACAGGGAACATGAAGATACACCGGTGATCCTGAAAAGGGCATATGCACTGGAGAGAACCCTGAAAGAGATGACCATATTCATCGACGAAGGCGAGCTTGTCGTCGGTAACCAGTCATCGGCATTTAGGGCCGCCCCCATTTTCCCCGAATACGTCACTGCATGGATCATAAAGGAGCTGGATGAGTTTGACAAACGGCCGGGTGATGCTTTTTTTGTCACGGAGGAACAGAAGGAAGAACTGCGGGAGCTCTGCCTTTACTGGGAAGGAAAAACACTGATAGAAAAGGGATATTCGCTGATGTCGCCGCTTAACAGGGAAATACACGATTCCGGAATTATCAGGGCTGAAGGAAACCTGACATCGGGTGATGCCCATATTGCTGTAAACTTTGAAAAACTGCTTAAAATCGGACTGCAGGGTTACCTGAACGAGACAGAGCAGGCTGAAAGAAACCTATCGGAGTCAGACGGTGAGTATTTCAGTAAGAGGAATTTTTACACGGCACTGAAAACAGGCGTACGATCGTTCCAGTCCTTCATTGAAAGATATGAACGGCTTGCATCGGAGCTCTCCTTTCATGCGCCCGGCCCTGACAGGAAATCGGAACTCATTGAAATCAGCGCTTGCTGCAGGAACATAAAGAACAATCCCCCGGAAGGTTTTTATGAAGCCCTCCAGCTCACCTGGTTCGTTCAGCTTGTGCTGCAGATCGAAAGCAACGGGCATTCGGTTTCGCTTGGAAGGATGGACCAGTACCTTCTCAGATTTTACGAGGAAGACAAGGCAGCGGGCCGGATAACAACTGATTCTGCCCTTGAGCTCCTTGAGAACACATGGCTGAAACTTTTGTCGGTAAACAAGATAAGATCGTGGTCACACACACGGTTTTCCGCAGGCGGCCCCCTCTACCAGAATGTTACAATCGGCGGCCAGACAACAGACGGCAGGGATGCTGTAAATGAACTAAGCTTCCTGATACTTGATTCGGTAGGAAGGATGAAGCTCACCCAGCCCAACCTGTCGGTCAGGTTCCATAAAAATATCAACCCGGAATTCCTAAGCTGCTGCGTTGACGTAATCGGCAAGGGTTTCGGAATGCCAGCCTTCAACAACGACGAAATTGTGATCCCTTCACTTATCGGTCTGGGAGTGGCGAAAAAGGATGCATACAACTATTCGGCTATCGGCTGCATTGAAATCGCTGTTCCGGGCAAATGGGGATACAGGTGCACCGGAATGAGCTTCCTGAACTTCATGAGGGTTTTCCTGGCGGCGATGGACAACGGGAACGACACCATGTCGGGAAGGACCTTCTTCACAGGCACCGGGCATTTTGAGGATTTCAATGACTTCGGCCAGCTGATGTCGGCCTGGAAACAGCAGGTAAGTTTTTATACAAAGGCTTCCGTGGAAATTGACACTGCCGCCGACCTCGCCCTTGAGGAACTTGTGCCGGATATCCTGTGCTCCGCTTTTGTCGACGACTGCATTATCCGGGGAAAGACTATCAAGGAAGGAGGTTCGGTTTATGATTTCATATCAGGCCTTCAGGTCGGGATAGCAAATCTGGGCAATTC
>CAYQRF010000018.1:21766-26972 GCA_964419775.1 uncultured Rikenellaceae bacterium
CGGTTTATGATTTCATATCAGGCCTTCAGGTCGGGATAGCAAATCTGGGCAATTCAATGGCTGCAATCAAAAAGCTTGCCTTTGAGGAGAACAGGATCGGCAAGGCTGAGCTGATGAAAAATCTGCGGAACAATTTTGAAGGGCACGACGGTGAGAAGATCAGGCAGATGCTGCTTAACTTCGCTCCAAAATACGGCAACGACGACGATTATGTAGATAACCTGCTCGCCGAAGCCTATATGTGCTACATTGAAGAGCTGGAAAAATACCGCACCACCCGCTTTGGAAGGGGTCCGGTCGGATGCGCCTATTATGCAGGTACATCAAGCATCTCGGCAAATGTCCCCTCCGGGTCGGTTGTTCCTGCCACACCCGACGGAAGAAAGGCATTCACACCGGTTGCCGAAGGCTGTTCTCCCACCTCGGGCACCGACACTCTCGGACCCACTGCAGTTTTCAAGTCAGTCTCGAAACTGCCTGTGGAGAGAATACTGGGAGGAGTTCTGCTTAACCAGAAACTATCGCCGTCTTCACTGGCAAATGAGACACAGAAACAAAAACTAATCTCGATACTGCGAACATTCTTTGCAACACTCAAAGGCTGGCATGTCCAGTACAATATCGTATCGAGGGAAACCCTGATTGACGCCAAAAGGAATCCTGAAAACCACAGGGATCTGGTGGTGCGTGTTGCAGGTTACTCGGCGTTTTTCACCACACTGTCGCCCGACACTCAGGATGACATAATTGCACGAACAGAACAGTCACTTTAAAAATATGGAAAAGATACTTTGCGGTGTCGATCTTGGAGGCACCAAGCTTTCTGCCGGACTGGTTCATCCCGACGGAAGTATCGTCGGCAAATCGGTTGTATACGATCATGTTGCACTCGATGAGGACGGGATTGTTAATTATATAACACTGATTATCAAGAATTTGATTTCGTCCAACGACCTTAAAGAAACTGACCTGGAGGGCATCGGGGTGGGCTTCCCCGGTCATGTGCGCTACAGGGATGGTTACACGATAACCACCTCAAACCTGAAGGGCTTTAAGAACTATCCTCTTCGCGACATGCTGGCCGGGAATTTCAGGGTTCCCGTCAGGCTCGACAATGATGCCAACGCGCAGGCATTCTGTGAGCTGAAATTCGGAGCAGGAAGAGGCTATGATGATCTGATTTTCCTTACAGTCAGTTCGGGCATCGGTGCCGGAATAGTCCTGAACAGGAAGATCTACCGCGGTATGACCGGTACTGCAGGCGAGTTCGGGCATACAATTGTCGATCCCGACAGCGACTTCATCTGCACCTGCGGGAACAGGGGTTGTCTCATGGGTTGTGCCTGCGGACTAACTCTTCCAGCGAGGTTCAGAAAAAAGATTGAGGACGGCATGCAGACCAGTCTGCCTCTTCCGGAGGATTTTGACTACAGCAGGGTCGATGGTAAGCTTATCCTGCAGGGGCTCGAAGCGGGTGATCCTGTCAGTGCGGAGATTGTAAGGGATTGTGCCGATTACATTGGAATAGGAATATATAATATCTTCCAGGTGTTCAATCCTCCGCTGATCATTCTTGGCGGCGGGCTGATGAATCTTGGCGATTTGTATTTCAGCAGGATACTTGAGAAGTTCCATGAGCTTGCACGCGACATGATTTACGATCCGATAGCCATTGTAAGGTCTGAAGCAGGAGCAGATGCAGGTCTGATCGGGGCAGCAGCCCTTCTTCTCGAATAACAGTCTATCCGGCCCATCCCTCGCGGTCGAGGTTTCTGTAGTTGATCGCTTCCGAGATATGTTCAACGCTTATGTTTTCCGATTCTCCGAGATCGGCAATGGTCCGTGCCACCTTTAGAATCCTGTCGTAGGCCCTGGCTGAAAGGCCTCTGAGATCCATGGCAGTGCGGAGCAGTTTTCCGCCGGCCTCATCGAGCTGACAGTATCTCCTCTGCATTGATGATGTCATCTGGGCGTTCGCGTAGATTCCCTTCACTGAAGCAAAGCGCCTCGCCTGTATCTCTCTTGCCTTAACGACTCTCTCCCTTACTGAATCTGATCGCTCAGTTTTAACAGAATCCGTAAGCTTGTCGTATTTCACCGGAACAACCTCGATATGAATATCTATACGGTCGAGCAGCGGACCGGAGATCCGGTTCAGGTATTTCTGCCTCATTCCGGAGGTGCACATGCATTCCTTTTCAGGGTGGTTGTGGTATCCGCAGGGACAGGGATTCATCGAAGCGATCAGCATGAAGCTGGCCGGGTAATCGCAGGTTGATTTTGCCCTGGAGATAGTTATTATTCTGTCTTCGAGCGGTTGTCGCATAACCTCCAGTACTGTTCGCTTGAACTCAGGCAGTTCGTCGAGAAACAGGACCCCGTTGTGCCCAAGGGAAATTTCCCCTGGCTGGGGGAATGTACCCCCTCCGACCAGGGCGACATCAGAAATCGTATGGTGGGGACTCCGGAAGGGCCGTTTGGTCATCAGCGCCATATGATCGTCGATTTTGCCGGCCACCGAATGAATCTTCGTGGTTTCGAGTGCCTCTTCCAGGGTGAGAGGGGGCATTATGGTGGACAGTCTTTTTGCCAGCATGGTCTTTCCTGCCCCGGGCGGGCCTATCATCAGCAGATTATGGTGCCCGGCTGCGGCCACCTCGAGGGCTCTTTTCACGTTTTCCTGGCCGCGGACGTCAGAGAAATCGACATCATATTTGTTGGCTTCTCCCCTGAACAATCCCTCTATATCGACCTTTACCGGCTCAAACTTCCTGGCGCCATCGAAAAAATCGATCACGTCGCCAAGCTTTTCCATGCCGTAGACATCGAGCTCCGATACCACAGCGGCCTCGCGGGCATTTTTTACCGGCACTATCACTCCCTTGAAACCCTCCTCCCTTGCCCTCAGGGCTATGGGAAGAACTCCTTTTACAGGCTGCAGGGTTCCATCGAGCGACAGCTCTCCCATCATCACATACGATTCTATGGCGCCCGGCGACATATTCTCATCAGCTGCCAGGATACCAACCGCCAGCGGAAGATCGTAGGATGAACCCTCCTTCCGGATATCAGCCGGCGCCATGTTAATCAACACCTGCTTACCCGGCCACCTGAACCCCAGGGTGCGAATCGACGATTCGATCCGCTGCTGACTCTCTTTCACCGCCACATCGGGCAGACCTACAAGGAAAAAGCGTATCCCCCTCGATACATTGACTTCAATGGTTACCGTAACCGCATCAATGCCTGTCACGGCACTGCCGAATGTCCTTACCAGCATAATTTAATACTTGCACGATTAGCGAAACACAGTACCAAATATAATAAAAAGAAAACATAAGGGCACAGGCTTTGCCGTTAAAGTTTTACGATAATCAAATATTAAATGGCTCCCTGCAAGCTCAGTACCTGGCGGGAGGCCGGCTCCTTACGTGCTTTCAGCCGGAGGAGAGGGATAAAGGCACTCACGGACCTGTTTCAGGCTCTCGGAGTTTTCGGCTATTATCACAAGGATGTCGTTTGGCTCGATCACCGTCGAGCCGTTAGGGGTTATAAAGGTGCCATTCCTCTTAATCAGAGCTATCAGTGCAGCACGCGGAAATCCTATGTCGAGGATCCTCTTTCCGGCAGCCAGGCTTGTTTCATCGATCTCTATCTCCGTAAGCTCCGACTTAAGGGTGTCGGACAGTTCAATATCGGGCGGGGTCCTCTGCTTTGCCTTTTCCGGAACCGATACATGAAGGCGCTTTGCCATAAACCTGAGAGTTGTTCCCTGCAACAGAACCGATGTAAGTGAAATGAAAAACACCAGATTGAATATCATTTGTGATTTGTCAATCCCCGCCAGCAGGGGATATGTGGCAAATACTATCGGGACGGCTCCCCTCAGTCCAACCCATGAAATGAAAGTTATTGTTTTCAGCCTTATCCTGAAAGGAAGAAGGCAGGCAAATACGGCAAACGGCCGTGCAACGAACATCAGAAATGCCGAGACCAGCAGACCAAGTCCAAGCACGGGAATGATGTGGCTGGGAAACACAAGAAGACCAAGTGTCAGGAAGAGAACGATCTGCATAAGCCATGCCATCCCGTCGAACACCTGCAGGATTGTCTTTTTGTGGATGAGGTATTGATTGCCAAGGTAAATTGCACAGAGGTAGATTGCCAGAAAACCGTTTCCTCCCAGAAAATCGGTTGCCGAAAAGGTGAAGAACATCAGGGCGATAACTAGTACGGGATAAAGCCCCACATAATCAAGGGCAATACGGTTGATGATCTCCTTACCGAGCCTGCCGATCAGCAATCCCAGCACGGTTCCTATGATAACCTGTTTGATGAAGAGGGGAATTATGCTTGCAACAGACTGTTCGCCGGAGAGGATAAGCCCCATCACTGCCACGGTAAGGAAGTAGGCCATCGGATCGTTGCTGCCGCTCTCCAGCTCGAGCGAGGCCCGGATGTTTTTCTTCAGTCCGAGGTTTCTTGCCCGGAGAATTGAGAATACTGCAGCCGCATCGGTTGAAGACACTATTGAACCAAGGAGGAGCCCCTCCAGAAATGTAAAATCGGTAATAGCCCACACGAAAATCCCCACTGAGACGGCAGTAAGGAAAACTCCTACTGTCGAGAGTGTCAATCCATGCCAGACAACCGGCTTTATTGTCTCCCACCTTGTCTCGAGCCCGCCGGAGAAAAGTATCACATTAAGCGCGACGATCCCGACAAAACGGGCAATGGACGGACTGTCGAAATTAATCCCGCCGAAACCTTCCGATCCCGCCAGCATGCCAACTATTACGAATAATATCAGAGTGGGAACACCCAGCCGGAAAGAAGTCTTTCCCACCAGAATGCTTATTCCGAGCAGAAAAGAACCGATCAGAAGTATGTTTTCAAATGTGATATTCATCCGGGCCATTATGGAAACCCGGCATATCTCCTGTCTGTCAGGCAGGATAAAACAGCCTTGTTCCCCATTAAACTCAAAACGGTTTGAAAGTTACTTAATTTTTCAGGAAAAAAAAGTTCACTTTGTAACATATGTTACATTTTCAATGCGCCGGATTCAGTTTTTTTGTGTAAATTATGGTCTTGCAAAATGCAGACTTATTGAGTGTTGAAAAAGTCATTTATCAATTATTAACATAAAAAAGTAATATCATGAGTATGTTTTGCTATCAGTGTCAGGAGACGGCCAAAGGGACAG
>CAYQRF010000019.1:0-25209 GCA_964419775.1 uncultured Rikenellaceae bacterium
TGATGCCGTTCTTCATAATAAACAACTGGATAGAATCGTACCAGACAAGAAGGGGGATCAGGCATGTGCTGAACACGCTCAGCAAAAGATCGTCCCTTCCGAATGAGACAAGATTTGCGATGAAGGCTCTGAAAAAGAATTACTATTCACTTCAGGACGATTTCATGGAGTTCTTCCCGCAGCTTATTGACTATGTTGAAAAAGATTTTGGAATAGAAATATCTCACAGGATCACCATTCCATTCTGATCACACCAGGTATTCCGCGCGGCTCGCATCGAGCCGGAGAAAAATAAACAACAGTATAGTAAATGCCCACAGGGAGCTTCCTCCGTAGCTCAGGAAGGGCAGCGGAATTCCTATCACGGGAACCAGTCCGACAGTCATTCCTATATTGATGAAGAAATGGATAAATAAGATCGACACCACTCCGTATCCGTAGATTCTTGAAAAGTCGGATCTCTGCCTCTCAGCCAGCATTATCAGCCTTATGAGCAGTATGACGTATAATGCAATCACAACGAACGATCCCATAAAGCCCCATTCCTCGCCTATTGTACAGAAGATGAAATCGGTGCTTTGCGCCGGAACAAATTTGAATTTGGTCTGGGTCCCCTGAAGGTATCCCTTGCCTGAAAAGCCTCCCGAACCAATAGATATAATCGACTGGTTTACATTGTAACCGGTTCCGTGAGGATCCGATTTTATCCCGAGCATTATTTCAACCCTTTCCTTCTGATGCGGCTTCATCAGGTTATTGAATGCCAGGTTAACCGAGTTGACAAAGGCAAGACTCCCGGCCAGAAAGAGGTAAATCATCAGGAGCGAGACGGCCTTTTTGTTATAGAAGTAGACTCCGAATATCACCCCTGACAGCAGTACGGAGATCAGCAGTATGTGTTCGTTTCTGAGCGATTTGAACACCAGGCTGTTTAACCCGTAAACCAGAAGTGACGTGCCGGCGAGTATACCCAGCGCCAGAAGACAGAGTTTCCATTTTCTTGAAGCTATCCATGCCAGCAGCAAAGCGGCAGTTATCAGCCCGATGGCAAGCCAGGTGTTATTGAATATCAATGTAAAAAAGAAGAGAACCAGCATAAGGAAGCCCGAGATCAGAATATAGGGACTCATGCCTTCCCTGAAAAGTACGATGAAGAGAGCCAGGAAAACGACTGCCGATCCCATATCGGGCTGCAGCACAATAAGCAATGCGGGCAGAAGGATAATGCCCACGGATGTCATAAAGACAGACAGCTTTCCCAGGTCATGCCTCGATGCATTCAGATAGGCAGCCAGGGCCAGGGCGGTGCCGATTTTTGCAAACTCAGACGGCTGAAGGCTGAAGGTCCCGAACTGGAACCACGATCTGGCGCCGTTAATATCCTTTCCGACAAAAAGCACGAGAAGGAGGAGGAAAAGCAGAAATCCGTAGATGAAATAGGCAAAGAAAAAATAAAACCTGGTATCGATCACCACAACGAACACTGCAATAACAACTGTTGCAAGAATCCACACAAACTGCTTCCCGTATCTCTGGGAGAGGTCAATAATCCTTGTATGCTCCTCGTTAAAGACAGCGGCATAAATATTGAACCATCCTATTATAACAAGCAGCAGGAAGATCCCGATTGAAGCCTTGTCGAGCCTGGCCCATATATTGAGGTTTCTAGTCACCTGCAGTAAGATTCAGTTCAAGCATTCTCTGTTCCGAGTATTTATTTGTCACCTCGCCGGTAAGATATTTCTCCATCATCAGGCTGGCAACCGGAGCCGCGTAGGTTGCCCCGAAACCTGCGTTCTCGACATATACCGCTATCGCAATTTTCGGGTCATCTTTCGGGGCAAAGGCAATGAACACCGAATGATCCTTACGGTTACCGTGAGGATTCTGGGCAGTTCCGGTCTTTCCGCACACTATTATATCGTTCAGGGCTGCTATCCTTGCTGTAGCACCATCACCTCCGTTAACAGCTTCTTCCATTCCCTGAACTATAAATTCAAAATTTGACGAATCGATACTGATGGTGTGCTTTGTAATATATTTTCCGTCGGGGTTTCTGTTGGTTCCAATCGATTTAACGATATGTGGAGTGTAATAATATCCCCTGTTTGCAATGGCAGCTGTCATATTGGCCATCTGGAGCGGAGTAGTCTCAATTTCTCCCTGTCCGATAGCCATGGAGATTATTGTAAGGGCCTTCCATCCGTTTTTTCCGTGATACCTGTCGAAATATTCGGGTGAAGGAACAAGTCCGGTGAGTTCATTGGTAAATTCAATTCCCAGTCTCTGACCGAAACCGAACTGGTCAAGATATTCCTTCCATTTTACGTAGGCCGCCTCGACTGTCGGATATTCCGGATTCTCCATAATCCTTCTGAATACCTGGCAGAAGTAGGCATTGCACGAATTTGAGATTCCGTGAATGAGGTCAAGGGGAGAACTGTGGGAATGGCAGCCGACAAACATATAACCATGGTTGCATCCGAAAAGGGTTGAAGGTTCAATAACATTCTCCTGAAGACCTATCAGTCCGTTGATTGGCTTGAAAGTGGAACCCGGGGGATACTTTGCCTGGATAGCCCTGTTAAAGAGCGGAAGTGAAGTATCGGCGCTGAGCCTTGAATAGTTTTCCGATCTTATTCTTCCCACAAGGAGACCGGGATCGTAGTTAGGGCTTGATACCAGGGCGAGCACTTCTCCCGTCTTTGGCTCAAGGGCCACTATGCTTCCTGATTTATTTTTCATCAGGAGTTCTCCGTATTCCTGAAGATCCATGTCGACGGTTGAGATAATGTCCTCTCCCTGTACTGCAACCGTATCCAGGCGGCCGTCGGCATATGATCCCTTTATCCTGCTGTAGACGTCAACAAGATAAATAGTCACTCCTCTCCTGCCCCTCAGGTATTTTTCATATGCCTCCTCTATTCCGAGTTTCCCTATATAGTCACCGGCCTTGTAGTAAGGATCCTTTCTCACCACCGATTCATCCACCTCGCTCACGTAACCAAGGATATGACCGGCTATGGGTTTGGTATATTTCCTCAGGGTTCGCGGCTGAACATAAAATCCGGGATATGAAAAAAGCTTTTCCTGGAACCTTGCATATGATTCTGCGGAGATCTGCTTGAGAAAAACGGACGGGGCCCTTCTGGAATAGTTTATGGCCGCATTCATCCTGTCGCGGAAAGAACTGACCGAAATTTCAAGGAGATTGCAGAATTCTGCTGTATCGATATCAGCGACCTGTGCCGGGACAACCATCAGGTCGTAAGCGGCCTGGTTAGTAACCATCAGTTCCCTGTTCCTGTCGTAAATAAGACCTCGTGCCGGATATTGTGTGACATACCGGAGTACATTGTTATCGGCCGACAACCTGTAGGTGTCTTTAACAACCTGTATCACAAACAGTCTGACAAGCAGGATGAGCGCCGCAATCACGACGAATGCCATGATGATGAACTTCCTGTTTATGAATGCGTCTTTCATGAAAGATAAGTTACCTTCCTTTGCGGTAATACTCTATGAGAAGGACAAATCCCAGTGTAAAGATTGAACTCACCAGGATCCTTAATATTGTCCTGAAGAAATCGGTAAATCTAAAAACCTCGATGAAAAAGAGGGCGCCATGATGAATCAGGACAATAGCCGTTGCATATATCACAAACCACCGGAAGCCATAGGAGGCCATTGAAAGGCTCGATCCGGGGGCATAACCGTCGCGGGGGGCAATCAGTCTGAGAACAAAAGGCCTGGCAAAACCTGCCAGCAGGGTGGCCGATGCGTGCATCCCGGGCGATCCGGCTGAAAGGTCGATTATCAGACCTGTTGTGAATCCGATAATAAGAACGAGCCACGACGGTGTGAGCGACGGCAGGATAAGGATTATAATGATGTACACATAGGGATTTACATAACCGCTGAACTGAATATTATTCAGCACCAGAACCTGAAGCAGGATCAGGAGGACACTTGTCAGTCCGTATTTCAGGATAGAGTTGATCATTGGTACTGCATTTCAAGTTCAAGCTGTTCCTGCCTGAGAAGGTTTCCGATTACATTCACATACTGAACCTGCCTGAAATCGGTAAACAGCTCAACGGTTATCCTGTAAAAGTCACTTCCGCTCCTTTTTATTTCACTAACCTGTCCGATACCGATCCCTTCAGGAAAGACGGCGGAGAACGCGGTTGTCTCGACTGTATCACCCTGAGCAACTGATATGTGCTGGGGAATTTCATTAAGCACAGCATAGCGCGGGTTACGGCCGTCCCATGTCAGCGAACCGAAATAACCGCTTGATTTCAGACGCGAGCTTAATCTGAAATCGAGATTGAGAAGGGAAATCGCCACGGAAAAATTCCGTGAACAGCCTACTACCAGTCCGACAACATACCGGCCGTCGGTCAAAGCCATATCGGGTTTAATTCCATGCAGGCTCCCCTTATTTATAGTAATAAAATTCTTTTGCTTGTTGACTGAATTATTGATCACCCGGGCCGGGGTATAATTGTATTGCTGACCTGCGACAGAATCGATTACAGGAATGAAACCGGGATCCTGTTCACCGGAGAGGAGTTCAAGCCGGTTAAGGAGGTAATTGTTTTCTTCGGCAAGACCGGAGTTTACCTCCCTGAGGCTAAGATAGTTCTTAACATTGGTTATCCTCTCCTCCATTCCGCGTGTCATTCCCTGGACGGATTTGACCATCCTCGAATTATGATATGCATTTCCGTTTGTGAGCCAATAGAATGCTATTCCTTCCAGGATAAGAAATACGATTATATTATTGTATTTCAGAAGAAAGTTCAGCAGATTTCTCATTCACTCACGTCGTCAGGTTATCTCATAAGGAAAGGAAACTTGTCCACGTTCTTCAATGCCACTCCGGTGCCTCTTGCAACAGCATGGAGAGGGTCCTCCACGACATTGAAATTTATGTTCAGCTTATCCGCCAGTCTTCGGTCGAGACCTCTTAGAAGGGCGCCTCCTCCGGTAAGGTAGATTCCCTTGTTCACCACATCGGCATAAAGTTCGGGAGGAGTTTGTTCAAGGACGTTAAGCAGTGCAGCTTCCACCTTTGTAAGCGATTTATCGAGACAATATGCAATTTCCTGGTATGAGATTGGAATCTCAATGGGAAGTGATGTCATTATGTTTGGTCCCCTTACGATGTAGTCCTGGGGAGGATTATCGATATCCGGGAGAGCTGCTCCCACAGCTATCTTGATATCTTCGGCCGTTTTTTCCCCGATCTTGATATTGTGCTGGTGCCTCATGTACGACTGGATATCAGCCGTGAAACCGTCGCCGGCTATACGTATTGACTTGTTGCATACAATCCCGCCAAGTGCAATAACGGCAATTTCAGTTGTCCCGCCGCCCACGTCGACTATCATGCAGCCCTCGGGGGCCTCCACATCGAGTCCGATACCGATGGCAGCAGCCATGGGTTCATAAATCAGGTAGACATCCCTTCCACCGGCGTGTTCCGATGAGTCGCGGACGGCACGAAGTTCAACCTCGGTGCTTCCGGAGGGTATGCATACCACCATTTTCAGTGAAGGCGAGAAGAACTTAGGTCCTGTGTTGATCAGCTTGATCATTCCCCTTATCATCATCTCAGCCGCATTGAAGTCGGCAATCACTCCATCGCGGAGCGGCCTGACCGTCTTTATGTTCTCATGCGTCTTCCCGTGCATTTGCCTTGCGGCGTCACCGATAGCTATAAGTTTGCCGGTATTCTTATCGATGGCAACTATTGATGGTTCATCGACAACAATCTTATCATTGTGTATGATAACCGTATTAGCCGTTCCGAGGTCAATTGCAATCTCTTGTGTCAAGAATGAAAAAAGTCCCATATAATGAGCTTATTGGTTTTAGTGTTTAAAATGTCGTTTTCCCGTGAAGACCATTGCAACGTTGTTTGCGGAGCAATAATCGACCGAATCCTTGTCCCTGACTGATCCGCCCGGCTGAACCACGGCTGAAATGCCTGCCTTGTGTGCTATTTCAACGCTGTCGGGGAAGGGGAAGTAAGCATCCGAAGCCATAACCGCACCTTTAAGGTCAAACCCGAAGGCGCGGGCCTTGCCGATCGCCTGTTTCAGTGCATCCACCCTCGAAGTCTGGCCGATGCCGCTTGCGCAAAGCTGTTTATTCCTTGCCAGGACAATAGCATTCGATTTGCTGTGCTTAACGATCTTATTGGCAAACACCAGGTCGTCTGTTTCAGCGGGCAGCGGAACCCTGGGGGTTACAGGCTTCATGTCTTCTGCAAGTTCAGTGCTAAGGTCCTTTTCCTGCCACAGCACTCCGCCGAGAAGTGACCTGAACTGGAAACGGTTCAAAGCTTTTTCCTTTCGCCTGAGAATAATGCGGTTTTTTTTCTGTGAGAGAATTTCAAGTGCCTTATCAGAAAAACCCGGAGCGATTATGATCTCGAAGAATATCCTGTCTATTTCAGCAGCCACCTCATCCCCTACCGGAACATTGGTTGCTATCACTCCTCCGAAAGCCGAGACCGGGTCGCATGCCAGGGCATCCTTCCAGGCATCAGCCGGATCGGGACGAGAAGCAGCTCCGCAGGCATTGTTGTGTTTTATAACTACATATGTGGTTTCGCTGAATTCATCAATCAGTGCAAGGGCTGAGTCGATATCAAGCAGATTGTTGTATGAAATTTCCTTGCCATGTATTTTCTCGAAAATCTTTCCGGAGTCGCCGTAGAAAACTCCTTTCTGGTGAGGATTTTCTCCGTACCTGAGAGGGTAGGCGGTGTTGATGCTTTCGCGGAACGCAGCTATTCCTGCGGTCCGGTTGAAATAACCGAAGATGGCTGTATCGTAGCCTGAGGAGGTAAGAAATGCTTCAGCGGCAAAGGATTTCCTGTCTGCGATTGAGGTAGTTCCTTTCTTTTCCCTCAGTAGTTCGATCAGCCTTCCGTACTGGTCCCTCGATGAGATAACGAGCACATCGCTGAAATTCTTTGCTGCAGCCCTGATGAGGGAGATTCCGCCGATATCGATCTTTTCTATTATTTCCTCTTCATTGTCGGTCGATTTCAGAGTGTCCTCAAAAGGATAAAGGTCAACAATCACAAGGTCGATTTCAGGAATATTGTATTGTGTGAGCTGCCTCAGGTCTTCCTCATTGCTGCGCCTTCCCAGTATACCTCCGAATACCGAAGGGTGGAGAGTCTTCACCCTGCCACCGAGTATTGAAGGATAGGTTGTAAGCGATTCAACAGTCTCAGCTTTTACTCCAAGGCCCTTTATGAAGCTGAAAGTGCCACCCGTGGAATAAATTTTCACATTCAGTTCATCAAGGATTCGTACTATCTCATCCAGGTTATCCTTGAAGTAAACTGAAATTAATGCATTGTTAATCCTTTTTTCACTCATATACTGAAATTTATGAAAGGTCGCTCCCTGCAGAATCAGGCGGTTAAAAATAGATATTTTTTCATTATACACCATAATAAAATAATCATGATTATTCCGGCCGGTCAGGTGAGCTGTCGTAATCCAAATGAAATTATTACCTTTGACACTCCCGTAACAACTTAAAGTAATTGAAAACACGATTAAGGCTTTTTAAGGAAGGATTTCTGTCGGCTGTTAAGTCAGTGACAGTTAACAAGCTGCGTACTTTCCTTTCGCTTTTTGGAATTACAATCGGCATATTCTGCATCATCTCGGTATTCACTGTGCTCGACTGGATGGAAAAATCGATTCGCGACAGCATAAGTTCAATGGGTTCCAATGTCGTCTATGTTCAGAAGTTCCCATGGTCGTTCGATTCGGAGATGAAATGGTGGGACATAGTCAGGTGGCCGACGATTTCGATGAATGAGTACCAGGCTATTCTGAAGAGATCGACAAAAAGTGAAGCCGCTTCTTTCCTGATAGCAAAGAGCGACAGGATTAAATTCAAGAACAATGCGGCAAATGATGCCGTTCTGGCTGCAGTGACCGATGATATGGAGAAAGTTGTGTTGTTTGAAATCGATAAGGGCAGATATTTTTCACCGTCCGATTATATAAGCGGCAGCAATGTTGCAGTGATGGGTGCCGAGGTTGCAGAGAGGCTTTTTGGCGACACAAATCCGATTGGAAAGGTAATCACTATTGCAGGAGGTTTTAAGGCTACGGTGATAGGTGTGCTCAAGGAGGAAGGACAGGGAGCAATCAGCCTGAACAACGTTGACCAGATAACGCTCATACCGATGAATTTCGGTCGGAACTTCATTAACATACGGAACAGGTTTGTTGATTCCCAGATGATTGTTAAAGCAAAACCGGATGTTTCGGTTCAGGAGCTCACTGATGAACTTACAATGATTATGAGGGCGGCAAGAAGGCTGAAGCCCGCTGAGATCTCAAACTTTTCGATAAACAACTCAAAAATGCTGTCGCAGGGTTTCGAAGCTGTTTTCAAAGGAATTAATATCGGAGGCTGGATAATAGGGGCATTTGCCATACTTGTGGGAGGCTTCGGAATTGCCAATATAATGTTTGTTTCGGTCAGGGAGAGGACCAACATAATTGGAATACAGAAAGCCCTTGGGGCCAAGAGAGGATTCATCCTTCAGCAATTCCTCACCGAATCCGTTCTCCTTTCCCTTGCAGGCGGCATACTTGGCCTGCTGATGATATTCATCGGATCGCTGGTGATTAACTACCTGTATGAGCTGAACATGCATCTCACTCTCGGCAACATAGTTCTTGCGCTTACAATTTCGGGGATAATCGGAGTTGTGGCTGGTTATGCTCCGGCAAGTTCTGCAGCAAGAATGAATCCGGTTGATGCAATCGGGTTCTCATTCTGAGGTTATAAGATTTTCACTGATCCAGTTGGTAAGATCGACAAACTGCTCAACCGATAGTTGTTCGGGCCTGAGCTGAAGCATGTCATTATCTTCCGACCTTACATTAAAAGCTGCCTTTACCGAGTTCCTCAGTGTCTTGCGGCGCTGATTGAAACAGCCCTTGACAACCCTGAGAAACAAATCTTCATCACAATCGAGATGTTCCCTGTTGTTTCTGGTCAGCCTTACAACCCCCGACATTACTTTCGGCGGCGGGGAAAACACCCCTGGCGGCACTGAGAACAGATAACCTGCAGAATAGTATGCCTGCAAAAGAACACTTAGTATTCCATAGGTTTTTGATCCCGGCTTTGCACAGATCCGTTGTGCAACCTCCTTCTGGAGCATTCCGCACACTTCGGTTATTATATCGCGGTTTTCCAGGACCCTGAAGAATATCTGACTCGATATGTTGTATGGGAAATTACCAATTAATGCAACTTTACCAGGAAAACTGCTCCGGATATCGAAAGCCTGGAAATCGCCCTCTATTATGTTGATTTGTCCGGGGAACGCATCCCGAAGATAGCTTACCGATTCCCTGTCGATCTCAATCACCCTGAAATCGGGGAATTGTCTTTTCATGAGGAAGCCTGTCAGTATCCCCATGCCGGGGCCCACCTCTAGTACGCTGCTGCAGCCATCTCCCGAGAGCGAGCCGGCAATTTTTTCAGCAACAGACTTATCCCTGAGAAAATGCTGGCCAAGGCTTTTTTTGGGTTTTACCCTGTCCATTTATCCTTTTTACAATTAACTGCCGGTCATGTTACCATCATAATTTCTGAATATGCCGGGCGGTCGGTCCGGCAGAGATTCAGGAGGTGTTACCCCTGAAGGAGTTCCCTTCCAAACTTTCTCCAGATGGGCAACTTAAGGGCCTCGAGAAATTCAATGAAGCGCTTGAGAAGGTTGAAGTACAGGGTCACGAAAAGTCCGATCGTCATTATCCATATTGCCAGAACATTAAAGATAAGAGTATCGATCCTTAGATTTCCTATCTGTTTGTAGGGGGCGTAGAAATGTGCCCGGCCGTACTTTGAGCCGGGTTTCATCAATACAGGATCGGCCTTCTGGATAAGTCTTTTTCCGGCGTCATAAATTCTGTTGGTGCTATTCCGGTTGAGAACAAAATTCGCAAGACTCTCATTGTAATTTGCTTCTTTCAGCGCCTGGTATTCGTCAGTTCCCATTGATGCTGTGAGAGATCTGACCAGTGAGTCCTTCCTGTCTGAAACAATCCTGGTCCGTGCCCTGATCACAGAAGCAAGCGAATCGAGATAGATTTTTGCCTGATCGGCCGTAAAATCACTGAATCCTTCATAATTGACTGATGCAGCCCATGAACCCGGTTCCATTCCTGTTTCATCCGACAATTCGCGCAGGTGATAGTTTATGGTTTTGAAATTGTTTCTGCACAAGTCTTCAAACCGGGGGTTTCCGGCCGCCGTCCTGCATTCATCGACCTTCACCTTAAGGGTAGGAATAAGAAAGGCATTGTACCACCCGGTCTGACTTATCTCCATATCGTATTTAAAAAGCGGCTTTTCGAACCTGTTGGACTTGAACTGTTCAACCAGAAGAGCCTCATATGCCCATCTGGTAACCATGGCATCACCTATAACAGGCACATAAATCTTCCTGCTTATCGATTTATGCAGGTCATCGAATTTTATCATGGCGCCGCCGAGAATAAGCATGGGAACAAGAATCAGGGGGATAAGGATATATATACTGACCGCCGTTCGCATACCTGCAGAAATATTGAGTCCGAGTACATTTCCGAAGCAGGCAGTCGAAAAGAGGATGATCCATTGCTGAAACAGCATTCCCCTGACCCCGAGAAGGGTATTGGCAACAATGACGAAACTGAGCGACTGAATTGCTGAAAGGAAAAAGAGAAAGGTAATCTTTGAGAACAGGTAACTCGATCTGCTGATATTTAGGAATTTTTCCCGCTCAAGTACCTTCCGGTCCCGGAATATTTCTTCAGCGCTTACAGTCAGTCCGACGAAAAGTGCGACAATAATCGCCATAAAAATAAAGATCGGATAATTCTTGTTCGCCCCGAACGAGTATACTCCGATTTCGCTGTATTTCGAGATGAATCCCAGAATGAGTGCCAGCAAGGGTACCTCAACCAGGTTGATCGTCATGTATTGTTTGTCGGCCTGTTTCCTTGTTATGTTTCTCTTGATGAAAGTCTTTGCCTGTTCCCATTTCTTCGGGATCTTGAAGTTGCTCTGGGGAAGTGTGGTTTTCGGAGGAATTTCCTTCAGGACCGGCATCATTTTCTTCTTGTATTTCTCATACCATTCCTTAGGACTAACCTGCCTTTCCTTTCCGGCAAACCCGGCATTGTCGATCACCTTGACCTCAATGATCTGAAGAATGCTTTCGGTATCTATATTCCCGCAATTCGGGCATTCGCTTTCGGCAGCATTTGCCTGCGATGTCTCAGTCTTGAAATAGACAAGGGCCTCAACCGGATCGCCGTCGTAAACCATATAGCCGCCCTTGTCGAGTATCCAGAGCCTGTCGAACATCTTGAGAATATCGGATGACGGCTGATGAATTATCGTGAATACCAGTTTCCCGGCAAGAGCCTGGTTTTTAAGCAGTGACATTACTTTTCCGGAGTCGAAGGAAGAGAGGCCTGAAGTGGGCTCGTCAACGAACAGCACGCCTGGTTCCCTCATAAGTTCAAGACCGATGTTCAGACGTTTGCGCTGGCCCCCGCTCACCTTCTTGTTCATGATATCCCCCACCTGCAGATCGCGTATCTCCATAAGGTCGAGATCGGACAGAACCTTTTCGACAGTCCTGTTCAGCTGCTCCTCATTGTAGTCGCCGAAACACAGCCTGGCATTGTAATACATGTTCTGGTACACTGTCAGCTCTTCAATAAGCATGTCGTCCTGGGGGACAAAGCCGATGAGCCCGGAAAGGTTTTCTGCCTCGCTGCTGAGATCGTATCCGTTGATAAGAATATTCCCCGATGTGGGTTTGGTTTTCCCATGAAGAAGATTCAGCATGGTTGTCTTTCCGACGCCGCTTCCTCCCATCAGCCCGACAAGGTTTCCCGACTCGATGTGGAAATTCATCTTTTTTACTCCGTTGTCGGAGTTCTTGAAGGTGAATTCAATATCCTTTCCCTCAAAAATTATTTTCTCCGGAAATTTCCTGGAAACGAATTTCTTGAATATCCTCGAAAAATAAATCGGTTCAATCCCCTGGCCCTTTATGTTCACTCCTCTTTCGAGCATGTAGGGCCGGCATGCTATAATATCCCTTCCCTTGAAATAAAGAGCCAGCGATCCGTCGTAAGTAAAGATCAGTGAACCGGTGCTTTCGATATGAAGGAAAAACATATGCCCCCTGAATCCCTTTAATCTGATATGCCTCCAGCTTTCGTAGTTTTTAAAGGAGCCGGCCCAAAATTTCGGGTTTTCATTTTCGATGACAAGCAGGCAGTCGGGAGTGACCTCATCATAAGTCCTGCCTATCATGAATGCAACTGCATTCTCATATTCCTTCTTTGAAATATTGAAGGTTCGCGCTACAATATCGACAATTGTTTTTTCCTGTTCGGAAATGGTTCCATCCTCGAACGCGAATTCAAGGAGCTGAAGGAATACAACCATCCTTTCCTCAAGGAACAGTCCTTTCTTAATCTGACGGCATATATTGGTTATCTGGAATGTTATCAGGGAGTCCTCATCTGATAACTCCGTCTTGTCGACGGTTTTGAGTTCGTTTGAATAAAATTCGAGGTTGTTTTCAAAAAGGGAATAATACTCCTCTTCCAGTTCCCTGTTAAGGTATCTCCTGAGGTAGCTTCGGAGTATCTTCTTGCCTCTGGAGGAGATCCCTCCCGGATTAACGGTGGAAACGATGGCAAAGATATGAATCAGAGCCAGGAGTACAGATTCCCTCATAAAAAATTTCGATCAAAAAAAGACCGCAAAATGAATCCATTTGCGGTCATTATGGTATACTGGAATAATTAAACTATTTGACCTCTGATAGTTTCTATAGCTTTGGTTATATCAATTATATTCTGGTTGGTGAGGCTAGTAGAGAGGCCTTCATAGACCTTTTTTATTGGTTCCAGCTTATCGACGAACTCTTTTACATTCGGGTCATCCATATAAGGCTGGGTGATTTCCAGAAACAGGTCGAATGATTCCTTTTGTTCAATAAGGACTTTTGAAATGCCTGCTACCTGATATGCTGCTTCCGAAACGTGAGTCGTAAGATACATTCCTTCGACCCAGGCACCGCCCACAACAAGAAGGGCAAGTCCCTGCTGGTCATTCTGGCTTAAGTAGGCATATGTTTTATCAAAGGCTTCGGTAAGTATGGTAACCAATTCTTCCTTGTTGTCCTGATTCTTGCGGATCCTGTCATACAGATTTTCATCATATATCTGCGACATGTTCAGTTCATTCGCCAGCGACCTGATGGCATCGAGGTAATTAAGCACCTCCTGTTGCATGTTGTACAAGGTGGCATAGCTCAGGTCGGCCCCGAAGACTCCCATGTTTACTGCTTTTCCCGAACTGGTGAGGTATTTTCTGGCATTGGCGACAGGATTTGCGATACCCATGATATATCCGACTTCAAGTTCTGAAAGCATCTTGATAACTTCAGCCGAAGTAGGCAGGGGGTAGACATTTTTCTCAATCTCCTCTTCCAGCATCTGAACCTGTTCAATTTCCAGATCCTTCTCGCCGGGTTTTGCCTTTTCAGCCCTGTTTTTGCACGAATTCAGTCCACTGAATGACAAGATCAGCATCGGGATAATTATAACAGCTATAGCCTTTTTCATTGTGATAGGTTTAAAGTTAAAATCTAGTCTGAAAGCGATCATAAAAATAGTAAATAATATTAAAATACGCTTACGGCATAAATCTATTTTACAAATTCATTCACTTAAACATCATTCGATCACTGCGATTAAGTTTTCCCGGGCCGTCCTTCCCTGCATTTATCAGGGTGAAGGATATATCCCAGGACGTGTAAAGCCTATTTTGATTATCTTTGAGCCCCTGAAACATATTCATTTCAGATGAATTGGAATTTTGATGAAGAGGTCGCAAGGGAAGGGACGAACTGTGTGAAGTTTGACCTCAGGAAGAATTTTTTCGGAACCGCGGATGTCATTCCGATGTGGGTTGCCGACATGGATTTCAGGACTCCGGATTTCATAATAAACGCCCTCAGGAAAAGGCTCAGCCATGAAGTGATGGGCTACACCTTTCATCCGCGTGAATATTTTACCTCTATGGCGGAATGGCTCCGTTCCATGCATGGGTGGGAGGTGAGCGAGGACTGGATCTGCTTCTGCCCGGGAATAGTGCCTGCACTTAACCTGTGCACACTTGCCTACACCCGTCCGGGCGACTCGGTAATTATTCAGCCACCTGTATACACTCCATTCTTTGATGCAGTTGAGAATCACGGCCGGAACCTTATCCTGAACCAGCTTGTGTTCAGTGAAGGCAAATGGAGGATGGACCTTGATTCGCTTCGCAGAATAATCACTCCGGATACAAGGATGATAATCATTTCAAATCCCCACAACCCTGTCGGAAGGTCGTGGGATCCTGAAGAACTAAAGGAACTGGCTGCCATCTGCATCGAGAACCATACACTTATCCTGTCGGACGAGATCCACTGCGACCTTGTCCTGCCCGGTTACAGACACACTCCGGTGGCAAAGCTCTCCTCCCCTATATCTGCAATAACAGTTACATGCGTTGCTCCCAGCAAGACATTCAACGTGGCAGGTCTTTCGACATCCTCCGTGGTTATCTCCAATCCTGTTCTCAGGAAATATTTCAAATCGAAGACAGATCATCTTCATATCGGCAACGGTAATATTTTCGGAACGGTATCGTCCGTAGCCGCCTATTCGGAAGGAAGGGAGTGGCTTTCGGAACTCCTGTTATATTTAGATGGTAATGCCGGCTTTGTGATGGAATATTGCAGGGAGTTCATACCCGAAATAGTACCTTCGCGGCCGGAGGCCACATATATGATCTGGCTCGACTGCAGGAAGCTCGGGATGACAGGGAAGGAACTGGGTGAGTTTTTCGTCAGCAAGGCAGGGGTAGGGCTTAATGAAGGTTCAGCCTTCGGACCCGGAGGAGAAGGTTTCATGAGGATGAACCTTGGAACAACCCGGAAGAGGATTATGAAGGCGATGGAGCAGATACGCAAAGCAGTTGAATCTATCAGATAATTATAAGTCAGATGAAGAAAGGGATAAGGATTAAACTCACGCTCGAGGATGGTACCGTTTACCAGGGATGGTCGTTCGGGGCACCTGTTCCGGCAGCAGGTGAGGTTGTATTCAACACAGCCATGACAGGTTATCCGGAAAGCCTCACCGACCCTTCTTACAAAGGGCAGATACTATGCCTGACATATCCGCTTGTGGGCAATTATGGTGCACCGGCATTAAGCGAGGAGAACAACCTTTATAGTTTTTATGAATCCTCCTCAATCCATATCTCCGGGCTGATAGTATCTGATTACTCATCGGAATACAGCCACTGGAATGCAAGCGAGAGCCTGGGCGAATGGCTTGGGCGGAACAATATTCCCGGAGTTTATGGCATTGACACCAGGGCGCTTACAAAAAGAATAAGGGAAAAAGGAGTGATGCTGGGAAAACTGGAACCTGAAGGTTCAGTGACAGATTTCCACGATCCCAACAAGACCAACCTTGTTGCCGGGGTCAGCACCAGGGAGATCAGGAGATATGGTTCGGGAAAATACAGGATAATGCTTGTCGACTGCGGAGTCAAGTACAATATAATAAGGAATCTTCTGAAAAGGGACACAACTATTATAAGGGTGCCCTGGGATTATGATTACAGCAAGGAAGAATACGACGGGCTTTTCCTTACAAACGGTCCGGGCGATCCAAAAATGTGTTCCATAACTATTGAGCAAATAAAGAAATCATTTTCAGGAACAAAGCCAATTTTCGGTATTTGCCTTGGCAATCAGCTGATGGCGCTCGCTTCGGGAGCCGATACCTATAAACTTAAATACGGGCACAGAAGTCACAACCAGCCGGTGATCAAGGCAGGCACGGAAAAAGCTTACATCACTTCACAAAATCACGGGTATGCCGTCGATAATGAAACCCTTGCGGCCGACTGGGAACCTCTCTTCATCAATCTGAACGACAATACCAACGAAGGGATGCGTCACAGGACAAAGCCGTTCTTCTCAACCCAGTTCCACCCCGAGGCTTCGGGCGGACCGACTGATACCGATTTCCTGTTTGATGAATTCATAGAAAACATCAGGCTCTCAAAATAGCAGAACCTTCAACAGGGAAATCTGCGGCTGAATTGGTACTGCATCCTGAATTCCCCGGTCTATTTCTTTTTCAGCATCCCTGCAATCAGTTCTCCCGATTGTGACGAGTTGAAGCATTTCATCCTTTCCCGGAACAACGTCTTCACCTCGTCGTTGCAGAGATTCCCGATGCTGCCCTCATGGACATATTCCGACAGGGAGGTAACCTCAAACACCTTCTTCCCTATCATCGATGAAACCGCTTTGTAGGCATCGCGGAAAGGCACACCCTCCTTGACAAGCCGGTTGGCTTCCTCGGTGCTGTAAATCGGATTATAGAGAGGATTACCGGCTATGTTGTCATTTATCTGAATGTTTTCAAGCATCACTACGGCCATGTCAATACATTCGCCTAATTCAGAGAATGCATTGAATATCAATTGCTTCAGCAACTGAAGATCCCTGTTGTATCCCGATGGCAGACCGGTGACAAGCATGGAAACCTGACCGGGCAGCGACTGCAGGATATGTGTTCTGCCCCTTATCAGTTCGAAGGCATCCGGATTTCTTTTCTGGGGCATAATGCTCGATCCGGTTATGAATTCGTCGGGAAAATCGATAAACCTGAATTCCGCCGTCATAAAAAGGCAAACCTCAGCCGAGAACCTGGCAAGAGTCTGGGCTGCTGAAGCTATTGCTGATGCAACAGCGAGCTCAGCCTTGCCCCGGCTGAGGCTGGCATAGGCGGAGTTATAAAGCAGGCCGCCGAAATCAAGAAGTTCTGTTGTGAGCTTTCTGTCGAGCGGAAGGGATGTGCCGTAACCCGCTCCTGTTCCCAGCGGATTGCGGTCTGTTACAGCCCGGGCCGATCCGAGGATGAGGAGGTCGTCAGCAAGCGATTCTGCCCAGGAGCCGAACCAGAGGCCGAATGACGACACCATTGCCGGCTGCATATGGGTATAACCCGGAATCAGCTTATCCTTGTGCTGTTCGCTCAGCTCCTGAAGTTTGTTGAACAGCTTCTCAAGATCAGCGGCAAGGGAATCGATCGCATTTCGTGTCCACAGCCTCAGATCGACCAGAACCTGGTCGTTCCTCGACCGGCCGGTATGTATCTTCTTACCTGTATCGCCGATCAGATCGGTAAGCTCCTTTTCAACCTGCGAATGAATATCTTCAACACCATCTTCAATAAGGAGTTCTCCTTTCACGGCCTTTGAGTAAAGGGTCGTGAGGCCCCTGAGAAGTTCATCCTTTTCTGCCGTTGTTATCAGGCCTGTTTTGCCGAGCATGATTGCGTGAGCCATCGATCCGGCAATATCCCATTCAGCAAGACGAAGATCCGCAGTCCTGTCGCCAGCCGAGGTGAACTCGATCACCCTTGGATCGGGAACTGCGTCTTTTTTCCAGAGTTTCATATTATCAGGTGATTTACACGGTGAAAATAGTCCGTTGTCAGTGTTTTTTGCTTGCTTCAATTATAGCACGGTGGGCCATAAGCCTTATGGCATTGATCCTTATGAATCCCTTGCTGTCGGTCTGGTCGAAGCCCCCTTCGATATCCATACTCGAGAGTTCCTTGTTGTAGAGTGATGAGGGAGATTCTCTTCCTTCTATTATTACGTTGCCCTTGTAAAGGCAGAGATGGACGCTTCCATCGATCAGTTCCTGACTCTTTTCAATTGCAGCCATGAGAAAATCCATTTCAGGGCTGAACCAGAATCCGTAATAGATAAGTTCCGCGAACTTCGGAGTCAGCATATTCCTGAGTCTCATCACCTCCCTGTCCATGGCCACCCCTTCCAGGTCCATGTGTGCAATGTGCAGCACGGTTGCTGCCGGGGTTTCATAGACACCTCTCGACTTGATTCCGACAAAGCGGTTTTCGACCATGTCGAGGAGGCCGATCCCGTTAAGGCCGGCAAGTTCATTGAGATATACATACATCTGGAATGGGTCTTCCTTTATGGTGCCGTCCTCCTTGTTAATAAGCTTTACCGGAACGCCGTTCCTGAAATGTATTGCCAGCCTGGTCTCCTTGTCGGGGGCATCCTGAGGCATCACCATTTTTTCAAGAATACTTTTCTGGGCGGTGTACATCGGATCCTCGAGAATGCCAGCCTCATGGCTGATATGCATCAGGTTGTCGTCCTCGCTGTAAGGCTTGTCGATACTTGCCTTTACGGGAATGTTTTTCTCGGCGGCGTATTTCAGCAGATCCGTCCGGCCCTTGAATTTTTCAAGGAATTCCCGGTCCTTCCAGGGCGCAATAACTTTTATGTCGGGCTTCAGTGCATAATAGCACAGTTCAAATCTGACCTGGTCATTTCCTTTTCCGGTGGCGCCGTGTGCAACACAATTTGCACCCTCGCTTACAGCGGCTTCAATCTGCTTCATTGCAATCAGGGGTCGTGCCAATGCTGTGCCAAGGAGGTACCTTCCTTCATAGACAGCATTCCCCATTATGGCCTTAAAAACATAATTCTCAACAAATTCCTTCTTCAGGTCGGCAATTATGACCTTTGAAGCGCCCAGCAGAAGCGCTTTCCTCCTGCATTCCTCAAAATTATCAGCCTGCCCCACATCGGCAACAAATGCAATAACCTCATAATCCTTCTCAATCAGCCATTTCAGGATAACCGAAGTATCCAGGCCGCCGCTGTAAGCAAGCACAACTTTTTCTTTCATCGTTCTGTTTAAATTAGGTACTTTGATTTAAGTATTGAATTTTCTCCGGGGATTGACTTCCGGGCTTTGCCTCCTGATATGAGAGTGAAGCCCCGGTATTATCAGCTCGAGGCAGTTATGGACCTGTTTCAGGCTGATGCCGTTTCTGGGTATTACCAGGATCGTGTCATCACCTGCTATCGTTCCGGCAATTTCATACCTGCGCGAATTATCAATAAAATATGCAGTGGCATTTGCATGTCCCGGGATTGTCCTGATCACCATCAGGCTCTTTGCCTCAACTATATCGCGGATCACCGACAACATGTTCATCAGCGAAGCAGGTTCGGCCAAAGAGGGGTTTGAGCTGGTGAGTGAATACCTGTAGCTGCCTTCCCCGTCGGGTATCCTGCTGACGCCCAGCTGCCGCAGGTCGCGCGACAGGGTTGCCTGCGTGCAGGTTATCCCGTTCCCTTTCAATTTCCTGAGCAAGGCTTCCTGGGAGGAGATATTCTCCCCCGTTATGATCTTTTCAATTGCAAGCAGCCTTAAAGTCTTCTGCATATTTATGCATTTTTTTTGCAAATATATACATATTTTTTATTCGGAGGTCATATTTGAAAATTTGTTATATTTTTGTTGCCTAAAATGCGCCAATGAGAGATGATATTAAGAAGGTGGTCATTCTTGGATCAGGAGCACTCAAGATAGGAGAAGCCGGAGAGTTTGACTATTCCGGTTCCCAGGCCCTCAAGGCTTTGAAGGAAGAGGGTATCGAGACCATCCTGATAAATCCCAACATCGCAACAGTCCAGACTTCAGAAGAGCTTGCATCGAAAATCTATTTTCTGCCGGTTACTCCATATTTTGTCGAGAAGATTATTGCAAGGGAGGCTCCCGACGGCATACTGCTTTCGTTCGGGGGTCAGACAGCACTTAACTGCGGGACCGAGCTGTACAGGAGGGGAGTGTTTGAAAAGTACAATGTAAAAGTGCTGGGCACTCCGGTGGAGGCAATAATTGATACTGAGGACAGGGAGCTTTTCGTGAGGAAGCTCGACGAGATCGGGGTGTTTACACCGAAGAGCATAGCTACGGGGAGCATTGATGAGGCTGTTGAAGCAGCAGGGAAGCTGGGATTCCCGGTGATAATCAGGGCAGCGTTCACCCTCGGCGGTCAGGGAAGCGGTTTTGCAGCCAATAATGATGAATTGCGGGCCCTTGCATCAAAAGCCTTTAGCTATTCCGGTCAGATCCTGATTGAGGAATCGCTGAAAGGCTGGAAGGAAGTGGAATATGAGGTTGTAAGGGACAGGTTCGACAATTGCATCACCGTGTGCAACATGGAAAACTTCGATCCCCTGGGTATTCACACCGGCGAAAGCATAGTGGTTGCTCCATCGCAGACACTCACAAACAGTGAGTTCCACAAACTGAGGGAACTATCCATAAGAATAATCCGTCATATCGGAATAGTGGGTGAATGCAATGTTCAGTATGCACTCTCGCCCGAATCGGAGGATTACAGGGTAATTGAAGTCAATGCCCGTCTTTCGCGCTCCAGCGCCCTGGCCTCGAAGGCAACAGGTTATCCTCTGGCTTTCATTGCAGCAAAGCTCGGACTGGGTTACGGACTGCATGAGCTTAAGAACAACGTAACAGGAAAGACAAGCGCCTGTTTCGAACCCGCCCTCGATTATATAGTCTGCAAGGTGCCGAGGTGGGATCTCAATAAGTTCAAGGGCGTTTCCCATCTCATAGGGAGCAGCATGAAAAGTGTCGGAGAAGTAATGGCGATCGGGAGGTCGTTCGAGGAGGTTATCCAGAAAGCCCTGAGAATGATTGGTCAGGGGATGCATGGCTTCACCGGCAACCTAAAGCTTGGCTTCGGTGATCTTGAAAAAGAACTGGCTGAGCCGACCGACATGAGGATCTTTGTAATTGCCGAGGCACTTGAGAAAGGGATCTCAGTCGAAAGGATACATGAGCTTACAAAAATTGACCTTTGGTTCCTGTTCAAACTGCAAAATATTATCTCGTTAAAAGAAGAACTCTGCAGTCACGATTCACTCGAATCAGTGCCGCCAGAACTTTTAAATCAATCCAAAATACTAGGCTTCAGCGACTTTCAGATAGCAAGGCATGTCCTGAAGTCGGGCTCATCAGCGATTCACGGCGATCTGCTCAGGGTTCGTGAATACCGTAAGAAGCTGGGCATAGTACCTTATGTTAAACAGATCGACACCCTGGCAGCCGAATATCCGGCGGTAACCAATTACCTTTATCTTACCTATGCCGGTTGTGAGCACGATATTCCATTTGACAGAGACGGGAAATCGATAATTGTTCTCGGTTCGGGTGCCTATCGTATTGGTTCGAGTGTGGAGTTTGACTGGTGTTCGGTTAATGCAGCCGATACAATCAGGAAAGAAGGGCTGAGATCGGTTATGATAAACTACAATCCCGAAACTGTCAGCACCGACTATGACACATGCGACAGGCTTTACTTCGATGAGCTGACCTTTGAAAGGGTTCTCGACATTGTCGACCTTGAAGCACCCGGCGGGGTGATTGTTTCGATGGGCGGACAGATACCCAACAATCTGGCAATGCGTCTGCATGAACTCGATATCAAGGTTCTGGGAACCTCTCCCCTCTCGATCGACAGAGCTGAAAACCGTCACCTTTTCTCATCGATGTGCGACATGCTTTCTGTCGATCAGCCGAGGTGGAAGGAGCTTTCGTCGACCGGCGACATCTTTGAGTTCATCGACAGGATAGGCTTCCCGGTATTGATCAGGCCTTCATACGTTCTTTCGGGAGCAGCAATGAATGTGGTCTCCAACAAGAATGAGCTTGTCCATTATCTCGATCTGGCCACCCGCGTATCCAAACAGTATCCGGTTGTGGTTTCGGAGTTTATTGAAAATGCCAAGGAGATTGAAATCGACGCTGTTGCAAGCGAAGGTGAGATTATGGCCTATGCAATAAGCGAGCATGTGGAGTTTGCCGGGGTTCATTCGGGTGATGCCACAATGGTTTTTCCCGCACAGAAAATTTATTTCGAGACTGTCAGAAGGATAAAGCGCATCTCAAGGCAGATCTCAAAGGAGCTTAACATTACCGGGCCCTTCAATATTCAGTTCCTGGCCAGGGACAACGACATAAAGGTGATAGAGTGCAACCTCAGGGCAAGCCGCAGCATGCCGTTCGTCTCGAAGGTACTCAGGACGAACCTGATTGAACTTGCCACAAAGGTTATGCTGGGAATCCCTGTCGAAAAACCTCACAAATCGGTGTTTGAACTTGATTATGTGGGTGTCAAGGCTCCCCAGTTCAGTTTTTCGCGGCTTGCCAAGGCCGATCCGGTCCTGGGAGTTGACATGGCTTCAACGGGTGAAGTGGGCTGCATAGGCGAAGGCTTCTATGAGGCAATCCTCAAAGCCATGTTTTCCGTGGGCTACAGGGTTCCCGCAAAAAGTATTCTGCTTTCCACCGGACCGGCAAGGTCGAAAGTTGAGCTGCTGAACAGTGCAAGGGCACTCCGCGAAAAAGGACATAAGCTGTACGCGACCAGGGGAACCTGTGAGTTCCTCAACAATGCCGGGATCGAGGCCGAGGTTGCATACTGGCCTGATGAAGACAAATCGCCCAACACAATCGAACTGATAAGAAGCAGGGAAGTAGACCTGGTGGTAAACATCCCGAAGGATCTTTCGGCCACCGAGCTTAACAATGACTATTCAATACGACGCAACGCCGTCGATTTCAATGTGCCTCTCCTCACCAATGCAAGGCTTGCCAGCGCGTTTATACTTGCCTTTTGCAGGATGAGTGAGGATGACCTGAAGATAAAGAGCTGGGATGAGTACAGATAGTAACGTGCGGAGCAGCAATGGAATGGTTTTTCCTGATAATACTGATCCCTTACCTGTACCATATTTCAAGGATATGGAAGTCGCTCTCAGGTATTAAAGCTTTCAGAAGCAGCAATGACCCCCGTCTTTTCCTTTCGGTGATCATTGCCTGCCGCAACGAGGAAAAGGATCTGCCACTTCTTCTTGCTGATATCTCGGTTCAGGACTACAACCAGGATCATTACGAAGTTGTTGTTGTTGATGACAACTCAACCGACACTACTGCCGATATTGCACGATCGTTCAGGGGAATAAAAAACCTGAGGGTGATCAGTAACAGCGGGAAGGGAAAGAAGCAGGCGGTCAGGACCGGTATTGAAGCATCTGCAGGCTCGTTTGCAGTTACAACCGATGCAGACTGCAGGGTTGGAAGGAAGTGGCTGAAGACCATTGCCTCTTTCGCTGAGGAGAGACAACCGTTGATGACTATCAGTCGTGTAGCTATCAATGCAGGCCGCGGGTTCTTCAACAGGTTTCAGGAGCTCGAGTTCCTGAGTCTTCAGGGGATAACTGCCGGGACGGCAGCAATGGGAAGTCCTGTAATGTGCAACGGGGCAAACCTGGGAATAGAGAAGGAAGCCTGGCTGAGAAATGCCGGCCGTCTTCATGATGAACTTGTATCGGGCGATGATGTTTTTCTGCTTCACAGCCTTAAATCCGAAGGCCTCCCGGGAATCATGTGGCTGGAATCGGCGGATGCAGAAGCAGTTACTCCCGGTTCAGTCAGTCTGATATCCTACCTCCGCCAGAGGGGCAGGTGGATATCCAAGGCAGGGCACTATAGTGATCAATATACAAGGCAGCTTGGAATTGTAACATTTGTTACAATTCTGGCCCAGGTTCTCCTGTTCCTGTCAGGGTTCTTCAATCCGGTTTTTTTTATTGTCTTTGCCGTCTTCACTGTTCTCAAGTCGATCCCTGATCTTCTTATTCTTCACAATACAACCGGCAGGTATGGCAAAAGGGAACTTCTGAGATGGTTCGTTCCGTCCCAGCTTGTTTATCCTTTATATGTGGTGTCGGTGTTGCCCTTTTCGTTCCGCGGCAGGTCGGTCTGGCAGGGTTAGTTACCCATTTCCGAAAGGAACTTGATCCTCATCAGCCTGATCTCCTCCTCCTCAAACTCGCTTCCAAGTTCAGCGATTGCTTCCTCAAGAGAGTCGGACTGGGCTTCTTCCCTGAAGTACGAATATATATCGTGCTGGCGTTCCTCGTCTATTACCATATTAATATAATAATCGAGGTTAATCCGTGTTCCGTAATTCACAATGGATTCTATCTCAGAGATCAGTTCATTCATTTCCAGTCCCTTTGCTTCAGCTATATCCTCCAGCGGGCGTTTCATGTCGATACTCTGGATTATATAAACCTTGATTCCCGATTTATTGACGACCGATTTCACGACCATATCGAGCGGCCGGATGATCTCTTTCTCTTCTACATATTTCTTTATGAGATCAACGAATTCGCTGCCGTATCTCTGGGCTTTCCCGGCGCCTACTCCCGAAATATTCTGGAGTTCATCAAGGTTAACGGGGTATTGAATTGCCATATCCTCCAGTGAGGGATCCTGGAAGATGACGAAGGGAGGAACGTTTTTAAGCTTTGAAATCTTTTTGCGGAGATCCTTTAGAATGCTGAAAAGCTCTTCATCAACGGCGGCCGTCTTTGCTCCGAATGCATTTTCCTCTTCACTCGTGTCTGCATAGTCATGGTCTTCCGCGAGCATGAATGATGTGGGTTTTTCAAGGAAGTTCATCCCCTTTTCGGTGATTTTCAGCAGCCCGTAGTTCTCGATATCCTTTGTAAGAAACCTGGCAATAAGGGCCTGTCGGATCACCATGTTCCAGTATTTCTCGTCCTTTTCCTCTCCGACCCCGAACATCTCAAGCTTATGATGTTTATACGACTTTATCGCCGAGGTTACTTTTCCTGCAAGGATATTTGAGATATGGTCGGCCTTGAATTTTTCCTTGACTGCCAGCACTGTTTCGAGTGCGTTGACGACCGCTTCGCTTCCCTCGAACTGGGCTTTGGGGTGGAGGCAGTTATCGCAGGCTTCGCAGTTTTCGGCCGGGTATTCCTCCCCGAAATAATGAAGAAGCAGTTTACGCCTGCACACCGATGATTCGGCATAGGAGACAGTTTCGAGAAGAAGCTGTTTGCCAATTTCCTGTTCGGCAATAGGCTTTCCCTGCATGAATTTCTCGAGTTTCAGAATATCGTTATAGCTGTAGTAAGCAATGCAGTTACCTTCTCCCCCGTCGCGGCCTGCCCTTCCTGTTTCCTGGTAATACCCTTCGAGGCTCTTTGGAATATCATAATGGATTACAAAACGGACGTCGGGCTTATCGATACCCATTCCGAATGCGATAGTAGCAACAATTATATCGGCTTCCTCCATCAGGAATTTATCCTGGTTGGCAGTTCGTGTTGCTGAAT
>CAYQRF010000020.1:0-24459 GCA_964419775.1 uncultured Rikenellaceae bacterium
TGCCGTTAATCCGGGATGGGCTGAGCAGGACCCTGAGGACTGGTGGCTGAACCTTAGGGCGTCGATTCATGAGTGTGTCAGCCGGCTCGGGAACAGGAAGGACGGTATCGGTGCTATCGGTATCTCTTATCAGATGCACGGACTTGTTGCTGTCGGGAGTGATATGAAGCCGCTTCGCCCATCCATAATCTGGTGCGACAGCCGGGCTGTTAAGTATGGGCAGAATGCATTTGAGAAACTTGGGAGCGACTTTTGTCTGTCCCATCTGCTTAATTCTCCTGGAAACTTCACCGCTGCCAAGCTTGCCTGGGTGAAGGAAAATGAACCGGAACTTTTTGGAAGGATTTATAAGATAATGCTTCCGGGCGATTATATTGCGATGAGGATGACAGGGGAGATTGTGACCTCTTTCACAGGTCTTTCAGAGGGGATTTTCTGGGATTTCAGCAGGGGAGGCCTCTCGGCTGAACTCATGGAAAGTTTCGGATTCAGTCACGATCTCATTCCGGTTCAGAAGGAATCCTTTTCGGTGCAGGGATTGCTCAGGGAGGATATTGCAGGCGAGCTTGGCCTGCCGGCGGGCATCCCTGTTTCATACCGTGCCGGCGACCAGCCCAACAATGCACTGTCGCTCAATGTGCTTCAGCCCGGAGAAGTTGCTGCCACGGCCGGCACATCAGGGGTGATATACGGGGTAACAGACCAGACCCGGTATGATCCGCTATCGAGGGTCAATACATTCCTGCATGTAAATCACACAAGTTCCAATCCCCGCCTGGGAGTTCTGCTTTGCATAAACGGCACAGGCATCCTTAATTCCTGGTTGAAGAGATACGCCGGCAGCGGTATCGGCTATGACAATATGAACGGCCTTGCTGCGGAAGTTGAACCGGGCTCCGACGGGATGTCAATTCTTCCGTTTGGTAACGGAGCCGAAAGAATACTGATGAACAGGGATATCGGATGCCGGATTGCCGGACTGAACTTTAACAGGCATTCCAATGCGCATCTTTTCAGGGCTGCACAGGAGGGAATAGCTTTTTCATTCCGGTATGGTCTCGACATAATGAAGGAGACCGGCATTGATGCTGGCCTTATAAGGGCGGGTATGGCTAATATGTTTCTCAGCCCCGTATTCAGGGAGGCTCTTTCGTGTATCACGGGAGCAGTGATTCATCTTTACAATACTGACGGTTCGGTTGGAGCTGCCCGGGGTGCCGGGATAGGCTGCGGATTCTACAAATCGGCAGATGAAGCATTCGCGGGACTCAGGCCGGTTGGAACCACCGAGCCTGACAACTCAAGGAAGGGTGCTTATGAAGATGCATATGAAAAATGGGGAGAACTTCTAAAAAATGTTTGATAATAATTTGAATTTTAGAGTAAAAGTTTGCACTTTCCTTACTTATTTTGTGTTAGGCTGATACAGGAAATACTTTAACAAAAATTACTGATATGATTTACAAAGGCAGAAAAGAGTTCTATCCCGGAATAGGGAAGATCGAGTATGAAGGCAGGAAATCAAAGAATCCCCTTGCTTTCAGGTGGTATGATCCCGAGCAGGTTGTTTCGGGGAAAAAGATGAAGGATCATCTGCGTTTTGCGATTGCGTACTGGCATTCATTCTGCGGTGACGGAACCGATCAGTTTGGCAGTACAACGCATTTCTTTCCATGGGATGATATGAAGCTCGATGACAAGATCAGCCACAGGCTCGATGCTGCGTTCGAGTTTACCACCAAAATAGGAGCCCCTTACTATTGCTTCCACGATGTTGATGTTGTTGGAAACGACGGATCGGTACTCGACATTGAAAAACGTCTTGAAAAGTTTGTGCCGGTTATGAAGAAACTTCAGGACCAGACAGGGGTGAAGCTCCTGTGGGGCACGGCAAATTTGTTCGGCAATCCGAGATACATGAACGGTGCTGCCACCAATCCCGATTTTGCAGTTCTCACAAATGCTGCTGTCCAGCTTAAGAATGCAATCGATGCTACAATTGCCCTCGGAGGCGAGAACTATGTTTTCTGGGGCGGACGCGAAGGGTACATGAGTCTCCACAATACCGATATGAAGAGGGAACTCGACCATATGGCCATGATGCTCACCAAAGCGCGCGATTACGGAAGGAAGCAGGGCTTCAAGGGAACCTTCCTTATTGAACCCAAGCCGATGGAACCAACCAAGCACCAGTACGATTACGATGCAGCAACGGTCATCGGCTTCCTGAAGAACTACGGTCTCGACAAGGACTTCAAGCTTAACATTGAGGTAAACCATGCGACACTGGCAGGCCACACCTTTGCTCACGATCTCCAGGTTGCGGCCTGCGATGATATGATAGGAAGCATAGACGCCAACAAGGGAGATTACCAGAACGGATGGGATACGGATGAGTTCCCGACCAATGTCTATGAGACAACCGAAGCCATGCTTGTTATACTTCAGGCAGGAGGATTCAGGACAGGAGGCATCAATTTCGATGCACACATCAGGCGGAATTCAACCGACCTGAAGGACCTGTTCATTGCCCATATCAGCGGTATGGATACATTTGCAAGGGCCCTTGTGGCAGCAGACAAGATACTGAATGAGAGTGATTACCTGAAGATGAAGAAGCAAAGGTATGCATCATTCGACAAGGGAGCCGGCAAGGATTACGAGAAAGGCAAGCTTACCCTCGAAGACCTCAGGAATCTGGCAGCTAAAGCCGGTGAGCCCGAAGTACGCAGCGGCAGGCAGGAACTCCTTGAACAGCTGCTTAACATGTATATCGATTGACAGGGGAGTCAGACGCTGTAAGAATACTGATATTTCTGATATTAAAAATGGCCGGGTTACTGCCCGGCCATTTTATTCTATTTATACGAAGCGTCCACGATGAATTCGGGAGGATTGGCAATTGATTTCTTTACCAGGCAAAGGTTTGCCACGTTGATAAGGGATTCCCTGTATTTCTCAGGAAAATCGGGCGGAAGTTTTATTTCAAGCTTTATTGAGGCCGGAAGATGGATTTCCTTATTCCAGACAGTCGTTTGTATTATCCTTATATTCTCAGCAGGGATGTTGCGGTTATCGCAGAATCCTTTTACGTAAATACCCGCACAGGTTCCTATTGAGGCCAGATATAGGTCAAAGGGAGCAGGTGCTGTGTTGCCGCCTCCGTTATCAAGAGGCTGATCAGTTCTGATTTGATGTCCGCCTGTGTGGGCCGTAACGACTTTGCCGCCGTCGAAAGTAATTTCAATCATTTTTTTGTCTCATTATTAAATTGTAAATACCCTGTGCCTGTGTGTTTGCTGTGGCATCCGGGAGCCGGTGAGGAGGCCGGATTAACGGAAAGAGACAGGAAACACAGAGGATCACAGGGCTTAAACACAATTGTGTTGTTTTTGTTCTGCTATTTCTTCAGGACTGCCTTCAGTACTTTCTCCTTGTCAAGTTTTTTGGTGCAGAAGAACCAGTCGTAGCATGTCATTTCTTCCTTGCTTTCCATACGCTGTTTTGCAACACCGCATGAACCTGCAGTGGGAACTATCACATCGTCGCCCGGGCGCCAGTCGGCGGGAAGCGCAACTGAAAATTCATCAGCAGTCTGCAAGCCGATGAGAGCCCTGTAGATTTCGTCAAAGTTACGGCCCAGGCTTAGCGGATAATAGAGAATGGTACGAACGATTCCCTTGGGGTCGATGAAGAACACTGCCCTGACTGCCTTGGTTGAGCTTTCGCCCGGCTGCATCATACCATATTTATTGGCGACCTCCATGGTAATATCCTCGATAAGCGGGAAGTTGACCTCGACATTCTTCATGCCTTTATATTCGATTTTCTCCTTGATTGTACGGAGCCATGCAATATGGCTGTAAAGACCATCGACAGAAAGTCCCACCAGTTTGCAGTTTGCCTCGTTGAACTGCTTTTCCATGCTGGCAAAAGTCATGAATTCCGATGTGCATACAGGGGTGAAGTCGGCCGGATGGCTGAACAGGATAACCCAGCTTCCTTTGTAATCAGAGGGAAAGTTAATGTTACCCTGGGTGGTAACGGCTTTGAATTCCGGAGCTTTGTCGCCGATTCTCGGCATTGCGTAAGTTTTGTTCTCTTCCATAATGATTGTTTTGTTTTTTGTTAGTAAATGTTTATCGTTTATCGTTTATAGTTTATCGTCGGGTCTGTCGGTGAAATTACCTGTGATCTGAAGTTTGATATCTTTGATTTTGAAGTTTGGTACAGGATTTTTGGCAAGGTAGTCCTCTATGATTTTATCGAGTTTCACGTCGAAATAATCTTCGATGCGGTCGGATTCGGCGCAATAGAGGTGGTGGTGTTTATCCTTAACGAAGTCATATCGCATGACATCGTCGCCTGTTTTCACTTTTGAAACGATACCCTTTTCGACGAACACGTCGAGAATTTTATATACAGTACTGAGGGGGATATGAGGGAAGTTAAGTCGCAGGTAGTCTATGATAATATCTGCAGAAGGGTGGTTGTCGAGGCCGCAGATCACCTCGAGGACGGCAGTTCTCTGGGGGGTGACTTTAAGGTTATTGTCAGTAAGGATCTTTATAAGGGCTCTGTCTGGCATGATAAATATTTAGTGTGACAGGTATTTCGGTTTTTGCAATAATCTTGCCGGAAAATTTCTTTCCAAAGATAATAAACTGCAAATACAAAATCAAGTTAAATAATAATTATTTGCAAAAAAGAATAATATCTAAAAGAGAAAGAAAAGTAAAAACATAATATTAGTAAATGAGAATAATTCTCAAATAAGAAATTTATGCTGCTGCGATATGGGGCAAACCTTGGACAGGTTCCTACCCGGAAACCAACCCCTTGTACCTCTCGTAGTCATCCTTGTTGTTGAGGTTGTGATACCATCCGCAACCATCAAACCTGATGTACCTGGTCTCAACCTTCCCTGCCAGTCCCGAAAGCTTCAAACTGCCTTCTCCAAGCATCTTTCCTGCCGCCGGCAATACCGACCTGCGGTATATGGCATGGAGCGGTTCATATTCTCCTGATTCGCTTACCGGCATAACTATATCGGCTCCTTCAGATATCCCAACCATTTTTTCAATTAATTCAAGACTGATCTCCGGTATGTCGCATGCGGTAATGAAGTTCAGATCCGTGACCGATCTTGCAAGACATGAGTATACCCCCATCAGCGGACCTGAGCCCGGAGCTTCATCCGGAACTACTTTGTGCCCGAGGAAACTGTACTTTTTTTCGTCGCCTCCTATTATTATTTCCCTGAAATGATTCTCAAGCTGGGCTACTATGTGCTGTATCAGGGGCACTCCATTCACTGGCAGCATGCTCTTGTCCGGACCCCCCATCCTAAGACTGCGCCCGCCGGCAAGCACTATGGCTGTGATTTCTCCGATTCCTGATCGTTCCACCCTGGTGCTGGTTATTTGTATTTCTGACCCTCTTTCCGAAGTAAAGTTATCCTTTCTGCCTCGGAATTCTACAGATTTCCGGATATTTATCATATTTGAAAGCTTTAGTCCTTTTAAAAAAATCTGTATCTTTTGCAGATTAAACGACTTGCGATGGATCAGCAGGAAATCATTTCCGGATTCAGCCCCGATAAGGCTAACTTGTTGTCAATCTTTCATGCCCTTCAGGATAGTCATCCTCAGAATTATCTGACGGAGGAGGCGCTCCGTGCCACAGCCCGCTACCTTAACTTAAATCTTTCATGGGTTTATGGTGTTGCCGGTTATTACTCCATGTTCAGCCTGAAACCGAGGGGCCGCTATATTATCAGGATATGCAACTCTCCGGTGTGCAATATGATGGGCTCGCCTCACATTCTTGAGTTGCTTGACTCTTTGCTTCACATCCGTCCGGGTGAAACCACCGCCGACGGTCTTTTTACGGTTGAGGAGGCCGAATGCCTGGGTATCTGCGATGTTGCTCCGGCAATGATGATCAACCGGAAGATCTACGGCTACCTTACCCGCGACTCGCTCGCCGCAGTCCTGGATGAACTGAAACTTACTTATCCTCCGTTGAAATGATTAAGGAAAAGCGCATTATACTGGGATCGTCAGGCAGCATAAATCCATGCAGTATTATCGATTATGTTGATACCGGGGGATACCGCGCCCTGGCCAGGGCCCTTGAAGGTGGTCCCGAAAAGGTTGTGGAAGAGGTGCTTGCATCAGGGCTACGGGGCAGGGGCGGCGCCGGATTTCCTACGGGGGTGAAGAAACAGACGGCTTCCGGATCACACTCCGGGATAAACCATTACGTTGTTTGCAACGCCGATGAGGGAGAACCGGGCACCTTCAAGGACAGGATCATAATGGAAACCAATCCCCACTTGCTGATTGAAGGTATTGTCATTGCAGCCTACTCCATTAGCTCCGGACAGGGCTATATTTATATCCGCGGCGAATACTATGATTCGATCGTTAAGCTTCAGAGTGCCATCAATCAGGCATACGAAAAGGGATACCTCGGAAATAACATTCTGGGCAGCGGTTTTTCATTTGATCTTGAGATAAAGCCGGGCGCCGGATCCTACCTATGCGGCGAGGAACTTACTCTCCTTGAATCGCTCGAGGGCAGGAGGGGCTATCCGCGTATCAAACCGCCTTTCCCGGCCGAAAAGGGTCTGTGGGGACAGCCAACCCTTGTAAATAATGTTGAGACACTGGCTAACATACCGGGGATCATCGCAAACGGGAGTTCCTGGTACAGGTCGTCGGGAACCGAAAGGACTCCGGGAACAAAGATTTTCACTATAAGTGGTGATGTTGCAATTCCAGGTTGCTATGAGGTGGAGGCCGGGTCAATCCTGAATGATCTGATAAATGATCTTGCGGGGGGGACCCGTGACGGGAAGCCTTGGAAAGCCGCACTGCTGGGAGGCGCTGCCGGCACTTTCGTTCCTTACTCTTTTGCTGATCTTTCAATGTGCTACGAACGCCTGAAGGAGCGGGGCGCGACACTTGGCTCGGGAGCTGTGATCGTAATGGGAAGTGAAAGGAAATTTATTCCAATGATTCAGAGCATTTTGCGCTTTTTCAAGCACGAGAGCTGCGGGAAATGCGTTCCCTGTCGCATTGGTACAACTTACCTGCACGAGCGATCGATGGAACTGCCCGGGGCCGGTCCCGAAGGTCGTATCGCATTGCTGGAAGAAATGGTGATCCACGCCCGGCAAATAGCCAGGAGCTCGCTCTGCCCCCTGGGACAATCGCCGATACTTCCGCTTGAAACGCTTCAGAGGCATTTTTCGGATGCACTGGCAACTGAGTAACAAGCAACAAGTACCAGGTAAGCAGTTGGCAGAAAAGGCGTTAAGGCGTTAAGGCGTTAAGGCATGAAGAATGAAGCTTGAGTCTTTAGTCAAACCAGTAACGATAAACGATAAACGATAAACCTCAAACCTCAAACCTCAAACCTCAAACCTTTTAATTGCCGCCACTAACTTTAATTAAACTGTTTTTCTATGGAGATGGCCACTTTTACAATCGATGATAAGACAGTTCAGGCGCCAGCCGGCTCAAATCTCCTTGAGGCAGCCCGTCAGAACGGCATTCCAATTCCCGGCCTGTGCTACCACCACAAGCTGACTCCCACCGGCGCCTGCAGACTTTGCCTGGTAAAGATAGAGGGTACAAGGGGCATGACCACATCATGCACGGTGAAGGTGACCGGGGGGATGAAAGTGGTTGCATTTGACCAGGAGCTTGAAGAAACCCGCAGGTTTCTGCTCAACTATCTTCTATACGAGTACAGCAATCATTATGACGGAACCTATCCCGACGAGCTGAGGGAACTGATTCTGAGATACGGACTTGATAAGCCTGAGAACTGGTTCCTTAAGCCTGTCAGCCATAAACCTGACTTTAAAACCGAGGATTCTTCTCCGGTTCTTACCTATGACCCTTCACTTTGCATAAAGTGCTTCCGCTGCATTAAGGCTTGCGACGAGGTTCAGGGTAAGAATGTGCTCTCCTTCAACGGAAGGGGAACCGATTCCTGGATCATTGCGGGAACAGGTGTCTGGGGTGAAAGTGAGTGCGATGGTTGCGGGGAATGCATCCAGCTGTGTCCGACGGGCGCGATTGTTGAGAAACCCAACCGGACGAAAATTGATCTTTCGAAAATTGAGAAAAGGGTTGTTTCAACATGTCCTTACTGTGGTGTGGGATGCCAGGTTGAGCTGCTGGTTCAGGATGGGAAAATAGTAAGGATTAACGGTGTGGAGGGAGTTCTTCCCAACGATGGACGTCTTTGCGTCAAGGGACGGTTCGGGTATGAATTCGTGCAGAGTCCCGACAGACTGACAGTTCCCCTTATTAAACGCAACGGGAAGTTTGAGGAAGCATCGTGGGATGAGGCTCTCGACCTTGTTGCCACGAAATTTCTTGAGATCAGGGACAAATATGGTTCTGATGCCCTTGCAGGTTATGCTTCGGCAAAATGCTCCAATGAGGATAATTATCTGTTTCAAAGATTTATACGGACTGTCTTTGGCACAAATAACATAGATTACTGCACACGTCTTTGCCATGCCTCGACCGTTACGGCAATGCTTAAAGCCATCGGCGACGGGGCCGGCAGCAATCCGATCCAGGATTTTGAAACAACTGATTGCCTGTTTGTTATCGGTAACAACATTATCGACACTCACCCTATCACCGCCACCTACGTGAAAAGGGCGGCCGCGAAGGGGCAGAAAATTATAGTGGTTGATCCGAAATGGACTCCTCTCGTAAAATACTCGACAGTCTGGCTTCAGCCGAAACTCGGCACCGACATTGCCCTGCTCAACGGTCTGGTTCATATCATTATCAAAAATGGCTGGATCGACAGGCGATTCATTGAGGAACGGGTCGAGGGCGGCATGGAGGCATTTTCAGATCTTGAGGAGCTTGTAACAAGGTATACCCCTGAATTTGTTTCGGAGATCACCGGAGTTCCTTCCTCAAACCTTATCCTGGCAGCCAGGCTGTATGCAACATCTCCCACGGCTATGATTGCCACGGGAATGGGGATGAGTCAGCAGGTTACCGGGACGCACAACGTGTTTTGCCTCATCAACATGATGCTTATTACCGGACAGGTGGGACGTGAGAGATGCGGAATAAATCCGCCGAGGGGTCAGAATAACGTTCAGGGGGTTACCGACGTGGGCTGTTCGCCGGTCAATTATCCTGGTTATATTCCTGTTACAGACGATGAGAACCGCCGCAAGGTTGCAGGGGTATGGGGTGTTCCGTATGAATCCCTTTCTCCGCGTCCAGGACTTACAACTGTGGAGATCATGCAGGCTGCCTGGAAGGGAAAGATAAAGGGCATCTTCATCATGGGAGAAAATCCGATGATAAGCGATCCGAACCTTAATCATACGGAAGAGGCTCTCAACAGGATGGAGTTTGTGGTTGTTCAGGATATATTCCTGACGGAGACCACAAGGCTGGCCGATGTTGTGCTTCCTGCCTCAGCCTGGGGTGAAAAGGAAGGTACTTTTGTGAACAGCGACCGGAGGGTGTTACGGGCAAGGAAAGCGGTTGAGTGTCCGGGAACTGCAAGGCTTGACTGGAGGATTATCCATGAGCTTTCGCGCAGGATGGGCAGACCAATGCCTGAGTACCGCGATGAGAGTGAGATATTTGATGAGATTGCAAGGGTGACCCCCATCATGGCGGGAATTTCGTATGCGAGGCTTGAAAAAGGAAGCATTCAATGGCCCTGCCCCACGAGCGACCATCCCGGAACTCCTACGCTTTATCTCGAGAGATTCAATACGCCTACCGGACGAGGCAAGCTGTTCCCTGTTGAATACGTTCCTCAAAATGAGTACACCGATTCGGAATACCCCCTGATGCTGAACAGCGGCAGGCTGCTTTACCATTATCATACGGCAACCATGAGCAGGCGGACAAAGGTGCTGAGGGATTTCATCAATGAGTCTTTTATCCTGATCCATCCTGAAGATGCATTGCGTTACGACCTCCGCGAAGGAGTCAGGGTGAAGGTTGAATCGCGCCGGGGAGAGCTTGAGACTCTTGTGCGCATCTCAGAGGAAGTGCTTGCAGGTGAGGTATTCATGCCATGGCATTTCACCGAGTCGCAGGTAAACCGTCTGACAAGGGATGAACTGGACCCTTACAGCAGGATAGCTCCGTTTAAGCTTTCAGCAGTCAGAATAACACAAATTTAAAAAATACATATTTATTGTCAAGCTCTTAAAAACCCCTTCAGGGGGAAGGGAGTATGACTCAATTCTTTAAAAGCCCCCTTCGGGGGAAAGGGGATATCTTGATTTTGTCGGCCCGGAGAGGCTCGAACTCTCGACCCCATGATTAAGAGTCACGTGCTCTACCAGCTGAGCTACGGGCCGTATAAAGGGATTACAAAAATAGTGTTTTTAGAACTGCAGAGGTATTCCCTCCTTAAATATTATCGCAGCTGCACGAAAACGGCAGTCTTTTCATTCAATATCAAACCATTTCATCGACACTGGAAAGTTAATGTCCTGGTATTTTATATGATGAAACTCGTTGGTGTGATTGTCGTAAAAGTAATCCTTACCCCACTCGTCGGCATTTTCAGCCACCTGTCCGATTGCGTCAATTATGCTTGAGAGTTCCTCATCAGTCATGGTGGGATGAAGTGAAAGCCTCACCCATCCGGGTTTCATCGACAGATCGCCGGCTTCAATCCTCTCTGTGATCTCTTTTGAATGGAGGAAGTCGACATTCAGCAGGAAGTGGCCGTATGTTCCGGCGCAGGAACAGCCTCCCCTGACCTGTATCCCGAACCTGTCGTTAAGAAGTTTTGTTGCAAGGTTATGATGAACTTTGTCGAGGTAGAATGAAAAAACCCCGAGTCTGTCGGTGATGTTCTCAGCCAGTATGTGCAGGCCGGGTATCCTTCCAAGTCCCGCAAAGGCAAGTTTTACAAGATGCTCCTCCCGTTCAAGTATTTTCCTTACATCCATTTTTTCCTTGAGGGTGATTGCAAGTGCTGCCCTGATTCCCTGTAGAAATCCCGGAGTTCCGCCATCTTCCTTGACTTCGATGTCGGTGATGTAACTATACCCTCCCCAGCGGTTAGTCCATTTCACTGTTCCTCCGCCCGGAGTATCAGGTATCTCATTCTTGTAGAGCTGCCTGTTGAAAACAAGTACTCCCGCGCTTCCGGGTCCGCCGAGAAACTTATGGGGGGAGAAGAATATCCCGTCGAGCTGCTCCATCCTGTCGGGAGGATGCATGTTTATCTCAACATAGGGGGCGGAAGCGGCAAAGTCGACGAAGCAATATCCGTTGTATTCATGCATGATACGGGCAAGTTCATGGTACGGGGGTTGATAACCTGTGACATTTGAACAGGCAGTGAATGATCCTATCAGCAGTGGACGGTCCTTGTACCTCTCTATCTTTGACCGGAGCAAGTCCGGATCCACCCTCAGGCCGTCGGCAGGTTCAAGAACCACTACATCAGCCAGTGTTTCGAACCATGATGTGTGATTTGAATGGTGCTCGGCATGGGTAAGGAAAACCACCGGACGGTTCTCGTTGGGTATCTCCCTGCAGCTTTTGTATTCTCCATGGGTGAAGACACAGTAATTGATTGCCTGCTCAGGCACCTTCAGACCCAGTATTCTCTGCAGTTTCACAATTGCCGATGTCATTCCGGTGCCGGTGAAGATAATAATGTCATTCTCATTGGCATTGACATGGGTCTTGACGATCTTCTGAGCCATGTGATAGGCATCCGTCATCGCCTTCCCGGTCGCGGACGATTCGGAGTGAGTATTTCCTACCATCTGACCTATATCATCGCTTATCCTTCTCTCGATGGGTCCGTAGAGCCTGCCGCTGGCAATCCAGTCAGCATATACCAGCTTCTTCTTCCCGTAAGGGGTATCTATATAAGCATCAAGGCCTGTGATGTCCTTTCTGAACTGCTCAAAGTGCTTTTCAAGCTCCTGCATCCTGTTGTTTTTAAGTACCTCTCCGACGATTCAAAATTATGAATAATTGTTGCTAAATTGCATGAGCTTAATCATAAGGATGGAATGCCGGTTTCAGACACCGGCTGTACGTCCTGATAAAGCCTTATAAATCATGCAATAAACATTGAAAAGTCTTCCAGCGATCTCACTTCGGATAAAAATGTTCTCAAGGCTGCGGTAAGGCTGATTTTTATTTTTATTGCTATATTGCAAGGGTATGAAATCTTTAAAGACAGGAGATATGATTCCCGATTTTTCCCTTCCCGATCAGGATGGGAAAATGTTCCATATCAGGGATGTTATCGGAAAAAAGCAGCTGGTCATATTCTTTTATCCTCAGGACGGAAGTCTTTACTGTACAAGGGAGGCTTGCTATTTCAGGGATCTCAATGATGTATTTAATGAAAATGATGCCATAGTTATGGGCATAAGCGGCCAGTCTGTTGAGAGTCACAAGGAGTTTGCGGAGATAAACAGGCTGAATTACACCCTGCTGAGCGATACTGACGATAAAGTCAGGAAGTTGTTCGGTGTTCCGTCACATATGTTCGGAATGGTAGCCGGACGGGTTACCTATGTAGCAGACAAATCCGGACGGATTATATATATTTTCAATTCCCAGACAAAAGTTCAGAAACATGCCGATGAGGCCCTGAAGATAATTTTGCTGCTTAAGAAAACAAGTATAACATCGGACCGATGATAATTAATTCTGCATTAATCTGATTCGCGGAGAAACTGCTCATAATCCGGATCCCGGACAATTATCGGCTTAAATTATTTTTCTGTTGGCCAGGCTCCGTCAGTTCTGAAGTCAGCCGCCCTTATCAGACCGGGATCCATAACCACGTGCTTTATCAGTTTTCTGTTCCAGGTATATGTTATATGGATCATTCCGTCACCGGTCTGTACGACGGCGGGATATGAGAATTCAGTTCCCTTGCCCTCATTTTCGAGCAGGGCTGCGGGTTTCCAGTTTATACCATCTTCTGAAACTGCAACATTGAGCATGTTTCGTCCTGATTTCAGGTGATTGTAAACCATTATATGCCTGCCGTCCTTCAGGGTCACGGCATCTATTCCTGAATTTGGATTGGGAAGGCTCAGCGGACTCAGGCTGCTCCAGGTCATGCCTTTATCCTGCGACCATGAGGTGAGTATGCTGGACTGTTTGCTGCGGCAAACCATCTGAAGCTTTCCTCCGCTGTGGAATAATACCGACGGTTGAATCGCTGATATGCTCTTGTCATTAAGGGGTTCAGTCATCGTCCAGGTCATGCCGAAGTCGGGAGTCATCTCCATATGGACTCTCCATCCGTCGTGTTCGGAGCTCGACGGGCAAAGCAGGACACCATTGTCAAGCAGAACCGGTTTATTCTTTACAGGTCCCATGAATCCCTCCGGAAGCCTTCTGGGAGCCGACCATGAGATACCGTTATCGTCTGAAACGATTAGCTCGCCCCACCATTCCGAAGGGCTTGGTCCGACCTTGAAGAAAAGAAGCAGTTCATCACCTGTTTTGAAAAGAACCGGATTCCAGCAGGGATATCTTTTGCCACCCCTGATTCCGTTGGCAGGTTCTTCCGGTCTGGTCCACTTCCCGCCGATGAATCTGCTCGTCCATATCCCGACATCCGGATTTCTCTCGGCGGTTCCGCCAAACCAGGCGGCTATTAATCCTCCATCGGTTTCAGCTATCGTTGAAGCATGACAGCTCGGGAAACCTACATCCTCGGGCTGGTAGATGAATTCATTCACAGTGATGCACTGTTCGCCCCTGAAGGGCTGCTGCGCGGTTAGTGTGCCGCAACTTATAAGAAAACAGACAGACAAGATGATTTTCTTCATTTTTTCTTTCTTATTAGACTGGTTATCAAAAATCCGGACAGGAAGATTATGGTGGTGCCGAAAACTATTGTCAGATTGGAATGGAAGGGACTTCTGAATGCTGCCATGCTTCCTTCAGTGAACACGACGGGAGAAAGGCTCATCCAGACAATCAGGAGGACACCAAGAATCACCCCGATAATTGCCTCGGTTTTCCCTGACTTTTTTACGATAAAACCAAGCAGGAAGAGACCCAGCATACCGCCGCTGAAGATGGAGGCCAGGGCCCACCAGGCATCAAGTACGCTTTCGACTCCCACAAGCAGGATTGCGATCATGATTCCCAGCAGCCCCGTTATAAGTGATGATACTCTCAGTACGTTCATTGAAGATAGGTCGCCGGCCTGTTTGTTGATATACCTCCTGTAGTAATCGGTAAGGAAAATTGTGGCGGTACTGTTAAGGCTGGTGGACACAGTGCTCATCCCTGCCGAGAAGATTGCCGCGATAAGTAATCCGGTCAGGCCTGCCGGAAGTCCCGTTACAATAAAATGTGGAAACACCCTGTCGCCTGCACCCGGGGCACTCAATTCAGCGGGAAGAAGACCGGGCTGTGCGGTGTAGAACGAAAACAGTGCGGTGCCGATATAGAAAAACAGAAGTGATACAGGTACATAAAGCAGTGATCCGAACAGTGCCGATGACCTGGCTTCTCTTTCTGAACCCGCGCTCATGTACCTCTGGATATAGTTCTGGTCGATTCCGTAATTCTGAAGGTTTATGAAAAGACCGTAGACCAGCACCACCCAGAAAGTTGAATCCCTGAGGCCGGGCCCAAAGCTTCCAAGGCTGAATTTGTTGTTTTCTGCAGCAATTTCAAAAAGGCGGCCTGCTCCCCCGGGTATATTTACCGTCAGAAAAACAGCACAGGCCAATGCTCCAAGTATAAGAATGATTCCCTGTATCGTGTCGGTCCAGATAACAGCTTTTATACCTCCAAGCATTGAATAGAGGATTACGGCTATTCCGGTGATTATAATGACACTTTTTATTTCCCATCCGAAGAGGGCGTTGACCGGCAGGGCAAGCAGCAGCAGTATGGCTCCGGTTCTCATCAGCTGGGTCAGAATGTAACAGGCCGAAGCATATATTCTGGCCCAGGCTCCGAACCTTTGTTCGAGATAATAGTATGCGGAAACACTCCCGATGGTCCTGTAAAGCGGTACGAAGAATTTTACGGCAGCGTAGGCGGCGAAAGGTATTGTAAGACTGAATACAAATGCGTTCCAGTCAGAGGCATAGGCCTTGCCGGGAAGGGCCAGAAAGCTTATGCTGCTTACAAAGGTCGCAAAGATGGACATGCCGACGGCCCACGCGGGAATTTTGCCGCCTCCCGTCGTGAACTGGTCGGCAGTTTTGTTCCTGAAGAAAAAGGAAGCCCCGAAGATTACGTTCCCTATTATGAGGGAGAAGAAGATAATAGCATCAAGTACGGTGAGTTTCATTTATTAGGTATAGAAAGTGTGGTGCCCGGCGGGCGGTTAAATTTACTATTTTTCTTAGATTTGTGTAAAGCTATTCAGGGGAGGAGATTGTTAATTCCCGGATATCCTTAATGACAGTCATGAGTGTTAAAAGTACCGGCATATTACTGATTTAGAAAAAGATGAAGAAATTCGGATATTTTGATTCATATTCCTACAACACACCAGAGGAAGGGAAGAAGTCGCTGTTTGGCAGGATTATCCACTGCAACCGGCTTTATTTTTCCCTGAAATATGCAGGTGTTGTTCTAAGAACTAGAAAAGAAGCGATAAAGGGCAAATATGATACCAAAGCCTGGGCTGATTCATCTTTCTATATTTTCAGGTTTATTGAGAAGGCGGGAGGCGTGTTCAGAATCACAGGGATGGAAAATATCTCCCGTGATCCGGGTCCTGTCGTCATCATAGGCAATCATATGAGCACTCTTGAGACAATGGTGCTGCCAGGGATTGTCGCTCCTCACCGCGAGGTTACGTTCGTTGTCAAGGAGAGCCTTGTGAAACATCCCCTGTTCGGTCATGTCATGCGATCGCGCGATCCCATAGTGGTTGGAAGGACTGACCCGAGGAAGGACTTTGAAACGGTAATGACAAAGGGGATGGAACTGCTGTCCCGAGGAACTTCAATAATTATTTTCCCCCAAAGCACACGAAGTGTTGAATTCAGACCGGAGGAATTCAACTCCCTCGGAGTGAAGCTTGCGAAAAAGGCAGGCGTTAATGTGGTACCGCTGGCGCTGAAGACTGATTTCTGGGGGCAGGGAAAGATTATTAAGGAACTGGGACCGCTCGACAGCAGCAAGCATATTTATTTCAGTTTCGGGGAACCATTCGCCGTTAAGGGTGCAGGCAAGACGGAAAACCAGCAGGTTATTGATTTCATAGAGGCATCACTCAGGGAATGGAAGGCGTGAGGCAGCAATATGACGAAGAGACTGCGAGACTGAAAGACTGAGAGACTGAGAGACGAATGATATGGTACTTCTTTATACTCCGTGCTTTGCCAGCCGAAGTTTCAACGAAGGCTGGTAACTCCGTTTTAACTCCGAGTGACTCCGTGGTTAAAGCAACCAGCACTCTTTCAGTCCCTTACATGGGTTTCAAAAATCACTAAAAATCAGCAGATTTTTTTAAGTGTAAAAGGTACATTTATTAATTTATTTCATAAATTTGAACTGAAGCTATCATTCCTTTTGCTTAACCTGATCTCTTGAAACTCGGTACACCTTAATATTATTCACTTAAATCTCTAGTTATGGCAATATTAGACTGGATCGTTCTTGGCTTGTTCTGCCTTGGGCTGGTTGGCATAATCGTTTGGGTGACAAAGAAGAAGACTGAAACATCCACCGATTATTTTCTGGCCGGGCGTGATGCCACCTGGCTGGCTATCGGATCTTCAATTTTTGCATCCAACATCGGGTCTGAGCATCTCGTCGGTCTCGCCGGGGCTGGTGCCTCAAGCGGTATGGCAATGGCTCACTGGGAAATGCACGGGTGGATCATATTGATCCTTGCCTGGTTCTTTGTTCCGTTTTATGCAAGAAGCGGGGTTTTCACAATGCCCGAGTTCCTTGAAAAAAGGTATAACAAGGGTGCCAGGAGCGTTCTCTCGATCATCTCGCTGGTCAGCTATGTCTTTACAAAGGTTGCTGTCACGGTGTATGCAGGCGGTATAGTTTTCAAGCAGGTGTTCGGCATCGAATCGATGTTTGGGATCGACTTTTTCTGGATCAGTGCCATCGGGCTGGTTGTGCTTACCGGGATATATACTACTCTGGGTGGAATGAGGGCCGTTCTGGCGACTTCGATTCTCCAGACTCCGATACTGCTGGTAGGATCAATCGTGATTCTCATTGTAGGGCTTATCAAAGTCGGGGGATGGTCGGAAGTTATGGAAATATGCCGTGCCGTTCCAGTGAATGATTACGGTGATTCAATGACGGAACTTATGAGATCCGCGAAGGACAAGGATTTCCCATGGACCGGGGTTATACTCGGATCGGCCATAATTGGCTTCTGGTATTGGTGTACCGATCAGTTTATCGTGCAAAGGGTGCTTTCGGGCCGGAACCTTACTCATTCAAGAAGGGGAGCCATCCTGGGCGCCGGTTTCAAGCTCCTTCCGGTTTTCATCTTCCTTATTCCCGGTATGATTGCTTATGCATTGAATGTAAAAGGTATGATCAGCCTGCCCGATTCTGATTCAGCATTTGCAGTTCTGGTTAAGGAACTGCTTCCGCTTGGATTCAAGGGCCTTGTTGTGGGAGGTATCCTGGCTGCCCTTATGAGTTCGCTTGCTTCCCTTTTCAACTCATCAGCAACTCTCTTCACGGTTGATTTCTATGAGAAATTCCGTCCGCAGGCCACCGAAAGGGAACTGGTGAGGGTAGGAAGAATAGCCACAGTTGTTGTCGTTATCCTTGGAATACTCTGGATCCCTGTGATGAAAGGTCTCGGTAAATTCCTGTATGCCTACCTGCAGGATGTCCAGTCGATGCTGGCCCCCGGTATTGCAGCAGTGTTTTTGCTTGGGATCCTGTCGAAGAGGGTAACTCCCAAGGCTGGTCTGTGGGGCCTTCTGATAGGCTTCGTGCTTGGCATGACCAGGCTGGGATTCAATATCCTGGGCAAGGGATTGCAGGGTGACGGTTTCTTCTATTCGATTTTTGTCGGCATGAATAATTATAATTATGAGGTGATTCTGTTCTTTGTGGTAATAGTCCTCATGATAATAATAAGCTACTTTACTCCAAGGGCTGATCCTGCTGCCATTAAGGGACTTTATGTCGGTTCGGTGAGTGCCGAGCAGAAGGCTGTCATTAAAGCCAGTTACAACAACTGGGATCTTTTCTTCTCAGGTCTTATCATAGTTGTAATCATTGCATTCTACGTGTATTTCTGGTAGGGTGCCGACGCGTGATTAATCAATAATTGAGATATGATATACGATTTTAAAAGTAAAGAGGTCTGGTTCGTAACAGGTAGTCAGCACCTTTACGGACCAGATACCCTGCTTCAGGTAGCTTCTGATTCCAGGGCAATTACCGAGGCTCTCGACAATTCGCTCAGGATTCCGGTAAGGATAATCTTCAAGCCTGTCCTTACTACTCCGGATTCCGTTTTTGAGCTCTGTTCTGACGCTAATAACGACAGTAAGTGCATCGGACTGATTACATGGATGCATACCTTTTCACCTGCAAAGATGTGGATCAGGGGTCTTTCGGTGCTTAACAAGCCTTTCCTGCATTTCCACACCCAGTTGAACAGGGATATTCCCTGGGATACGATCGACATGGATTTCATGAATCTTAACCAGTCGGCTCACGGTGACCGTGAATTTGGTTTTATAGGTTCGAGGATGCGTCTCAACCGTAAGGTTGTTGTTGGTCACTGGGAAGACAGCGAAGCTGTTGAGAGGATAGCAGTCTGGACAAGGGCTGCAGCTGCTTTCGATGACGCCAGGAATATGAAGGTTGCACGCTTTGGCGACAATATGCGCGATGTGGCGGTAACTGAGGGCAACAAGGTAAGTGCCCAGATACAGATGGGCTATTCGGTGTACGGATACGGGATCGGCGACCTGGTTGCTGCTGTAAATTCAGTGAACGAAAGTCAGGTTAATGCCATGATCGATGAGTACAAGGCTTCCTACAATCTTACTAAGGCGGTTGAGGAATCGGAGACTCTCCGCGATGCCGCACGGATTGAGGCAGGGATGACCAGGTTTCTTGAGGATGGTAGGTTCAGGGCTTTCACGACCACTTTTGAGGATCTTCACGGACTGAAGCAATTGCCCGGACTTGCCGTCCAGAGGCTGATGGAAAAAGGATACGGCTTCGGGGCTGAAGGTGACTGGAAGACGGCAGCACTTGTAAGATCAATGAAAGTCATGGCAGCGGGTCTTCCGGGCGGAACCTCTTTCATGGAAGATTATACCTATCATCTCGATCCGGCAGGAATGCGTATTCTTGGAGCACATATGCTTGAGGTCTGCCCTTCGATTGCCAGCGACAAGCCTTATCTCGAAGTGCATCCGCTCTCGATTGGAGGTAAGGCTGACCCTGCAAGACTGGTATTCAAATCGGCGACCGGAAAGGCCGTTTGCGCATCGCTTGTCGATCTGGGGAACCGGTTCAGGATGATTGTGAGCAAGGTGGAAGTGGTTGAATGTCCTGACATGCCCAACCTGCCTGTGGCCAGCGTACTCTGGAGGCCTGAGCCCGACCTCAAGACCGGGGCTGGTGCCTGGATATTGGCCGGAGGGGCTCATCACACCGGATTCAGCACGGCAATAGATGCTGAGTATATCGAAGATCTGACAGGAATGATGGGAACGGAATTCCTTCTTATAGATGAAAAGTGCAATCTGTCCGAATTCAGAAAAGAGATCAGGCTGAATGAGGTTTATTACCATTTGTCAGGAGGAGTATTCTGACCTGTTGCATATAATTTGAAATCAAGTACCTCAATCTGAATCAGGAGCATGAAGCTTTATTCAGAATACCGGAGGCATCTCAATGCAGTTGACTGCATTATTTTTGGTTATGACATTCTCGATAAGGAGATCAAGCTTCTTCTCATTAAAAGGAGTTTTGAGCCTGCAAGGGGATTCTGGTCGCTTGCCGGAGGATTTGTAAAGGAATCCGAAAGCCTCGACGAGGCGGCAAGCCGGATTCTATTTCAGCTGACAGGACTCAGGGACGTATATCTGGAACAGTCGTATACTTACGGCAGTATCGACAGGGATCCCGGCGCAAGGGTGATTTCAACTTCTTACAGAGCCCTTATAAAGATAACTGATATCGACAGGGAACTTAGTGAAGTAAGCGGTGCACACTGGCAGTCGCTTGAACGGCTGCCTCATCTTATTTTCGATCACGGACCAATGGTGGAAAGAGCCCTTGCCGAACTGCAGATTCAGATAAAGGTGAAGCCTGTCGGATTTGAACTGCTTCCGGAGAAGTTCACCCTGGTGCAGCTTCAGGATCTTTATGAGGCTATCTACCAGAAGGATATCGACAAAAGGAATTTCAGGAAGAAGATCCTCTCCATGAACATCCTTGAGAAACTTGATGAGAAAGAGAAGGAGACGTCCAAGAAAGGTGCATTTTACTACCGGTTCAACAGGGAAAGCTACGAGACTTATATAAAACAGGGTTTCGATTTCAGCCTGGATGTAAGCTAGAGAGAAAGCGACCAGAGGCATGGTAAATTTTAAACTATAAGATTATGCTCGAAAAACTGAAGAGTGAAGTTTACCAGGCAAATATCAGCCTGGTGAAGCACGGACTGGTTATTCATACCTGGGGCAACGCCAGCGGCCGGGACCCCGGAAGCGGAATGATAGTGATCAAACCTTCAGGTATTGGTTATTCGTCAATGAAGGCGGCCGACATGGTTGTGCTCGATCCCGACGGCCGGGTTGTTGAAGGTGATTACCGTCCTTCCACTGATGCCCCGACACATCTTTGTCTTTACAGGAAATATCGTTCGTTGGGAGGCGTGGTTCATACCCATTCCACCTACGCCACCGCATGGGCCCAGGCAGGAAAGGATATTCCTGCCTTCGGAACCACTCATGCCGACCACTATTACGGGGAGGTTCCGTGCACGCGCAAGCTCAGCGACGACGAAGTTGAGAATGATTATGAACTGAATACGGGAAAGGTCATTGCGGAAAGACTCGGGAAACTCGATCCGCTTGTCATCCCTTCGGTACTGGTAAACTGCCATGGGCCGTTTTGCTGGGGTATTGATGCCGCAGAGGCGGTTTACAACGCTGCAGCACTTGAGGAAATAGCCAGGATGGCGTTCTACACTGTTTTGCTCGGAGGCAAGGAACCAGTTGACAATTATCTGCTCGATAAGCATTACATGCGAAAGCACGGTAAAAATGCATATTACGGGCAGGGTAAAAAGAATATGAAATAAATTTCAAATCATGACAGGAAAATATGTAATCGGCCTTGATTACGGAACCGACTCCGTAAGGGCTGTGGTTGTCGATACTGCAAGCGGTGCTACTGTTGGCAGCTCGGTATTTGAATATCCCAGATGGAAGCAGGGACTGTACTGTGATCCGGCATCCAATCGTTTCCGCCAGCACCCTCTCGACTATATTGAAGGAATGGAGAGGTCGGTGAAAGAAGCATTGAAGGGACTTCCTCCTGAGATAACTGCTAACATCGCAGGAATAACTGTCGATACCACCGGGTCGACACCTGTGGCAGTCGACCGCGATGGCGTACCTCTGTCGTTAAAACCTGGTTTCGGGGATGATCCCGATGCCATGTTTGTATTATGGAAAGATCATACCGCTGTAAAGGAAGCCGCTGAGATCAATGAAATTTCCAGATCGTGGGGAGGGATTGATTTTACTAAATATGAGGGCGGAGTATATTCCTCGGAATGGTTCTGGGCAAAGCTGCTCCATGTGATCCGTGTTAATGAAAAGGTAAGGAACAATGCATTTTCATGGGTTGAACACTGTGACTGGATCCCGGCCCTGCTTACCGGAAACACCGATCCTCTGAAGATAAAGAGAAGCCGTTGCGCTGCAGGGCACAAGGCCATGTGGCATCCCGACTTCAACGGACTTCCCCCCGAAGAGTTCCTGGTGCGTCTCGATCCTCTCCTGGCAGGTCTGAGAGACCGTCTTTTCTCCGATACCTGGACCTGTGAAGTAAGTGCCGGAGTGATTTCGGAAGAATGGGCGCAGCGCCTTGGTCTTCCGGCGGGAGTCATGATTGGTACAGGAGCCTTTGACGCTCATCTCGGAGCGTTGGGAGGCGAGATAATGCCTTATCACCTGGTAAAGGTGATGGGCACCTCCACCTGCGATATGCTGGTTTCTCCGATGGATGAGATCGGGGATAATCTTGTGTCAGGCATTTGCGGACAGGTAGAGGGCTCCATTATTCCCGGAATGCTCGGACTCGAGGCCGGACAATCGGCCTTCGGAGATGTATATGCCTGGTTCGGAAAGCTTCTTATGTGGCCGGTCGAAGAAATCATTTCTTCAATGAGCTGGCTCGATGAGAGTACAAGGGAAAGAATCAGGACCGAAACCGCCGACAGAATAATCGCGGAGCTGAGCCTTAAGGCAGAGTTGCTTCCCGACGAGGAGACCGCCCTTGTTGCCCTCGACTGGCTGAACGGCAGAAGGACGCCATTTGCCAACCAGGAGCTGAAGGGCGCCATCGCCGGATTGTCGCTGGGTTCTGATGCACCCCGGATATTCAAATCGCTTGTCGAGGCAACCGCCTTCGGATCGAGAATGATAAATGACAGGTTCATTTCGGAAGGTGTCAGGATCGACGGTGTGATAGCAATAGGAGGGGTGGCAAGGAAAAATCCCTGGGTGATGCAGATCGTCTCCGATGTGCTCAATATGCCGATAAGGGTTGCAAGCTCCGATCAGACATGTGCTCTCGGATCAGCAATGGCAGCTTCGGTCATGGCCGGCATACATCCCGATTTCGAATCAGCCCGCAAAGCCATGGGCGGAGGCTTTGAAAAAGAATACAAACCCGATCCGGCAAGGGCGCGTAAGTATGATGAAATTTACTCCAGGTATAAAAAACTTGGTGCATTTGTCGAAAATGAACTAACTTGAGTACCTGACTGGTAAATATTTAAGATCCATATGATAATCAATAACAAATTTTACTATATCATGAAAAAACTAAATTATGCCCTCACTTTTTTGATGATTCTGACGGCAGCTGCTGCCAATGCCCAGAATGGTCAGGGTCCTTCAGTGAACCAGTTAGTTGTGATAGCCAACAACCCCGGACCGGTGATAAGCAAGGATATCTACGGACATTTCTCCGAACATCTCGGAAGATGCATCTACGAAGGTCTCTGGGTTGGAACGGATTCAAAGATCCCCAACACCTACGGTATAAGGAATGATGTCCTGTTTGCATTGCGGGAGATCAAGGTCCCCAACCTTCGCTGGCCGGGCGGTTGTTTTGCCGACACCTACCACTGGAGAGATGGTATTGGTCCTCAGGAAAAAAGAGCCTCGATAGTAAACACTCACTGGGGCGGCGTGACCGAGGACAATTCCTTTGGTACACATGAATTCATGAAACTTTGCGAACTTCTCGATGCCGACGCTTATATTAACGGCAATGTGGGTTCGGGAACGGTAAGGGAGATGGCGGAATGGATAGAGTATCTCACCTCCGATTCAGACAGTCCCATGACACGCCTCCGCAAGGAGAACGGGCGCGAAGCCCCGTGGAAGGTTAAGTACTGGGCTATTGGAAATGAGAACTGGGGATGCGGAGGAAACATGACCGCCGAATTCTATACGGATGTAATGAGGCAGTTCTCCACATACCTGAACAATTACGCGGATAATCGCCTTTACAGGGTTGCTTGCGGACCGTCGGACTACAATGTGGCATGGACTGAAACCCTTATGAAGGATCCTTCCTCGCGCGGAAGATTTCAGGGATTGTCAATCCATTATTATTCGGTTCCCGACGGTTGGAGCAGGCCAAAGGGTTCATCAACCATTTTTGATGAGAACGCCTGGTTTAAAACGATGCAGGCCAATCTGCAAATGGATGAAATCATCAGGGGCCATGAGGCGATTATGGACCGCTACGATCCGCGCAAGACAAAGGGACTGGTGGTTGATGAGTGGGGTAACTGGTTTGATGTTGAACCCGGCACCAATCCGGGATTCCTTTATCAGCAGAACACACTCAGGGATGGACTGACAGCCGCCATTCACCTGAATATTTTCAACCAGCATGCTGAAAGGGTAAAGGTGGCAAATCTTGCCCAGATGGTCAATGTGCTTCAGTCAGTGATCCTTACAAAGGATGACAAGATGGTGCTTACCCCTACTTATCATGTATTCAGGATGTTCAGGGTGCATCAGGAAGCAAGGCTCCTTAAAACCGACCTCAAATGTGAGGATTACGAATTCGGCGATCGCAGGATCCCGGCAGTATCAGCATCAGCATCCGTCGACAATGAGGGTAAAATGCATATATCACTGGCAAATCTGAATCCGAACAAACCGGTAGTGCTTACCTGTCCGATCATTGGCGATACTTACAAAAAGATTACGGGCGAGGT
>CAYQRF010000021.1:0-24146 GCA_964419775.1 uncultured Rikenellaceae bacterium
TCAGGGAAGACTCTGCAATAGGCATCCTCTGGGCGCTTGGAATGGCCATCGGGATCATTTTCATCTACCTGACACCCGGTTATGCACCCAACCTGATAAGCTATCTTTTCGGCAGTATTCTGACTGTGACTTACGGCGACATCATAGCTCTCGGAATCATGTCGGCAGTTCTTATCATATGGTTCACGATGTTTTACAGGATGATACTCTATATATCATTTGATGAGCAGTATGCCAGAACCTTCACCTCCCGCGTTGATTTTTTCAGGTATGTCACCACATCGCTTATTGCTCTTACAATAGTGCTGAACATTAGGATGGCGGGAGTTGTTCTTGTTATATCACTGCTTACCATACCGCCGAATATTGCAATGCTTTTCACAAGGAAATATTCAAAAATTGTTGTATGGTCGGTGGTGGCAGCCTTTGCCGGAACAGCTGCAGGGTATGTGATTTCATACTATGGGGGCATCCCGGTGGGGGCGACTATAATATTCACTCTTGTAGTTATCTGGCTCGGAGCAAAGCTGGTGAGCAGGATAACAGGATTAAAACTGAAAAATAACAATAAAAAATTATTGAATAACAATAATTGAGATATTGTTTTACGATAAAAAATTATTGAATAACAATAAAGAAATCAGACATGGATTATGATCTTTTGGTAATAGGAAGCGGCCCGGGCGGATATGTTGCCGCCATCAGGGCATCACAGCTGAAGATGAAAGTGGCTGTTGTGGAGAAGTCGGAGATAGGCGGAATCTGCCTGAACTGGGGATGCATCCCTACAAAAGCGTTATTGAAGAGTGCGCAGGTCTTTGAGTACGTCAGTCATGCAGAAGAGTACGGAATAAAGACAGGCGGTGAGGCAATAGCTGACTTCGGGGCAATAATAGCCAGGAGCAGGGGAGTAGCAGAGGGAATGAGCAAGGGTGTTCAGTTCCTGTTCCGCAAGAATAATATTGAGCTTTTAAAGGGTTTCGGGGTTCTGGCCGGCGACGGTAAAGTGGAAGTCACGGCGGATGACGGAACCAAGAAGACTTACACAGCCCAAAACATTATAGTTGCCACCGGGGCAAGATCGAAGGAATTGCCCGGACTGAAGCAGGACGGGAAAAAGATAATAGGATACCGGGAGGCTATGACCCTGCCTGTCCAGCCTGAGTCGATGGTAGTTGTTGGTTCAGGAGCCATCGGGAGCGAGTTTGCTTCCTTCTACCAGACACTGGGGACCAGCGTGACTCTTGTCGAGTTTCTTCCACGGATTGTTCCGCTCGAGGACGAGGAGGTTTCAAAGCAGTTGGAAAGATCATTCAAGAAGATGAAAATGAGAGTTATGACCGATTCGTCAGTTGAATCGGCCGATGCCTCAGGCGATAAATGCAGGGTAAGGATAAAGACACCGAAGGGTTATGAGGAGGTGGAGACTGATATTGTATTTTCGGCAGTTGGAGTGGAGACCAACATAACCGGAATTGGTCTGGAGGGGGCCGGAGTAAAAACTGAGAAGGGAAAGGTGATTGTGGATGAATTCTATCGCACCAATGTTCCCGGCATTCATGCCATAGGCGACATCGTACACGGTCCGGCGCTGGCTCATGTAGCCTCGGCTGAAGGTATTGCCTGTGTGGAAAAGATGGCAGGGCTTGATCCGGAACCTGTTGATTATAATAACATTCCGTCGTGCATTTACACTACGCCCGAAATAGCCTCGTGCGGAATGACGGAAGCAGCGGCAAAAGCAGCCGGACGCGAGATCAGGGTGGGCAAATTCCCGTTCACAGCCTCCGGCAAGGCAAGCGCTTCGGGTTCAAAAGACGGATTCGTGAAGCTTATCTTCGATGCGGCTTATGGTGAACTGCTTGGTGCACATATGATCGGTGCAAATGTGACAGAGATGATTTCAGAGCTCGTGGTTGCCAGGAAACTCGAAACCACTGCCCATGAAATAATCAAGTCAGTCCACCCGCACCCCACAATGTCTGAGGCCATTATGGAGGCTGCAGCGGCCGCTTACGGGGAAGTGATACATCTGTAGATCTGTTTATTCAGGGTTAGACGCAACCTTTTGGCAGTTTTTTTCATCAATCTAATGGAATTGCCATGTTTTATCAGACATATATTGTTTATATTTATGTTGTCAAAAGGCGTTGAACTTTGCCTGATATAAAAAATATAATCAAAGGTTGTCTGGCTGGCAACAGAAGGGATCAGGAACTTCTGTACAGGCGTCATGCCGCAAGGCTTTATGCGGTGTGCCTCCAGTATTCCGGTAATGATGATGAGGCGAGGGATATACTTCAGGAAGGATTCATAAAGATTTTTGACAACCTCATCCATTACAAGCATGAAGGTTCTTTTGAAGGATGGATGCACAGGATAATGGTCAACACCGCTCTCGAGAAATTTCGCAGTAAGCATAATCTTTTCAGGGTTGATGATATCGATCAGATTCAGGAACCGGATGCGGATCCTGATAATAATGATTACTCGGGGCTTGAGGCAGTTGACCTTCTGGACATCATCAGACAGCTTCCGCCTAAATACAGGATGGTTTTCAACCTGTTTGCAATTGAAGGCTATTCGCACAAGGAGATAAGCAAGATGATAAATATCTCCGAGGGCACTTCAAAATCAAACCTGTCGAGGGCGAGGATGATTCTTCAGAAGAAGGTGAGTTTATATACAGGAATAAAACAGAGTGCAGTAAATGGCTGACGAAAGGGCAAATATCGATCTTCTATTCAGGAACGGACTTAAGGATTTTGAGGTCCTTCCCCCGCCTGAGGTATGGAACAACATTCTGCCTATAATCAGGAAGAAGCAGAGATCCCTTGTGTTCCTCAGAACCGCAGCCCTTATTGCAATATTGCTGTCTGTGAGCTTTCTGGCTTACCGGATGAGCAGGCAGATCCCTTCATCGTTCAATGAACCTGTTATTTCCTTTGGTCAGGATCAGATATTCCGTCAGGCAGTACCGGCCGACCCGGCTCTTGTAAGGATGGTACCTTCAGGCGACAGGCTGGCCGCTTCCCCGGGAATCGGGCAGGAGGCTGCGCAGCTCACGGGAACGGATACTGATCCGACGGATGGTCAGGCCGGCTTGCAGGCTTTTGTTACGGAAACCGGTCCGCCCGAATTCAGCACCAACTTCCAGGCCTCTTCCTCTCTTATCGGCTTTCGCAGTCCCCAAGCGGTCAACAACGAATCACCTGCTTTCTATAATCCGGTTTATGAACCAGTAATCGAAGATGCCGCTAAAAAGGATGACAGATGGACTCTGACGGCAATGGCTTCTCCAATGTATTACCTGAGGCCCGGAAGCCAGGGCGGAGAAATGGCCGGCAGTTTCCCCCTCGAACAGTCAAGGTTATCATATTCAGGAGGTGTAGGTTTTTCATATAAGATAAGCCGTAAGTTAAGCATTCAGTCAGGCCTCTACTATTCCTCCGTAGGCAACGAAGTGGATAATATACAATCCTTCTCCGGTTTCCGCCAGTTCGACTATACAAAGGGCGATCACAACTTTATGGTTCATACCTCTGCCGGGCTCATTCAGACTGATAATCCGGATGTGTTCCTTACTGATAACATGAGCGAAAGGGTTCTTACCATGTACACCAGGGATGTGTTCGATCCGACAAAGGCCAGCCTTCCCCTGATCGACAACTCCCTTTTCCAGAATTTCGGCTACCTTGAGATGCCGGTTGTTTTGAGGTACAAGATCCTTGACAGAGGCATCGATTTCAACCTTATCGGGGGTATGTCATATAACCTTCTCGTAAACAATTCGGTGCATGCCATGATAGGCGGCAGTAAGTATGATATAGGAAAGACAGCCGGATTGAACACCTTCCTGGTAAGCAGTTCACTCGGGATGGGAATGGAATACACCATCTCCGATAAAGTCTCTCTTAACCTCGAGCCTACAATCCGCTACTATCTTAATCCCTTCAGCAGCATAAGAGGCATTTCTGCAAACCCGTATTCATTCGGTATCTTCTCGGGCTTGTCGTACCGCTTCTGATTTAGCTTCTTTCTTCTGACAATCCTTTTCACCCTTTTTAACGCTTTTTGTTCATTATGGGATAGTGCCGGCTTATTATTAAGCCGTAAAATAACTACCTTTGCAATTTGTTTTATCACCCGTAGTTTTATCATGATTAAATCGAACATAAGATCACTTGTCTTTGGACTCGGTCTGGCTGGCCTGGCCGTTTCGGTATTTATTGTTAACCAGAGTTTTAAAAGTTTTGCAAGAAGTCATGAGCCCGTTTCGTCAGTTGATTCCGCAGTGTTCAACAGGCCTTACAAATTACCTGACGAGGTTACCTTTGCCGGAGAAAGGATGCCTGTTGAGAATTTTGACACACGCGAGAGCCTCGACCGCGAATTGCTTACAAGCGCATACAGGCATTCTTCAACGATTCTGATAATCAAGAAGGCATACAGGTATTTTCCCGTGATTGAAAAGATACTTAAGGAAAACGGTATCCCCGATGACTTCAAATATCTTGTGGCGGCAGAGAGCGAATTCAACAACGTGGTGTCGCCAGCCGGCGCAACCGGTTTCTGGCAGATTATGGCCGCTACCGGAAGGGAAGCAGGAATGGAGATAAACAATGTCATAGATGAAAGATATCATCTCGAGAAGTCAACTGAGTTTGCGTGCGGTTTTATAAGGAAGTCCTATGAGAAGTATGGTAACTGGACGCTGGCCGCAGCGTCATATAACGGAGGCAGGGGATCAGTTGATGAACAGGTAGGAATCCAGAAGCAGAACAATTATTACGATCTTCTGCTTAATGAGGAAACCGCAAGGTATATTTTCAGGGTCGTGGCTTACAAGCTGGTAATAACCGATCCGGCCCGCTTCGGATTTGACATGGACAAAAGCGACCTTTATCCGCCTCTTTCGTACCGTGAGGTGAAGGTTGACACTGCCATAACTGATTTTTCGGATTTCGCGGCGAAATACAATACAAATTACAAAATGCTCAAGTACCTTAACCCGTGGCTCAGGAAGCCTTACTTTTCCCCCCGTCCGAACAAGGAATACCTGATAAAGATTCCGGATGAGGGGATGCGTACACGGGTATACGAAGGTATAAACGACTGATAACGGAGAAGCTGGCGTTGTGATGAAGGAAGAGATAAGGGTATACGGAGCCAGGGTTCACAATCTGAAGAACATTGATGTTACAATTCCGAGGAACCGGCTTGTCGTAATCACGGGCCTGAGCGGAAGCGGAAAGTCGTCGCTTGCCTTCGACACTATTTATGCAGAGGGCCAGAGACGTTACATGGAGACGCTTTCGGCCTATGCCCGTCAGTTCCTTGGGGGTATGGAAAGGCCTGATGTCGACAAGATAACCGGTCTTAGCCCTGTTATCTCCATAGAACAGAAAACCACAAACAAAAACCCGAGGTCGACGGTAGGTACAATCACCGAAATTTATGATTTTCTGAGACTTCTGTATGCCAGAGCAGGGGATGCTTACTCCTGGGCTTCTGGTGAAAAGATGGTCAGGTACACCGACGATCAGATACTCGAGCTTGTAATAAGCCGGTATGCCGGCAAAAAGATATACTTCCTGGCGCCAGTTGTGAAAGGAAGGAAGGGACACTACAAGGAGCTTTTTGAACAGCTGCGCAGGAAGGGATTCCTTAATGTCAGGATCAATGGACAGATAAAGGAGATAACTCACGGGCTTAAGCTCGACAGGTACAAAACTCACAATATCGAGCTCGTTATCGACAAGTTCAGGGTAGGTGATGTGACCGACAAGCGCCTGCACGATTCTGTACTTATGTCGCTCGACCAGGGCGATGGTGTGATGATGGTTCTTGAAGCAGACACGACTGAGCCGCGATACTTCAGCCGCCATCTCATGTGTCCGGTTACCGGGATCTCCTATAACGAACCAGCGCCTCACACCTTTTCATTCAATTCCCCGGTGGGAGCCTGTCCTCATTGCAACGGACTTGGTGAGATATCGAGCATTGACATCAGGAAACTGATTCCCGATCCTTCGCTCAGTATAAGGAAGGGCGGCATAGAGCCGCTTGGCAAGTACAAGAATGTCTGGATCTTCTGGCAGATTGAAGCAATAGCCGAAAAGAACGGATTCACCCTCGACACTCCGATAGAGGATATCCCCGAAGAGGCCATCAACAAGGTGCTTTACGGATCGGATGAAATACTCAAACTCTCGAACACCCCGCTGGGGATGACTTCCAACTATTTCATGACATTTGAGGGAGTGGTTAATTTCGTCGGGAACATAGAGGTGATTAACGGCAAGAAGAACGGTTCGAGAATGCGCGATCAGTATGTTCAGTACGATACATGCCCGGAGTGCAGCGGGACAAGGCTGAGGAAGGAATCGCTGTGGTTCAGGATCGACGGTAAGAATATCGGGGAGCTTGCTTCACTTGATATCAGGGAGTTGTCGGCATTCATGGAGGACGTTGAGGAGAGAATGTCGGATAAGCAGAGGCTGATTGGCTCCGAAATACTCAAGGAGATACGGGCAAGGCTTGGATTCCTGGTTGAGGTGGGGCTCGATTATCTTTCTCTCAACAGGGGAGCAAGGACTCTTTCGGGAGGGGAGAGTCAGCGAATAAGACTTGCAACCCAGATCGGCTCGAAACTGGTGAATGTCCTTTATATCCTTGATGAGCCCAGCATAGGACTTCATCAGAGGGACAACAGGAGGCTGATCTCCTCGCTGAAACAGTTAAGGGATGCGGGCAACTCGGTGATAGTGGTGGAGCACGACAAGGAGATGATTCAGTCGTCGGATCATATCATAGACATGGGTCCGGGGGCAGGACGCCACGGCGGTGAGATAGTGGCAGTGGGCTCACCGGCCGAGATAAAGACTTTTGACACTCTTACAGCTGGCTACCTGAACAACAGCCATAAATTCATTATACCTGCCGAAAGGAGACAGGGTAACGGAAAGTATCTGGTAATGACCGGTGCCACAGGGCATAATCTAAAAAATGTCGATGTGATTTATCCTCTTGGTACTTTCATCTGTGTTACCGGTGTGTCGGGAAGCGGTAAATCGTCGCTTGTAAATCAGACTCTTCACCCTGCACTGGCAAGGAGATTCCATAACTCCGGGAAGACTCCGCTTCCGTACAGGGATTTACATGGGATAGAGCATCTCGACAAGGTAATTGAAGTGAGCCAGGCGCCCATCGGCAAGACACCAAGGTCGAATCCGGCTACATATACAGGTGTATTCACCGACATACGCAAGCTATTTGAACAGACAACAGAGGCAAAGATCAGGGGATTCGGCGCCGGCAGGTTCTCCTTCAACGTAAAGGGGGGCAGGTGCGAAGGCTGCGAGGGCGCAGGGGTCAAGACCATCGAAATGAATTTTCTCCCCGATGTATATGTGCTGTGCACCGAATGCAACGGTAAAAGGTACAACAGGGAGACACTGGAGGTCAAATACAAGGGACAGTCGATCAGTGATGTCCTGGATATGACGGTAAACATGGCCGTTGAATTCTTTGCCAATATCCCGTCGATCTATCATAAGATAAAAACCCTTCAGGATGTGGGACTGGGATACATCAGGCTCGGACAGCAGTCGACAACACTTTCGGGAGGCGAAGCACAGAGAATTAAACTGGCCACAGAGCTGGCTCGAAAGGATACGGGAAAGACGCTTTACATACTTGACGAGCCCACCACCGGTCTTCATTTTGAAGACATCAGGGTTCTTCTTGAAGTACTGAATAAGCTTATCGACAGGGGAAACACAGTTATTGTCATCGAACATAACATGGATGTGATAAAAATGGCCGATCATATAATCGACCTTGGAGCGGAGGGAGGAAAGAGTGGAGGTAAACTGATTTTTTCCGGGACCCCTGAGGAGCTTCTGAACTGCAAGGAGAGTCATACTGCCAGATTTCTTGAGAATGAGCTCAGTGATTAGATTTTACTTATATTTGAATTCAACAAAAATCAGGTTATGAAGGAGGAAAAGCACGCAGATCCTATCGTGGAAGCATTTGCACAGAAGTCGTGGCACGAGATACATACTACCGATTCGTGGAGGGTGTTTAAAATCATCTCTGAACTGGTTGAAGGATTTGAAAAACTGGCAAGAATTGGTCCCTGCGTTTCAATATTCGGATCGGCCAGGACACATTGGAATGACAAATACTACAAGCTTGCTGAGGATATAGCATACAAACTTGTTCAGAACGGATACGGCGTGATAACCGGTGGAGGTCCCGGGATAATGGAAGCCGCAAACAAGGGAGCAAGAAAAGGCAACGGAAAGTCAGTCGGAATAAATATCGACCTTCCCTTTGAACAAAGCGCTAACGCCTTTATCGATTCCGACAAGCTCATCACTTTCGATCATTTTTTCGTAAGGAAGGTGATGTTCATGAAGTATGCACAGGGATTCATCGTGCTGCCCGGAGGGTTCGGGACTTTTGATGAGTTGTTTGAGGCGATCACTCTGATACAGACAAGAAAGATAGGGAAGTTTCCGATCGTCCTGGTAGGGAAAAAGTACTGGACGGGACTGATAAACTGGATAAAAGACGTGATGCTTTCCGAGGAACGGAATATATCTCCTGAGGACCTTGATATTTTCACACTGGTTGATACGTCTGACGAGGCGGTGGAGTATATTTCAAAGTTCTACTCGAGATACCTGCTGAGCCCGAACTTCTAGCTATTTCTTTCTTGCCCTGTCAAGCTCCCTGTCGGCATCCCGCCGTTTCAGGGTTTCGCGCTTGTCATATTCCTTTTTGCCCTTGGCAATGGCGATCTCGGCTTTCGCCAGTCCTCTTTCGTTGATGAAAACCTTTATTGCTATTATTGTAAGTCCTGATTCCTTGACCTTCCTTTCCAGCTTCCTCAGTTCCCTGTTCTTCAGCAGAAGTTTCCTCTCTCTCAGCGGATCGTGGTTATTGAGGTTTCCCCACCAGTATTCGGCAATATGCATTCCTTTCAGGTAAAGCTCACCGTTTGTGAACTGGCAGAAGGAATCAGTAAGTGCCGCCTTGCCTGCCCTTATTGATTTTATCTCGGTTCCCGTAAGCTTTATTCCTGCAATGAATTTCTCAAGGAACTCATAATCGTGAGAAGCCTTTTTATTTCTGATTACAATATCGGATCCGTTTGTTCTCATTTATTATCTCAGGCAAAAAATGAGAAATAGAACTTGTCCGTTATCTGCGTAATGATTCTTCCGGTCAGGATATACAGGATAAAGAAAATCAACGGGACACCTATCATCAGTTTCAGGCGGTCGGAATCCGACGGCGCCAACATTCTTTCTATTCCGGTATAGAGGATATAAAAACCGAAAAAAGCCAGTATGTTAACAAAAATGAATGATTCAAAAAGCTGGCTTAGTATCTGGCATAGCAGCAGGGGGACGATAGAGCAGCAGACTAGCTTGAAAGCTATGCCAAAATCGTTCCCGTACCCGAACGATCTCATCATCTCTCTCAGCCCCAGGGCAGTTCCGTACACAACGATCGTTATGATTGCGAAATACCTCAGGCCGGCAATCACCGAATAGAAGTTTGAAAGCTCGGTGTTTGTGAAGAGGAATGCTCCAAGGAAAGTTGATATTGAAGCAAGTACCACCAGGGGTAAGAAAAGACTTTGAGAAAACACCCTGTACGGCTTGTTTCCGGTATAAATTGCATCCCATTCCTTAAGGGTGCTCAGGATAAGGTTCCTGACAGTGTCAGCCAGAAATTTAAAATCCATCTGCGACTTGGTTTAGTGGTCCAAAATTAAGTAAATTTATGGTAATTTGCTTGTTCTGATGAATTCTGAATGATGGAAGTAGAAAAGAGATCGTCCGGATACGACATGGTTGTGGTAACTGGTCCCACTGCATCGGGAAAGACAGGTCTGGCGGCCCGTCTTGCCCTCAGGCTCGGGGGTGAGATTATCAGTGCCGATTCGCGCCAGATATACAGGCAGATGGACATCGGTACAGGAAAGGATTACAGCGACTATGAAGTTGACGGGATCAAGGTTCCTTATCACCTGATAGATATAAGGGATCCTGGTTATCGTTACAGCCTTTTCGAGTATCACCGCGATTTCACAGAGGTCATGGCGGATCTGAGGGAAAGGAACATTTTCCCGGTTGTGTGCGGAGGATCGGGTATGTACATTGATTCTGTGGTATCGGGTTACAGGCTGCCTGAGGTGCCTCCCGATCCCCTGCTGAGAAAGTCGCTTGAGGAAAAGACCATGGAAGAACTGACATCGATCCTTGCTTCATACAGGAAACTCCATAATGTCACCGATATTGACACAAGAAAGAGGGCTGTCAGGGCTATTGAAATTGAAAAGTACCTTGCTGATCATGGTGAGACGCTTGCAGGCTTCCCTGCCACCTTTCCACTGGTTATAGGTGTGCTGTACAGCCGTGAGGCCAGACGTGCAAGGATAAGCGCGAGACTTAAGTCGAGGCTTGAAGAGGGTATGGTGGGGGAAGTGCAGAAACTTCTCGATCGCGGCATTGATCCCGAAACACTTATCTATTACGGACTGGAGTATAAGTATATCACCCTTTTCCTTACCGGGAAGATTGGATACGATGAGATGGTTCACTCACTTGAAATTGCGATACATCAGTTTGCCAAGAGGCAGATGACCTGGTTTAGGGGTATGGAACGGCGAGGGGTTGTGATCCACTGGATCGACGGTGAACTGCCGACCGAAGAAAAAGTGGAACTTGTGATAAGTATTTTAAAATAAAAAATATTTCTCGCAGTCCCCTGCCCTGCGCCCTGTGCCCTGTGCCAGGCCTTCGCTGAAGCTATGGCCTGCGAAGCCTGCGCCTATCTCAGGTACGTCTCCAGCCACTCGAAGAACTCCCTCTGCCATATTACCGAGTTTTGCGGCCTAAGCACGAAATGGGTTTCATCCTCGAAGAAAAGCAACCGGCTCGGAACTCCCAGAATCTGTGCAGCCTGGAATGCTTCGAGACTTTGGGTGTATGGAATTCTGAAGTCGTTGGCGCCTACTATTATCATAATAGGTGTATCCCATTCCTCAACCCTGAGGTGAGGTGAGTACTGGTAGCTAAGGGGATTGTTCCAGTAAGGTCCCTCAATGTCCTTGTTGGGGAACCAAAGTTCCTCCGTGGATCCGTACCAGCTTGTAAAGTTGAACATGCCGCAATGGGATATGAAAGCCTTGAAGCGTCCTCCGTGGATACCCGCAAGATAGTAGACCGAGAATCCTCCGTAACTTGCTCCCACAGCTGCCATTTTTTCCCGGTCGACGTAAGTTTCTGCGGCCATCGCGTCAGTTGCATCGAGATAATCCTGCATATTGGCTCCGCCGTAGTCGCCTGATATCTGTTCCTTCCAGGCCTGTCCGAAACCGGCAACGCCCCGCCTGTTGGGAGCATAAACAATATAGCCCTTTGCTGCCATCATCTGGAGGTTCCACCTGTACGACCAGAACTGGTCGAGTGTAGACTGGGGTCCTCCGTTGCAGAAAAGAAGTGCAGGGTATTTTTCAGCCGGATCGAATGATGGGGGAAAGACCACCCACATCTGGAGGTCCTTGTTGTCTTTTGTTTTTATGTACTTTTCCTCCACCTTCCCCATCCTTACTGATTCGTAAATTTTCCTGTTAATGGCTGTTATCTGTCTTATCTCCCCCGATGTCATGTCAACGGCAGCTATTTCCGGAGCCATCGACATAGAGGCAATTCCCGCAACCAGCACACCCGATTTCAGGCTGAGCGGTCCCAGGTTATGAACCCCTTCAGTAACCATTTCAACTTTTTTTGCATTCAGGTTAATCCTGAATATCTGTGAAGTGCCGAGGTGGGAGCAGCTGAGCCAGATGTTCTGATCATCGGCCCATGACAGATTTTCAACATCGAACTCCCATCCCTTTGATACCCAGGTGCGGGTCCTGCTGCTTATATTGTAAACAAAAAGACGGTCGAGATCGGCTTCATAGCCGTTCCTTTCCATGCTTTGAAAAGCAATTACCGAACCGTCGGGCGAGAAAACCGGATTTTTGTCGTATCCTCCGTTGCCCTCTGTGATATTTATTTCCTTTCCGGTTGCCAGCTCATGGAGGTAAATGTCGGTATTGGTGCTTCTTGCGTCTTCAATACCCCTGAGCCTCTTTGAAGTGTAGGCAATGTATTTGCCATCGGGGCTCCATGCTATCTCGCTTTCGGAGTAATAAGGTGCCGTGGGTGATTCGTACTTCTGATCCTTCATTATGTCCTTTTCTCCCGAAACGTTTTTACCGTTAAAGGAGGCAACGAAGATATGACTGTATGAGTAATCGCTCCATGCATTCCAGTGCCTGTACATCAGGTCATTTATGATTCTGACATTTGCCTTCGGAAAGTCATGTTTCTCGTTTGCAGTCTGGTCGAGTTTTACTCTTTTTGTGAAGAAAATCTTCTTGCCGTCGGGTGAAATGTTGAATATCTCAAATCCTGAGATTCCTTCCACCCTGGTTAATTCCGATCCGTCGGGATTCATGGTCATGAGATCTGAGCCGCTGACGAAGGCAATTTTATTTCCCTCGTCAAACCACTGGGGAGAGCTGCCTCCGCCGGTTGTGAGCCGTACCGGTTCGCCTCCCGAAACAGGGATCCTGAAGATGTCGGTTTGCCTTCTTTCAGTCGGAAGATCGGTAAGGGTGACGGTATAGAGCACGGTTGAACCGTCGGGCGAAAGGGCAAAAGATCCCAGCCGGCCGAATTTCTGCATTATCTCCGGAGTCATTACACCTCCTGCCTTTTCTTCTTCCGTAAGGCTGGTGTTTATATCCTCCGGCACATCCCGGGAAGTTATTTCGGGGGCTTTCTGTTTGCACGAAACATGGATCAGGACGATCGCAATCATCAAAAGGTAAGAAGTCCTCTTCATATCGGATAGGCTATTGTTATTATTGCTTTTTAAGAGCTTCGGATATTTTTGTTTTCAGTTCATCATAAAGCTCAGGGTTGTCCTTAATAATCATCTTAACCGCATCTCTTCCCTGACCAAGCTTGGTATCGCCGTAGCTGAACCACGAACCGCTTTTTTTGATTATATCGAAATCGACTCCGAGATCTACAATTTCACCAAGCTGTGAGATCCCCTCACCATAGAGAATGTCGAAATCGGCTTTTCTGAACGGGGGGGCGAGCTTGTTCTTCACGACTTTGACCCTTGTTCTGTTGCCGATGATCTCTTCGCCATCCTTAAGCTGGCTTGTCCGGCGGATGTCGAGCCTGACCGATGCATAAAACTTAAGGGCATTTCCTCCGGTTGTTGTTTCGGGGTTTCCGAACATAACTCCGATTTTTTCCCTCAGCTGGTTGATGAACACGCACGAGGTGTTTGTCTTGCTGATGTTTGCAGTAAGTTTTCTGAGAGCCTGCGACATTAGTCTGGCCTGCAGTCCCATTTTGGAATCGCCCATTTCACCTTCGATTTCAGCCTTTGGGGTCAGCGCTGCAACCGAGTCGATTACAATAATATCGAGAGCGCCCGAGCGGATAAGGTTGTCGGTTATTTCGAGAGCCTGTTCCCCGTTGTCGGGCTGGGATATAAGGAGGTTTTCGATGTCGACGCCAAGTTTTTCAGCATAATTCCTGTCGAATGTATGTTCCGCATCAATAATGGCTGCTATGCCTCCGTTCTTCTGGGCTTCGGCAATGGCGTGGATTGCCAGTGTCGTTTTCCCGGAGGCTTCCGGTCCGTATATCTCGATGACGCGTCCCCTGGGGTATCCTCCGATACCCAGCGCCGAATCGAGGGCTATTGATCCCGACGGTATTATCTGGACATTTTCAATGGCATGATCGCCAAGTTTCATAATTGTTCCCTTGCCGAAATCCTTTTCGATTTTGCCGATTGTAACTTCAAGCGCTTTCAGCTTATCCTTGCTGATTTCCTTTCTTTCGTTGCTCATATTGGTCTTTATTACTGGTATAGTTTGAATATCTGTTCCGAATGATTTTTTGTGTCAACTTTAGCGATGATTTTCTCTATTTTTCCTTTTCCGTCAATGATGAAAGTGGTTCTGACAATTCCGAAAAAACTTTTCCCGTACATTTTTTTCTCCTGATAAACCCCGTAATCATTAACTATTTTCCTTGAGGTGTCGGCAATGAGAGGAAAGGGCAGGGAATATTTCTCTGCGAATCCCTTATGCGATTTTTCGCTGTCGGTACTGACGCCCACCACGGCAAATCCCTTATTCAGGAATTCTTCGTGGCTGTCGCGCAGACTGCAGGCTTCCGCGGTGCATCCCGATGTATTATCCTTGGGATAAAAATAAAGAACCAGCTTTCTGCCGGAGAAATCGCTGAGCTTAACGGTACGGCCTTCCTGGTCAACTCCTTCGAACGACGGGGCCGACATGCCTTCTTTAAGTTTCACCATGATTGTATGAATTTTGTAATTAGGGTTAAATTTACGAAGTTTGAACTGTTTTCTGATTATATGGTAAAAATTGTTATTAACACGAAATTTTCAAGTTGAAAATTCAGATTTTCGTTTCACTTACGGTTCTTGCCCTTCAGGGTATTATCTATTCTCAGGACATGGCTGTCAGGCCCTCGCGGCAGGCAGCGATGGAATCTTTCGGCAGGGGAGAATACGGGAAGGCTTTTGTTGAGTTTGAGGCTTTACTTGATGTTTATTCTTTTGCCCTTTACAAATACTATTCGGGAGTCTGCCTTGTCAATCTGGAAAGCGATCCGGGAAGGGCAGCGGATTATCTGAAAGAAGCGATCGAAGATTCTGCAGGTACGGATATCATTCCTGATGATGCATGGTACTATCTTGGCAGGGCAAATCATCTTGCCGGAAGGTTTCCGGAGGCCATTGATTCATATGACCAATTCAGGGAAAAGGCCGGTCATAAGAAGGCAAGGGAGTTGAATGTTGCAGGATACGTAAGGGAATGCAACGAACGCAGAGGCAGTCTTCCCGGACAGGAAATTAAAGCCGCGGCAGCCGTTGCTGCTCCGCCTGCTGAAAAGCCGGCCGGTCAGGTTATTGAGAAACAGCCCCCGCTGAAGAAGGAAGTTCCGGCTGAATATGACAGGGTGCTGTCTGAAGCCATGAAGTACCAGGTGAAGGCTGATTCGCTTAGTGCCGTTGCTTCGGACTACAGGAAGCAAAATATTGTTCTTACTCCTTCACAGCAAAAGGCAGTGGAAGAAAAAGCAGCGGAAACAGAAGCCCTGGCTCGTGATTATCAAAGGATTGCCGATGAAAAGTTTGGTCAGGCCGGTATACACCCGGTTGATGACGACCTCAGAGATACCAAGCAGGAACCGGCTAAGCAGGAACCTGCTGCCGCGATTGTGATTTCATTGTTCAGTATAGAGACCGATACGGAAAAGATCCGGAACCAGGTTATCCCGGTTGATCCGCAGGCACCTGCCGGACTGGTTTACCGTATTCAGATGGGGGTGTTCAGCAAGCCTGTCGATCCGGCATTCTTCAGGGGGATTACGCCTGTATACATGTACAGTGTGCCGGGTACATCATCAATGAGATATTTTGCAGGCATGTTCCGCAGAATGGAAGATGCTGAGAGGTCGCTGGGAACATTACGGCAGATGGGCTTCAGGGATTCCTTTGTGACAGCCGTTCTGGACGGCAAAACTGTTTCGCTTGAAAGGGCCCTTCTGATGGAGAAGGAATGGAGCGTCAGGTCTCTGATTGAATCTGAAACCGCTAAGGTCGCTGAACCTGATGAACCTGCCACGCTCTCGTTCAGGGTTGAGGTGACAAGATCTGGCGAGCCGCTAAAGGATGAGATCATTGGTAATTACAGGACAATGGCAGGAAGCCGGGGATTTGAAATAATTCAGGCTGATGACGATACCCTGATATATCTGATAGGAAAATTTATTACTTTTGAAAGCGCTTTCGATTACGCCGACCTGCTTCAGCGCAACGGTCACAGTGAAGCCAGGGTTGTTGCTTATGCGGGAAGCAGGGAGATACCATTGGATACGGCAAAGAAACTTTTTGAGAAATAGCGATGAAGGAGAAAACATTACGCAGGGGCGACAGGCTGGGGAGCGGTGATGAAGTACATTCGCTTATCCTGTTCAATGATGAAGTGAATACTTTCGACCATGTGATAAGGTCGCTGGTCGAGGTCTGCGGACACGATCCGGTTCAGGCTGAACAATGTGCCCTGATTGTTCACCTCAAGGGAAGCTGCGACATTAAACTTGGTATAAGGGAAGTGCTTGTTGCCATGAGCAGATCGCTTAATTCGAAGGGGCTGAACACCCGCGTGAATAAGTAATAAAACATCCCGCTGAATCCGGGACTATTCCCTGTGGAAAATTCTGAACAGGGCACGATCCACAAATCCAAACAGTAATATAGTTATCATAGCATACGGCAGCCATTCCGGAATTATTATTCCCGGAATAGTGATTTCAGGGATTCTGATATCTGACAGACCCTGGAGAAAGGATCCCGGGAGGTTTATATTTTCAGCGATCGTGGAGAATGCAGTCCCCTGGCCCTGCGAAGGTATTAGGGCTGCGGCCGTAATCAGCACTGAAATTACGATGGCAGATATAACAGGCACCCTGTTCCGCACAAGGAAGTTTTTTCTCTCTGGCGCTGTTTCAATCCTGATCCTGGTCAGGGTTTTGGATACAAATCCTTCCGGGGCCTTCTCAAGAGTTTCGCGATTGAGATACTTTTCCAGAAGCTTGTCGTCGTTTATTTCATTTATTTTCATGGCAGAAAAACATTTTTCATTTCAGCCTTTCTTATTATACCGGCCATCTTTTGTCTGGCCCTGAAGAGCTTTACCTTCAGGTTGGTCTTGTTGATACCGGTGATCTTTGAAATTTCATCAGAGGGAAGTTCATTATAATAATAAAGTGTGATCAGTCCTCTTTCGTCTTCAGGTAAATTCTGAAGTGCAAAATTAATCAAAGCGTTTTTATATTCAGCGGCAGCCTCTTCCTCATTTTCAGTTGACGAAAGGAAATCGACCGCATCAGCCGGGAATTCCTCGAGCGACAGGACCTTGCCTTTTCTTGTCCTGACCAGCGAGATAGCTGTATTATAGACTATCCTGTAGAGCCAGGTGGCAAAACTGCTTTTCATCCTGAAATCACTAAGCGATCTGTAAGCCTTGAGAAAAGCATCCTGGGCAATCTCCTCGGCTTCTTCCCTGTTACCGCAAATCCTGAAGGCAAGGTTGAAGGCTTTGTCTTTATGCACCTCAACAAGACAGGAGAATGCATTTACATTCCCTGCAAGAACCTTTTCAATGTAGTATTTGTCGCTTCCTGGTTCCATTCCGGTTCTTTGACGCATAAAGTTACCGTTTGGTTACCGGAATTAACTGAGTATTTCCTGATATCCTGCGGCATTTTTTGTCGGATTAATACCTGTTGTATTTCTCGTCAATGATCACCTCCTTCACTGCCTCCAGATATCCGAACCCATTGAGCATGTCGGGCAACAAGTAACTGCCTTCCACCCATTCGTTCCATGCGTTGATGGTGATCAGTCTGGGCTGTTCGGGGTGGCTGTCAGCATATTTTTTCGCTTTGGCGAGCAGGGTTGCGAAACTTTGGGGAGTATTGTGGTAGTGTACCACATCTTTCATGCCTTTTGCAGGGAAGCGCGGTGTATCGTCCCAACCTATGGAAACACATGGGAAAACCGGCACATCGAGAATAGCGTCCATTTGTTCTCTTATCTTTATAGAATTGCTTCCGTACACGATATAATCTTCATTGGTCCCACCCATATTATACATGGCAACACTATTGAATCCCATAGTTTTCACATTGTTGACAAACCTTGCAGCAGCCTCTTCCGACATAACTGAGCCGCCACCCTGGTTCCACTGGATATGCAAACCGGGGAAACCGGCTTTTTTCACTTCATCGCGGAAATAATCCAGAGCTTTACGGGCTTCTTCCGCGTTATTATCAAAGCTTTCCAGTAACTTACCTATACTGAAAATGGAAAATACCGGCTCTCCGTTGATTTTAAAATAGTTGGGTCGCATGAAATACTGGTTTATGACCCTGTCCACAATTATCTGATAATTTTCCCAGTCCACCTTTGCGTTCCACAGGATATCGGTATTGTCTTTGTAGCGGTGATAATTCCAATAATTGTACTTTACATCGTGATTGGCCCACATGATATAGAACTGCATTTTTTCGTTGTTCCCTGCTTTGAGGAAACCATCGTTCAGGGCACTTTCAAGGTAGGGGCCCCCTTCATACCAATACCAGTCGTATACAAAAACATTTACACCATGATCAGTGGCTGCATCGATCCATTTTTCCACCACCTCCGGATCGTTGTCCAATTCGTAACCCCAAAGCGGCTGACGTGGCTGGTAGTGTCCGTCAAAACGGGGATTGCCCTTTTTAATAACTTCCCATTCACCTGTGCCTTCCGGCCACAACTTCTCCCTTCCCAGCGAATCATCATGGCACGAGGGCCAGATATAAGCCGCCACATAATAATCGTTTTTCACGGCTTTCTCATCCTTCTGAGGCGGTTGAACACCTGGCGAACATCCGAAAAGAATAACCAGCACGATCATTGAACTGAGTTTGATAATTGCGTTTTTCATCAGTATATAATTTTGATTTTAAAGGTCTGATGGAACCCACATGGTTGAAAATTATATACATATGTGTTTGTGTATTTGATACATGTGGGTTTCATAATTATAAATTTTTCCTGTCAGAATACTTACAGATTCCTATTTTTTTATGATATGTCAGCTTAACCAGATATATAGAAATAAAGTGATTAACGAAAGAATTCCTAAATGCAATCTCCAATCCGTGATTCCTTCGAATTTTTCAAATCCTTTGGAATAGTTAATTGTCGTTTTTTCAAGCTTTTCGGGAGAAGTTTTTTCTGTGAATGCAGAAACTGCAAAAAGCACTCCGGTAATAAATATTTCAGCCCAGAGTCCCCGATAACCAAAATTTAATGTCAATTTATGATGAAGAAAAGGAAAGATCATTTTGCCGGTCTCGGGACCAAGCAGCTGGTCCGTCACGAAAACAGTCGTTAAGATAATTCCTATAATTACAGAAACTGTTGCAGCTTTTAGAGTCACTTTTTTACTTACAATCCCAAAGAAAATGGCTGGAAATACCGGAATCACAAGGTAGGCTGAAATGGTTTGAAGGTACTTATACAGACCCTCATCGTTTTTATAAACCATATAGGCAGCTCCGATTCCCAAAAATGTTATGATAATTATAACAAGGCGTCCATAATAGACCTGCCTTTTTTCAGAAACATCCGGACGAAACTCCTTAATGAAATCGCGTACTATAAGTGTTGAAACCGAGTTCAATACCGCAATCAGTGATGTAATCAGGGCTGCCATTAATGATGCCATAAGTAAACCTCTTAAACCAACCGGAAGAAATTTATTAAGCAAAAGCACAAAAGTTTGTTTGGTGGCATCTCCCATCAATTCGTTCGGGTACAGGGCATATGCAATAACACCTGGCAAAGCGAACAGGAAAATCGTAAAAAGTTTTAGAAAGGTTGCGAACATAGCACTCCATCTTGCGTTTTTAAGATCAGGACTTGCCAGAACTCGCTGCACGTTAACCTGGTCCATGCCCCAATAGAATATCCCGGCATAAAAAGCAGTAGCCAGAATACCCCAGAATGGATATACCGGATCGTCATATGGTTTTGCAATCGACATCATCTGAGGTGCCTTCTCCATAAGCCCGCTCCATCCTCCGACTTTATGAAGACCTATAAAAAGCATAATTGCAGTTCCCCCTATCATGACTATCACCTGTATGACATCTGTGTAAGCAACTGCGGTAAATCCCCCGATAATAGTAAAGATGGCAACTATTAACCCAATATAAAATATTGTAGTCATAATGTTCCATCCAAGGATACTGTTCAAAACAAGAGCTCCGGCAAAAAGCGTAAACGCAAGCTTTGTCATTATGCTTATAATCAGCATTAAACCGGAAAAAAACGTCCGGGCATGACGGTTATATCGTATTTCAAGGAATTCGGGAATGGTGAATATTTTATTCTTCATATAGTAGGGGAAGAGAATGGCACAGGCGAATCCCAGGGTTATTGCTGTGGTCAATTCGACTGATCCGGCGGATAGCCCATAGCGATAGGAATCGCCTGATAGGCCAACAAGGTGTTCAGCCCCGATATTTGTTGCAAAAACTGATGCTCCAATAATCGGCCATTTTATTGACCGTCCGCCAAGGAAAAAATTTGAACTGTTTTGCCCTGCTTTTTTTAGGAAAGCCATATACATCCCAAAAGAAAGACTCCCAATCATTACTGTTGAGAATACCAACCAGTCCAGAAAAGTTAACGTAAGACGCATGATGCTTAAGTATGGTGAATTTAGTTACACTTTTCAGATCCTATTCCCCTGTTGCTGAAATTAAGGATTCATAAGGATCTTGTCCATCCTTTGAATACTCTGGACCATCGATCTGACAGTATGGTAATTAACTTTCCATGAATGGCTCATATGTGTCCATATCGGTTCTCCCTGACGGGTCAGGAGTGGAAACCATTCACCTACTCCTTTGTTGATGAATTTGTCGAATACAAAACGATGAACATTTTTATAAGCCGCCCAGTATTTTTCCTCTTTAAACATTATGCAGGCATCGAGCATACCTATTAAAACTTCAGCCTGTTGCCAGAACTCTTTTTCCCGGTCATATACACCACCTGAATGCGAACCTTCAACATAAACACCGCCGAATTCCGTATCAATCCCGTTATCAATTGTGTGATCGAATATAACTTTAAAGACCTCAAGATAAATGTCCGGAGAAATTTTCAGTATATCAAGAGCATGTATTAAGAGCCAGGCAAATTCCGCATTATGGCCATAGCATGTATTGTCGGCAACATTACTCTTCTGCCCATCCTCCGAGAACCTGTCCCACCCCCAGATAATATCGAATTTAATCTGTGGCGCTACGGTCCAGTCCTTAAAAAATTGAGGGATGCCGGTTTTATAAACAGGATGAATAATCCGGTAAAGAAGGATATCTATAACCTCGAGCAATTTACGACGATGAACATCCATGCCTGTGCATTCATAGAGAGCAGTGTAAGCTTCCATCAGGTGCATATGTACATCGAGCGTTTTCCGGTCGCCTCCCCGGGCTCCGGGGCCGCAAAGTGTCCAATCGCGATGGAACATTTCCCAATAGCCGCCATACATGGAATCGACGCAATGCTTTTGAATCAGGTCGAAAACTTTCCCAGCATACTCAATACCACGCGGATCACCTGTGGCAAGTGTATATTCGCTCAGCGAGTATATTGCAAAACTATGCCCGTAAATTATCTTCTGATCGATTTTAACATTCCCTTGCCGGTCCATCATCCAGAAAAAGCCGCCATGTTCCTTATCCCACATTTTATCGATCAGAAAATCAACTCCATGCTTTGCATATGCGGCTAATTTTCCCTCTCCATAACCGGCCCGGTGTGCTGAAGAAAGAGTATAAACAGATCGGGTCTGAGCAATAAGCGATTTTTCATCTTCACCGGAGTCTTTCCCATCTTTATCGAAATGTGTTATATATCCGCCGTTTATGTTATCTATCATTCGTGTTGTCCAAAAGGGCAGAAGTTCTTCAGTAAGGTGATAGGATATTTCTTTTTTTAAAGCGATAACTTCTTCTCTGTTCATAATATTAAATAATTTGACTATCGGGAATCAATAATAAAAAATCACAATAAAAATACTGAAAAATCTATAATACTAATAATCAATTACTTTTAATTTGTTCATATTGACCCCTTTTCTTATCTCCCCACTTCCTCTTACCCCCTTTCTTGTTTCCGGGGGGAAAATGAATCTCCATTGTGAGCTCCTGCCCCCTCTTTGAGAAAGGTTTGTGGCGTAGTTCAAAATTCGCGGGACGACCTGTTGGACTTTTGTTATTTTTTTATCCCTGATTTATGTAACCTGGTTAGTGTTTGCTATGTCTAAAGGGCAAAACGTAATTGCTAACCAATAAACAAAAAAAATGGAACCACTGATTGGCTTTATTTCTTTCTTCGCAATGGTATTCGGGATAATGTATCTTTTTTACACCACCCGTAACAAGGAACGTATGGCGCTTATTGAGAAAGGCGCGGATGCAAGCCTGTTCAATACAGGCAAAACCCATGTCCCATGGTTTAACTGGGGCAAGTTTGCCCTGAAGATAGGCATGCTTCTGATCGGTGTAGGCCTCGGAATCATTGCCGGAGCTATCCTCGACAATCTTAACGTTTTACCGGCAGAGGCTGCGGGTTATTTTTCCATGATCTTCATCTTTGGCGGACTTGCACTGGTGATTTTTTACCTTATAGATCGCAGGAGCAAGTGATTGCCACCCATTCCGAGGAGCTGAATGGAAGCCCCTGCATCTATTTGATGTAGAATCCGATCATTTTCCTGACGGCCTCCCGGCATACTGTACAGTAACCCCGGGGGCCGTTGCTTTTCATGCGGCAGTCAGTTTCGGCCCGGTAAATCCCTTTGGCCGAATAACCTGCTCCCTCGAACAATCCCAATGTATTTTCGTATTTTTCTTCCGGCGGCGTCGGAACAGGAGTGTCCTTTGAGATAAGATGCTTCCATTTTGATTCAAAATTCACCAGGGTTGTGATATTGGGTTCCCATGGTTCCACGTCAGACGCATAAAAATCATTATAGGCTACATCCGATGTGTAATACTCATCGGCCAGTCCGGCAAAACCATGGCCAAACTCATGAATGAAGACGATTGGGGAAAGCTGATGTCCGGCCGTTGTTCCGCTGTAATAGTTGTAGACACCTCCGCCTCCGTACCTTTCGCTGTTGATAAGAACTATGATATTATCGTGGGGTACCACCGAGGCATAGTCGTTTACGGCCTTGATGTCGGTGGTGGTGAGATACCTGTCGGTACCGAAGGTGTAGAAGCTTGAATTAAGCGCGGTGTTCACATAGATCCTTTCCCCGGGTATATCAGTTCCGGATTCTTCCGACACAGCTTCGACAGCCCAAATGTTTATTTTTCCCGGATATTCGTCGAAAGGGGGTTCTGCTATCAGTACATCTGCCAGTAGTTTTACATCATTCCTGAATTTTACCATCTCATCCTGCCTGTAGCCTTCAGCCACGAATGCAAGATCAACGGATGTTGCTGGATCGCCGGTGCCGTAAATCCTCGAGGAAATTACATTCAGCGGTTTTTCCTTCCTGATGTAAAAGTTGTCAGGTTCGATAATCGTCTCATAAAGAGGGGAGAAGTTCCCGCTTTTTTCCCTCATGCTCAGGACAAATCGCACCTTGTTCTTCGGGTAGGGCATTGTGGCAACCTCATAAAAGCTGCGGTCAAGGGTATCGGCTTCTCCGGTTGTCTGCCATTCCTGGAAGAGGGTGCAGAATCCGCGGGAATAAATAAGCTTGTTTTCGGCTGCGTCAAACAACTCATATCTGAAGTTTCCGTAATGGAAGGGGTCTGTAAGGTTCTGCCTCGACCCGGCATAGAATGGTTCCTCCTTCATTCCTACAGGATAAACGACTGTTTCTTTGCTGTTGCCGGCAAGCATGAAATCGAATCGAAGTACCTTGCCTGTGAAGTATTTTTCATAAACCGTCTGTCCGTTAAGCGGCATGCAAAGTATCATCATCAGTATTCCGGGAACGATCTTCATAATACTCATTTTTTTTGTGTTATAAAGCTAGAAATATTAAGCAAGACTGATAAGGAATTTATATAATTTTGCTGCGGCCCTGGAATCATGATCATCCGTCTTTGGGAGGACAGATGATAAATCAGCTAAGCCGGCAGGGGATGATTATTATATCAATAAAAAAATCAATAATATGGCCGACCTTAATACGAGAATCAGCGATTTTGTCTGGGCAAATCTGAATGAGAAGCGTGTCAATGGCAGGAAGGATCCGTTCTGGCAGGCACTTATCGAAAGCGGGACGGAGCTATGGCTCGACACCGGCGATATTGATGAAGCCGAGGCCAACTGGTCGGGCGAGATGAGTGCTCTTACCACCAACAATACCCTTCTCAATAACGAGATACAGAAAGGGATCTATGATGTTTTCATTTCAGAGGCCAGGC
>CAYQRF010000022.1:0-23801 GCA_964419775.1 uncultured Rikenellaceae bacterium
ATTCATCTTTTTTGTATTCGAACCAGTCGTAATCGGCAAAGGCAGTGCTGGCCTTACCGTTGCCTGTGGCATACATTCCCACGTAAACACCTGTGAATCCGCCGACAGTTTCGGAACTCAAATATCTGGCCATTGCCCTTATCAGCTCTTTTGGCTGCTCGCTGCCCTGCTGGCACAGAAATGTGTAGTTCGACCTTTCACCTTTTATTATCAGCTTTACCGGACCCGGTTTGAGAACCACGGCATCCGATTCATGCACAACATTACCGAATCGGAGGCTGGCGACTGCAACCCTCTTTCCTCCTGATCGTTTTATGAGAATATCGAAATGAGCCCCGTTGTTGAGGAGTATGAATCCTGCCTCCTCATTGGCATCTGATGGATTGAATTCCAGCTGCGTTGATGCAGTAAAGGAAAGATCCTGAACCCTTCTTCCTATGAATGTTGGAGATTTCCGGTCCTCGATTGTTTGTCCGGAGCCTTTAAGCCTTAAGAATCCCTGGCGGGATGAAAGCGAATAATTTTCCTGAGATGGATACCTCAGGTAATTCCATTCGAGGTTAATCTTTCCGGAGCCGAAGTCGGTGAGGGATGGTAAGGGTTCGAAAGGTTTCAGAGGAAGGGTGGGGCAGGTCATGTCTGTTGTTATCGTGCCGTTTCCGTTTACAACAGGCCATCCGTGTTCGGGCCAGCTTACGGGAGCAAGGCAGGTTTCCCGTCCGATAATGTGATGAGTTCCTCCTATGGTTCTGTAACCATGGAACACAATCCACCATGAACCGTCGTGAGCCTGGATAATATCGGCATGACCGAGGCCCTGGATAGGACTTCCCTGTCCGGCTGCGTTGCAGTTGGTGAGGATAGGATTTGCAGGATTTGGATTGTAGGGACCCCAGATGTTCTTGCTTCTTGCAATTGTCTCTGAATGAGCTTCCTCAGTTCCACCCTCAGCGGCCATCAGGTAGTAAAAGCCATCCTTTTTATAAACGTGTGGACCTTCGGGATAGCGTCCGCCTGTTCCGCTCCACACTTTCCTTCCTTCCGACAGGAATTTTCCCGTCTTAAGATCGATTTCACTTAGGACAAAAGTTGAGGATATGACATAGACTTTCCCGTCGTCGTCAAAAAAAAGATCCGGATCGATTCCCTGGGCCTCTATAAATATCGGGTCGGACCAGGGACCTGCAGGATCTGAGGCTGTGACATAAAAATTGCCCCCTGTTCCGACGTTGGTTGTGATCATGTAGAAAGTTCCCTTATTATGCCTTATTGTAGTTGCAAAAATATTGAGGCCCAGTGGCAGTTGTGTTGCCCTGTCGATGCAGTAGCCAATCATTTCCCAGTTGACCAGATCTCTGCTGTGAAACACCGGAACTCCCGGAAAGTATTCAAAAGTACTGGTAACCAGGTAGTAATCTTCACCAACACGACAAATGCTCGGGTCGGACCAGAAACCCTGTATTACGGGATTCCTGTAAGTCACCGGCTTGGTACGGTCGATAACGGCTGAGAAATCATTCCCGCCCATTCCGGCAAAAGCAGGCGGACTGGTACGGGCCGGGGGTGTCAACTGCTGTGAAAACAGCAAAGAGACTGTCGCCGGGAAGATGATGAGGAACAACAGGATTTTCTTCATTGTATTCTAAGATTATTTGATTTTGACGGTCTTGAATAAAGGTGCTTTCAGGGTGACAAGCGGAGGCCAGGAACCTCTGTCATATCAGTGGTGTTTCTTTCTTTGCATATCGGTGCCTGTCAAATTTGTATAATTTGGCGGGCTTGTGGTTAACATTTTTTTCTTTTTCAGGCAATGCAGTCAGGTAATTCAGCTTCCGGATCTTCTTTCTGAAATTTCTGCTGTCGAGCGTTATGTTCAGAATTGATTCGAAGATATCCTGAAGTTGACGTAAGGTAAATTTCTTGGGGAGCAGTTCAAAGCAAAGCGGTTTGTTACGGAATTCATTTCTCAGGTTAAGGAGGGCTTCCATGATGATATGGTTATGGTCGAAAATCAGTTCAGGCAGATTATCCACCGGATGCCATATTGTTTTTTCGGTTATTGCACTGTCGGAAATCTTAATCAGGGAATAATAAGCCACGGTCACCACTCTGTCAACCCTCACTCCACTGGTCCTGCGCAGCCATTCAAGGTCTTCTTGTGGTTTGAGGCGTTGAGGATCACCGAAAACGGCATATTGTTTAAGGAAAATATCCTTAAGACCGGTGAGTTCAGTGAGTGTCCTTATTGCCGAAGTTTCCAGATCCTCCTGTTCGGAGATAAGGCTGCCCGGCAGTTTCAGCCGGTGTCCTCCCAGTTGCTGGCCTTTTTCCTTTTCCCTTTCGATAAGCAAAACCTTCAGAGTCCCTTCACTGAAGCCGAAGATAACACAGTCGACCGAAATATGGGGATTGAGATTCATCGAAGTTTTTGTCAATACAATTTAGGTAAAAACTTTTGATTAAGCAAACTTAGCGTAAAAAATACGCTAAGATTTTTCGTGGTTAATTCAGCATTCGGTTAAAAGATGAAGGGCAGCTCAAGATAAGCATGAGTTGCCCTTCAGACCAGCATAAAGCAAGGAATTATGCCGGCATATCAGGCAGTTTGTAACCATTCAGGTATTCATGCCTGATGAGTGATGTAACGAATTCTTTTGCATTCACAACACTGGGATCAGCGGGACGCTGGCCACCGGGGCCTCCGGCCGGGGCAGCTCCGCGGGCGGGTGCGGCGCCTCCTGCAGTTCTGGCCTGTGAAGTGGCCTGTGCCATCATCCTTCCCATATCGAAGGTCTGTGAGAATATTGAAACCCTGTCGGTATCGGCGATGTTTGTGAACTGCATATTTTCTCCATCCCAGTCAAGTATCCTGTTGAGTTTCTGGAGACGGACGGCAAGAACACCCATAAGAACCATCTCATTGAAAGGTCCTGCTTCGCCGAAATGAGATGCAATTTTATTTCGCAGGTCAGGATTCTTGCATGCTGCTACCCAGTCGAGGTAATGGTTATTGTCAGGAACCGCCCTGAGCACTTCGGGCGATTTCGGAGTGCGTCCTGACAGAAGGTAGGCGCTGGCGCCATGGCTTCCCAGGATAAGAGTATCCTTTGTTCCGTAAAGGGCGCAGCCTTCACCCTGCCATGTTTTGCCTTCCGGAAGGACATCAGGTGCCATTGCACGGAATCCGCCGTCGTACCAGGTTACTTCCACCTCGGGCATAGCCATGAAAGGGAGGTTAGGGCGGGCCGGGAAGGTCATTTTAACAATCTGGGCATGAGGGCAGGCATCTTTTTTAAGGGTTGTCGACTGTCCCTGAGCCTTGACCGGGTATCCGAGCTGAAGTACCTTGAATACAGGGTGCATGTTATGACATGCCATGTCGCCAAAGGCTCCGGTTCCGAAATCCCACCATCCCCTGAAGTTCCATGGGGTATAGGCTGTGTTGTAGGGACGGAACGGCATGTGGCCAATCCAGAGGTTCCAGTCGAGGGTTTTTGGCACTTTCATGGCTTCTGTAGGAGTGTCGAGTCCCTGGGGCCAGATAGGACGGCTTGACCATACATCCACTTTTTTCACTTCCCCGATTTCGCCAGCCCATGCCCAGGCGCATGCCTGACGCACACCTTCACCCGAAGAGCCCTGGTTTCCCATCTGGGTTGCAACACCATATTGTTTTGCAAGTTTTGTAAGCAGCCGAGATTCGTAAATTGTATGTGTAAGAGGTTTTTCAACATAAACATGTTTCCCCAGCGTCATGGCTGTTGCTGCCGGATTGGCATGATTATGATCGGCCGTGGCAATAACAACTGCGTCGATCGACTTGCCCATCTCATCGAACATTAACCTCCAGTCCTTGTATTTTTTTGCACTGGGATACTTTGCAAATGTCCCGGTCACCGGACCGTAGCCCCAGTCTACATCACATACTGCAACAAGTTTTTCGGTTCCTGCCCTGGATGCCATTCCCATCGGTCCCTGGGCTGCCTGTGTTACCTCGGGCTTGCAGATGCTGCCGATATCGCCAGAACCCTGGCTGCCGGCACCAACAAGCGCCACATTAAGAGTGTCGCTCGGAGCCATGTAGCCAAGCTTCTTACCCATCGCCACGCTGGGAATAATCGTAAATGCGGCTGAAGCAGCCGTTGTTGTCCTCAAAAAGCTCCTGCGGGAGATCGTCTTACCGCGGGAGCTGTTTTTGCCGGAATTTTCTTTTAACATATCTGAAAAATTAAAATTTTGAAAAAATGGTTCATCAAAAATGCCCTGTCAGTGGTCTGCGAAGACAACTGTCATTAGGACAAGTTTTGAAAAATAATACAAAAAAATAATACAACAGGTACAAAAAAAGAATAATTCCCATAGTTGAAAATTTCCTTGATTTCAGGAAATAAAATGTATGTTTGAAATGTCATATTAGTTTATATTATTCACAAAAACATTCCATTGACTACAAACCTCTCCTTTTCCAGTCCTTTTTCCGGGTTTACTTTATGTCTTTTTTCAGTAATGTTCATCGTGCAATCCGCTGGAGCGGCACAGCAAGGCCATAAGTACCCCGGCATCACCACGGAAAGGCAGGAAGTTTCAGTAATACTGAATAGTTACTCCCCTGGTACAGATACTACTTTGGTCTTTCTACCCGACTTGAATAAACTGCCGGTAATTCCTGTGCAAAAAGGCAGGATTCCTGAAGTGAAATTTTCATCCACAGACCCTTGCGCCCTGCAAAACCAGATTTTGGAGGATACCCCCTGGGAGCCGACCACAGGGAAAACAACCGGCCAGCTACCTCCCGGTATAGAAGCTGTTATTCCTCCCCCCATACCTGATCTTGACAAATTATCAGATTTCAATTACCATGCTGCCGTATCGGTGGCCTTTGAAGGAATGCGTCTGATTTACGGGGCCATGCCTGACGAGGAAGCCGGGAAGTTTGAAGCGATATGGGCGCCGTTGTTTGACTTTCCAACGCAGGAGATTATTGACTACCTGAACAGGTTGAATCCGCTCGTCGGCCAGTTCCTCGCGGTTCGCGAGGTCTATGTGAGCAATCTGCAGGCGGTAACGATGGTCTTGCTCGATGCCGGTTATGCCGTGGAACTCGACGACCAGGAGGCCTGGGAGAAAGCGATGAACGAAGCGGGCTTTCACGGATCGGCTTTCCACCTGCTGGAAAAGGCCATGATGTTGCTTGCCGGAAAGATAGAAGCACTCGGAAATCCACCGAATCCGCTGGAAGCGAAATGTGCTGCCGCCGAAAACTACAAACGGATGTTGCCCAGAATGGAAAAAAGGGGCGATCTGGGAGAGTGCTGGGCCGGCTATAGCCAGAGTCCGGTGCAGGCTGAAGGACTGGAACAACTGTACGAGCCCTTGTTCAGGCACTTGCTGAAGGTTAAGGTGAACAACAAGGAGGTTTACCAGATCATTGAGCTGAGTGACATCGAAACTGACAATCTGGAATCAGATGAGGAGTGGCTTGACAAGATAAGGGTGCATCAGGTCGATGAGGTGGTGACTGATGACGACAAAAGCATGGAAACCAGCGATGGCGATTTCAGCCGGGTTACCTATCCTCATATTCCGGAGTTCAAGCAAACCTCCTACATGAGAATGATGATGCTGTCTGCCATGGCATCACCAGGTAACGAGGAGGAGGAAAATTACGACGAGCGCAAAGCCTTCACCAACACCTGCAACCGGTATACGGCCCGTAAACAGACGGCAGGATTCTTCTTCAAGAGGGCTCTCCTGTGGGCTTACGGGAACAAATGGGCCAACTATCAGGCCGGTCCCGGCGGGATGATTCCTGATGAAGCTTTCGATGACTTTCTGGAAGAGATGAAGGCCGAAATGAAGGAATATCTGGATGCCGAAGGATTAAAGGGGAAAGTCAAAAAACAGAAGATTGCCGAACTCGATGAGAAATACAAGGCTCCCGGAGAGTCTGGCAGTACCGCCACTGCTCTTCAGGACTCGCTGGCCGCAGAAAGGATGGCAAAGGAAGAATCTATCGCATCGCGCCGTGAAATCATCGAATCCATCAACAGCCAGATCATAAGGGAGCAATCGATCCGCGATCGCTTATCAAGCGATATGTTCAATGCCAGGGATGATGCAACGCGCAAAAGCCTGATGTCACAAATCAGGGAAATCGACATGAGAATCATGGGGTTTCAGTCAACCCGGCAAAACGAGGAGGATGCCGTCACCACCCTTCAAACCGGGGAAACGGTGCATACCCGTCAGATATTTGATGATTATGCCAGGAAAAAATTCATTGACAGCACCCGTGCGCATGTGGCCCGGGTCAATGCCACCTGGAAGATTGCCGACCGGGTCCATCGTCAGATCAATCTCTTACCTGAAGAACAGAGGGAAAAGGCACGGGAACTTGCTGAAAAATTCCTGGATACCAAAGCTGTGGTTTCAGGCGACTACGAAAATGCCCTGAAGCTCAGGAACGCTTTTGGCGCCCAGATCGATGGTAATGCCGAATTCGATTACCAGATGGCCAGGGTAGCGGAATCGGAAGCCGATGAAAACGAGTTTATCGCTCAAACTACCATCATGGTGGCCGGAACCGCCTTTATGGGGGTGGGGTCCGCCGGTCTGGCTCAGGTTTACGGAGCGGAAGCAGCCGCCACCATCTATGGAACACAGGCACTGGGGGCAATCTTCGGCGGAGCTACCGGCATGATTTCCGGGGGCCCTTACGAAGGCCTGAAACAAGCCGCCATGTTCTGGTCACCCAATGGTGCAGCCCTCGCCACATTTACCGATGCATATATTCAGGCCGGGAAAGTGAAAGGTGCCACCACCAAATCCCAGATCTTTGAGGGAATAAAGCAGGCCGGTACAGGTTACGCGATCGGACTGGGCATGCAGTGGGGAGTCAGAAAATTCACCAACGCCACCATGCAGCTTTTCGGGAAAGATAGCCGTTTGTTCAAACCTGTTTTCGATGTGAACCCCCAGATCAGGTCCACCTTGGATAAGATGCGTACAAAACAAAACTACACCGCCGCATCTGATGCCATCGGCAGTTTGAAAAACATGAAAAACGAGTTGCAGACCCTGCAGTCAGCCAGCGTCAGGAATACCGCACGCATACAGGAACTGGAAAAGGAAATCAGTCAGCATGTGGCCGCTTTAAACGGAGATTACTACGCCAAATGGCAGTTCAAGTACAAACAGGATCCGGAAATTGCCGCATTCTTTGACCGGTACGTGCAGCGAAATTACCGGACCATGACCCCCGATATGGTGCAGAGCCTTCAAAACAAGGGATATGTGATGGATCACATCGATTTCAAACAGTTCAGGAACCCCACCAGTGCCGGGAGTGCCAGCATGGATCTTGACCTGGGCCCCGTGGACAGGTTAACGGGCAAAGAGCCGGCCTGGGTGATGAAAAGCGACGGCAGCAGGGTGGATATCAAAACTTTTATGAACGACGCCCAGGCCTCGATGAATGAAACTTACCGTAAGATGTTTGGAATCAGCGCACCTCTTTCAGATATGAATCTTGTCTCTTCCGCCCATAAGGAAGCCTTCTCCACCACTAAACTGCTCGACAAGAATGTTGATTTTTCCACACTGGCCGCCGACGATGTGGCAAGTATCGGAAAGGTATTGAAAGTCAAGGTGGAAGGTATTGAGGGCAACAAATTGCTCACCCAGACCACCAAACTTCAGGCGAAATGCCGTGAAGCGTCGAAGGAAATCGATAACATGTTAATGAAAAAACTGGATGCCGAACTGAAAATGGCGGCGCCCGGAAGCCTGGACCATAAGCAGATTCAGGCTCAGAAAGATTACTGGACCCGAATGAACGAAAAAATCAAACAGATGGGAACCCAGGAGAGTGATCCGGTGACCATCAGCAGGATAAACCGCGAGATTTCGCAGGAAACAGGCGGAAAAGATGCCTCCCAGGTGATTAACGACCTGATGAATGCCTTTGGCCGCTAAAGAATTATCGTAGATGAAAAATTATTGGATCTCCGGAAATAAAACGTTTGTCTGGAATGTCATAATAGATTGGATTATTCACAAAAAATGTTGTACAAATTTTTTAAATCATGAAAAAGACGTCACTTATAACTTATGTTCTTGTGTTAGCGCTGCTTGTTCCTTTTGTGTCCCTCGATGGAGCACCCAAGGCTAAAAAGAAGCAAATCGGTATTGCTACCTATTCTGTCAAAGGGCTCGAATCGGACATTGAGGGTTCGCTGAAGGCTCTTGCAGACTATGGCTACACAGTAATGGAGATATCAAACTACAATGCCGGAAGCGGCAAGGTAGCCGGATATTCACCTGCTGATTATACAGCTCTTGCTGAAAAATACGGGTTGGATATCATTTCAAGCCATGCCAGGGCTAAATTTGATGCAAAGGATGTACCCGGCACCCTTGAAGCCTGGGGAAAGCTTTTCGACGACCACAAGATAATGGGATGCAAATATGTTGTATTCCCGATGAACACCTGGTCATCCGATGTTGAAGCGCTGAAAGCTGAATGCAGCTTACTGAACCAGATAGGTGCTGAAGCTGGAAAGAGAGGAATTAAATTCGGATATCATAATCACAGTATGGAGTTTGCAACAGTTCCGACCACCAGTCTGACCTTCGAGGATTTTCTTATTCAGAATACCGATCCCGACAAGGTGTTCTTCCAGATGGATGTTTACTGGATAACAGTGGGTGGAATGGATCCCGTTACTTATCTGAAGAAGTACCCCAACCGTTTCAGCGTACTGCATATAAAGGATGACTATGTGATTGGTGAAAGCGGCAAGATAAACTATCAGGCTATTTTCAAGCAGTTTTACAAAAATGGTCACAAGGACTGGTTTGTTGAGATGGAGGCCAAGATGACCGATGAGCAGAGAAAACAATCGGTGGCCATGATGGAGATGATGAAGCAGAGAATGAGCCAGGGCGGCCAGCAGGGACAGCAGCAGGGTCCGCCTCAGGGTCAGGCCGGACAGAGGCAGGGTCCGCCTCAGGGTCAGCAGGCCGGAGCACCTCCGCAGGGCGGTCAGCGACAGGGCGGTGCCGGTTTTGGACAGAGAGATCCTCAGGCCCAGGCTGCCATGCTCAAGGAATCGCTCGAAGGGATAAGGCTTAGCGCAGAGTATCTGCTTAACGCCAAATTCGTTAAATAAACAGGCTTAAGTTAAGCCAGTCAGGCCGCCCGCATATCTTTGATGTGCGGGCGGTTTTTATAATTTCAGGTCGAGTGAAATAAAAAAACCTGCCACAAATGGCCTTGAGCCGGAAGGCTGCCATCCCTGGAAGTTAGGTGAAATATTCACCCCGGGAGCAAGGGAATACTGTAATCCCATAAGGTAGAGTTGTCCCACCCTAGAAGGATTCCACGGATCCGGTTCATTGCCGGAATTTATGGAAGATATATTGTCAAACCTTCCGAAAACTCTTGCCTTTTCACTCAGAATCAGTGAACCATTTACTGTAAAAGCATGATAATCGTGATTTTCCTGCATCAAATGGTTTTTTCGGAAATTGTAGGCTGCAGATAGTACAATACTGCTGTTTTCATAACAGGCAATCAACTGAACTGTCTGCTGGTTGACCCCGTTTTTTGACATATTGTCAAGGTAAAGGCGCATGAATGCACCTGTTACGGGAGTGATTGTGAAACCGGCAGCAGCTTTGAAAGTAGAATCTGATTCAAGCACTTTGTAGCCTTCTCCATTCATAATCGTTAAATCGGCGGACAACCATTCAGCAAAATTATAAGTTGCGCTTACTCCCAGGTCGGCGGCAGCACCGAATTCATATAATTCGTGAGCCGGCCTGTAAACATAACGGTAACCCCATTTGCTGTCACTTGCATCATATTCGGGAAGCGGGATCATGCCGCCGGTAACTGACAGTTTATCAGTTTTGTATCTTAGAAAGGCAAATTTCAGCATTCCGCTGTAATTGGGTTTTCCGGGCGACGGACTGGCTGCATCGTAAACAACCCGTGCTGAAATGGCTTTCGAGAAATTGTAACTGTAGCCGAAATATGCCCTGGTGAGGTCAAATTTGGTATGGTTTTCACCATCAGTGAAGGTCGTGTTAAGGCTGGTGAATATCCTTGCTTCCGGCTTACCCCCAGGTTTGAAGGTCTCCTCCTGACCTGAAAGGGAGAAAGGCACCGTTAACAAAACGGCTGAAGCACAGGCAAAGGCAAGCTTTCGCAATGACGCGATCAGATGCTGAGATAAAATCCTTGTTGTCATAGTGTTACGCTTAGGTTTATTTTTCATCCGGAGCAGTATAGCGGTAAAGTCAATCACAGGCAGGCCAAGTCCGGCGGGACGAAAATATTAAAAGAATTCAAAGGGGGAGCGTAAAGATGCCTTTCCTGGTGAAAAATACGAGTAAATACCACCATAAAAGTTGATTACAGTTTCAATATTTGCGTAAACTATTGGCAGCAAAACAACTGCCACCTAAACCTGATATTAAAATATTGATTATGAGTGAGGAAAGTAAAAACACCCAAAAACGGGGAAGACTTGTAGTAGGCCAGGACTGGGCGTCAGTGGCTATAGGTTTCGGAATTATCGTATTCGTGATTCTTGCCGGATATTCAATAAGTACACCTTCATTCGGAGGCAGTGCAGGCTGGAATGGTATTGGTGCGATAACGGAAATGTTCGGATCGTCCTCGCTTCTGATAGCAATCCTTTCAACCCTTCTGATCTTCGGGATCTTCTCAGCAATCGGTGTTTACCTGAGCGGGGATTCACTAAGGAAATTTGTCACAGGCTTTGTTGCAGTCTGCCTGCTGGCTTTCCTGGCACAATTTCTTTCATCATTTGCCGGCTTCAAGAACCTGGGCCTCGAAACCGTTCTCTTTTCACTTATCCTCGGCCTGATAATTGGTAATTTTTTCAGGCTTCCCGCATGGCTTCGTCCGGGAGTTCAGACCGAACTCTTTGTAAAAATCGGACTTGTCCTGCTTGGCGCCACCATTCTGTTCAAGGATATCATGACAGCCGGTACCTTTGGCCTTTTGCAGGCGGTCATTGTTGTTATTGCAGTCTGGTATTTCACTTTTTGGGTTTCGCGCAAAATGAAGGTCGACGACGAATATTCGACAATGCTTGCAAGTGCGGTTTCGATATGCGGGGTATCCGCTGCAATTGCAACTGCAGGGGCTATCAACGGTGACAAGAAGAAGCTTTCGTTCATCATTTCGCTTGTGCTGATCATAGCCATTCCGATGATGATATTCATGCCGATTATTGCCCGCTGGATCGGATTGTCAGATGTAGTCACCGGTGCCTGGCTTGGCGGAACTATCGATACTACCGGGGCTGTCGTGGCTGCCGGAACCCTCGCCGGCGAAACAGGGCTTAAGTATGCCACCATTGTGAAATTCTCGCAGAACGTCCTCCTGGGTCTGGCTGCCTTTGCAATTTCAGTTTTCTGGACCTACCGTGACAAGGCGAATAAAAACGGAAAGAAAGTATCTGCCTCTATCATATGGGAACGTTTTCCCAAATTTGTTCTCGGTTTTATAATGGCCTCCATAATCTTCTCATTTCTGATAAGCCCTGAGACAGCCAAGGCCTCCGGCAAGGTAATCAAGTCATTCAGCACTTTCTGGTTTAATCTGGCCTTCATCAGTATCGGGCTCGAAACCAGGTTTGCCGACCTGAAGGCCATGGACAGCAAAAAGCCGTTTTACAGCTTTCTTATAGGGCAGGGTTTCAATATTTTCTTTACACTTCTGGTTTCCTATATTCTTTTCCAACTCATCGCAAAATAGCAGGAACAGACAGATCAAGGAATTTCTTACGGTATCGGGTGTTCAGGAAATTATAGTCTTGAAACCACGTGGAAGCAGCCCTGCTGCTTTTCATAGGTAGCCCAGCATTTCTTCTCCTGCCTGAGCTCGTAAATCACTTCAGCGAGAGCTTCCTTCATATACCACTTGTCGCATTCGGTGACCTTGTATTTACGGATGTCAAAACGTGCATATGAGATGTCGAAGGCATTTCCGTTGAGATGAGGACTGTTTTCCGATGCGTTTCCGTTGGTTTTACCGAGCCCTTTTATGTTCTCTGAAGTCCTGGTCATGGAAGTAAGTATGAACCTTGAACCCTTAAGTCCGTCCTTTCCGATCTTTTTACCGTATCTCCTGGCAATTTCATTAAGCAGTCTCCTGGTGTCGCGTGTCAGGTAAGGATAGCTGTGTTCCATGCTTTCCACCCTGTAGTTCCTTCCTTTCCTGACCCTCACCAGTTGTCCGGTCATCACTCTTCCAGCCAGATCCTTTTCATCGGAACAGGCCCTGATCCCTGTAAGTCTGGCCTGGGCAGAATAATCAGGAATCCTGTCGGTCAGCTTTCTGCTGAAAACCGGCTGGTGGTTCCTGCACTTCATGCTGAAATAGGAAGCCACAAAAGCCCTGTTAGACTGAGGTATAACAATAAAGCACAGCGAAAAAACAACAAACAGGAATCCCCATACTTTAAACCTGTATTTTTTCTTTAAGCGGATTCTTCTCATAAACTTTTATTCCTTTGAAGCCATAAAAATACCTTCAATAAGTTTTTTCAACCGACAGAGATATTCACAGATCATTGATTGTATTAACAATTCGCGCGTAAAAGGCTTCAGTCTGAACAGGGAATCATTAAATTCAAGGCCTCATTGATGAAATTCCTTAATTTTAACAAGTATTAAAGAGGTAAAAACCCGGATGATATGAAAACCAGTACCCATGTCTTCAGTGAAAAGAATTGCAGTCTGACCTGGATTTTTATACTGCCACTACTGTTTTTCTCATGCAGTGATGTGAAAAGGCAGTCAGGTCAGCCTTATCTTGAATATGAGGTTTCAATGGAAGATCCCGGGAATGGTTCGTTTCATGTCGTTCTTGAATGCAGGCTTCCTGAATCCGATACTGTGTTATTCCTTATGCCTGAGTGGATGCCGGGCTACTATCAGATAATGGATTATTCGGATAAGATCAGCAATTTTACTGCTTTCGGAGACAAAGGCAGGTCCGTTGAAGTTGTCAGGCAAGATGATAACGCATGGATGGTAGTCCCGGGAAGAAACCGGAAAATCACAATCAGTTATGACGTTCTTTCAGACCGGAGATTCGTGGCATCCAACTTCATTGATACTGCCCATGCCTACATAATACCTGCTGCAACGTTCATGTATCCCGACGGATATGTCAATGCGCCTGTCAGGGTAAGGGTAAAGCCCTATAATGGCTGGGATGATATTGCCACTGGTCTGGAAGCTGTTGAAGGAGCGAAAAATGAATTCACCGCGCCAGGCTTTGATATTCTTTACGACTGCCCCATTCTTACCGGCGATCTGGATGAACTTTCTCCTTTTACGGTTAATGGCATCACTCACAGGTTTATTACATGGAATGCAGGTGAGTTTGACGGAGAATTGCTTATGACAGATCTGAAGAGGATAGTTGAGGCCGCTGCCGTTCTGATGGAGGAGATACCCTACAGTGAATACACGTTTATAGGGATTGGTCCCGGACAGGGAGGGATAGAACATTTGAACAACACCACAATCAGTTTTACCGGAAGGGGGCTTGACAGGCCCGAGGGCATGAAGAGGATTCTGATGTTCATTGCCCATGAGTACTTTCATAATTACAACGTGAAAAGGATCAGGCCTTTTGAATTGGGTCCTTTCGACTATGACAGGGAAAACCGGACTAATCTTCTCTGGTTCAGTGAAGGGGCAACAGTCTATTATGAATACCTCCTGGTAAGGAGGGCAGGCCTGATAAGCGATGAAGATCTGCTTGCAAATATCGAAAGCAACATCAATGCGACTGAAAATGATCCCGGGTTAAAGCACCAGTCCCTGATTCAGGCCAGCTACAACACCTGGATCGACGGGCCTTTCGGTAACGCGGCCGGTGGTCCCGACAGGTCGATCTCATATTACGACAAGGGCCCTGTTGTAAGTATGATTCTTGACTTTGCAATAAGGAATGCAACGGGAAATTCTAAATCCCTTGATGACGTAATGAGATTCCTCTATAACCGGTATTATAAGGAATTCCGCAGGGGATTCACCGATGCGGAATTCCAGAATGCGTGCGAAATTGTTGCGGGCACTTCCCTGGTCCCGGAGTTCGAATATGTATGTACTACCAGGGAAATTGACTACCCGAAATACCTGTCGTATGCAGGACTCAATATAGAGGAATCGAAAGACCCGCAGACCGGTAAAGTACAGTTCAGGTTGAGTAAATCGGAGACAATGAACCCTGAACAATCGGCCATATTCCGGTCGTGGACCGGGAACTGAGATTCCGTAACCAGGTTGTCAGATCAAAGCGTCCATCCCTTGCGATACTCGTAGTGGAAGAAGTTATTGGCTTCGGGAAGGTTAGTGATCTTCATGTTTTTTCCGTCGTACTCCAGGGTTGTGTTGAACCTCTGGGTGAGGATAGCTATGTTTGTAAGGAGCATTATCTCAGTTACCCTGGCTGCCCATGAGAAATCATTGCATGCTTTTTTGCCATTTACAATTGCCCCGATCCAGTCCTCAAAGATATCTCCGGTTCTTTCAAGCCATGGGTCAGGTCCCTTGAAATCAGCATCGGCCGGCACAAGTGACGGCATCTGGGCATTGCCTCCCATCATGATCCCCTTGTCGCCATAGAATACTGTTCCCACGCGGCGCCCTGGTTCAAGTTTTTCTGGGCGTTCGGGAAGAAGTCCGCCGTCGGTCCATTTGACTTTAACCGGAGGCATATAGCCGATGCCTGGACTGAACCGTTCCGGGAATTCGTAGGTTACAGTCTGGGCAAGAGGCAGGTATTCGCTGTTGTATGGGGTGGAGGTTGCCTGGATCTTTGTAGGGTACTCAAGGTTGAGGGCCCACAGCGGAGCATCGTAGATATGAGCTCCCATGTCGCCCATGGCACCTGTTCCGTAGTCCCACAGACCGCGCCAGACAAAATGGCATATCTCGGGGTTGTAAGGCTTTTCCGGTGCAGGTCCCAGCCACACATCCCAGTTAAGGTTCTTAGGTACTTTTGCGGCAACCGGACGCTGTATGTCGCCCTGGGGCCAGTAACCAATCGGCCTGTCGGTGAACATCTGTACTTCCCTCACATTGCCTACAACGCCTGCACGTACCCATTCAACAACCCTGCGTGTGCCCTCGCTTGCATGTCCCTGGTTGCCCATCTGGGAGACGATGTCATACTCTTTTGCCAGTTCAGCCAGTTTACGGCATTCATAAATAGTCTTGGCCATTGGTTTTTCAACGTACACATGTTTCTTCTGCCTCATGAAGGCTGATGCAATGGGAGCGTGATTGTGATCTGTTGTGGCTATAAGAACGGCATCTATTGAAGGCTCCTTATCGAGCATTTCGCGCCAGTCGGAATATTTCTTTGCCCTGGGGTAACGTGCAAACACATAGCCGGCATACTCTGAATCCACATCACATAAAGCATAGATGTTGGCAAGTTTCCTTGGCGGTCTCTGAGGCTGCCCGCCCGGGAAGGCCTGGGGAACTCGTCCTGCCTGCGGGGGAGCACCCTGCTGCCTTTGCATCTGAGCCATGCGGGCGGCACGTTCGGCCTCCTGCCTGGCTAATTCTGCCTTGGTGTAAGGCTGTCCGGTCCTTGTTCTTGGCGGCCGGTTAACCTGAACTTCCGGGTCGCATATATTGGCAATGTCGCCGGCACCCTGAGCGCCGATACCTATACCTGCAACATTTATCAGATCGCTGGGAGCCTTTTGGCCGCTTCCCGCCATCACATGCCGCGGGACTATTGTAAACGCAGCAGTGGCAGCACCGACTGTGCCCAGGAATGTACGTCTTGAAAGGTTTTTACTTTTTGAGGGTTTCATCATGAAGGGTTTTGGTTAATAATCACCTAAAGTTATTAAAATCCTTTTTGAATTATCTGCATTATGCGGATAACAATACGTAAAACTGTTTTGTAACATATCCTTTCAGGAATCGCCAACGAGACTTCTTTTCCTGCCCTCTTCCTTTGCGTGCTTTATGCTTACATTAAGCTCGAATCCTATCAGGATTGCGATGGAATTCAGGTAGAGCCAGAGCATTACTACCAGCAGGGTTCCGAGAGAGCCGTAAAACTTGTTGTAAAGCCCGAAATTATTTACATAGGCTGAAAACCCCAGGGATGAAAGAATGAAGAGTATTGTTGCAGTTGTTGAGCCGGCAGAGAAAAACCTGAAGTCTGTTTTTCTTGCAGGTGCAAAATAATAGAGGAAGGAAATTGCCAGAAAAAGAAGCAATACCACCAGTATCCATTTTGCGAAGATAAGAAGGGAGATAACAATATTTCTTTCTATGATATGAAGCTCAACCAGACTGTCAAGTCCCTGTTTCCCGAATATTACTATGAATCCGGCAATTGAGAACATGAATACGATGATCAGAAGCAGTACAAACGATATTTTGCGCTGGTTAACCCACGACCTTGCCTGGAAGCTGTGAGCGGAAACCACAAAGGCATTTATAACCGCATGGATCCCGTTGGTGGAGAACACTATTGTTGCAAACAGCATTATTATCAGAAGTCCCTCGCTTTTTCTGGTCACAATATCAACTATCGACGATTCAAGGAACCTGTATACGTTTGCCGGCAGGATATTCTCAAAAAGCAGGATCATTTCCTGCTGAAAATTGGGAATCGGAACGAATGGGATGAGGCTGAAGAGGAAAATAGAAGCAGGAATCATTGCCAGCAGGAGGTTAAAGGCTATGGACGAAGCCCTGGTGACCATTACTCCCTTGCGAAAGCCTTTGGCTATGAATGACAGGACATCACTTATCGGGACTTTGTCAAATCCGGGCAGTACCAGATTTTCAAGCCAGGCTTTTCTCTTTGGTGTTAATATTCCGGTCAGATGCAGGTTCACCAACCAAATTTAGTGTTTAACTGCAGAAAAATCAACTTTTTCATTGAAATTAAGCTGTTGAAGTCATAGACAGGGCGCAGCCCGTCCATAAGGCCTTTCGCCTTACTGTTTTAGGGGATGGTTGGTTGGGCTGCGAGGGCTTTGTATCACCCTGGAAAAGTTGTAAAGATTTCCTGAGCCAGCCTCTATGGCAAATGGCAAGTTTTTTCCTGAATCACTTTTTTATTGGGATTTTTGTTAGAAGTGTTTGAAACAAAAGGTTTAAATTTGTATAAATACAGGTTGAATTATTAACCAAATTCCTGAAAAAATGAAGAAATGTGTGATTCCTCTGGTGATTGCATGTACATTTCTTGTTGCCGGTGTACAGGATGCTCTTTCCCAGGGTTCTGGCGGAAGCCAGGATCCTTCCATGAACTTTGTCAAGGTCAACCTCACGGCTCCCCTGATAAAGAACTATTCGCTTCAGTATGAGAGAGTCCTTTCAAGGAATTTCTCTGCAGCATTGTCCTTCAGGTTCATGCCTGAAACAGGATTGCCCTACAGCGACCGCATAATTGATCTCGCCGAAATTACTGACCCTGATGAGAAAGAAGTAATTGAAAATCTGCTAATCAGCAATTATGCAATCACTCCTGAGGTCAGGTACTATATGGGTAAAAAGAAATACGGTACCGGCTTCTATCTGTCACTCTTTTACAGGTATGGCGTTTTACAATGGCAAATGATGCCATTGATTATGAGCCGGAGGAAGGAGAACCGGTAAATCTTGATCTGACAGGCGAAGTGACTGCTCATACGGGCGGACTTATGATAGGCAGTCAGTGGGCCCTGGGGAAATTTATGTGTCTTGACTTCTGGATACTGGGACCACATTTTGGCATAAGTTCGGGAAATGTAAACGCTTTATCTTCAGAGGAGATCCCGATTGAGGACCAGCAGGATATCAGGAATGAGATAGACGAAACTCTCAGTGATGCTGATATTCCAATGTTCGATTACACAATCACTACTTCAAGCGACAAGATCAACGTTGATTTTGATGGTCCCTGGGCAGGAATAAGGTTCGGGCTTTCATTAGGAGTACGATTCTGAACTGAACAGGACGGAATTTATTCATAATTCACAGACCGCCAGGGTCATTCGGGCCACTATTAGACGGGATAGTTAAATATCGCCGTTTTTAGTTAAGTTCGCATCTGATAAATATTCTGCATTGGCCGAAGGACTTTTCGAATACAGTCTCTGGGGATTATTTCTTGCCAGCTTCCTGGCTGCAACCGTTGTGCCTTTCAGTTCGGAGGCTCTTCTTTCCGTGCTGATAGTCACAGGCACGGATGTCACATCGGCCATTCTGGTTGCAACAGCTGGTAACTGGCTCGGTGGTTTAAGCAGTTTTGCAATTGGCTATCTGGGTAAATGGGAATGGATAGAAAAATACCTGAGAGTAAATCGCGAAACCATTGAAAAATGGCATGACAGGCTCTATAAAAGGGGGGCTGTGTTTGCATTTTTCAGCTGGCTCCCTGCAGTGGGAGATGTCTTCTCGGTCGGACTGGGATTGCTGCGTGCCAATATTGTGATTACTGCACTTTCGATGCTTGCCGGCAGGTTTATAAGATATCTTATATGGGGCTGGGTAACAGGACTCGTTTTCTGAAATGCCTTTGTTCCAACGTAGTTTGTTATACAGGCGACTACGTAACAAACTACGTAATCAACTACGTGGTTTTTTCTGCAAGCCTCATGCAGTTTTTAATTGACAGTAATTTGGATATTTTTACAATGGGTTCATTCAGTGATCATTTTCAGCCTGATATTCTTTACCGCTCCCGTTGTCTTATAGGTTGTTATACCGAAAGGTGCCGAAGATTCCACTTCCGACCGCAGTGACAGCCGTGATTTGCCGATTGTGAAATCAACCAGTTTTTCATCGGCAACCCATGCTTCAACTTTGTCTTCAGTAACTCTCAGCCGAACGTCGTACCACCACCCTGTTCCAAAACCGTATACAATACCGGTGTGGTTATTTGCAGCATCATAACCATCAATGCAGCTGAGTCCCGAAAGAGCACCCCTCCAGCCTCCGAGCACCAGTGTCAGAAAAGAGTCTTTCACGGGGAAAGTTAATCCGCAAAAGAAATCGCTGCCGTTTACGCGTTTTGCACTCAGGGTAACCTCGTAACCTGTTTTTGGAAAATCACCTGTCCACCTGATGCCTGAAATCAGCTCCCCCTTTCCGATTATAATGCAGCTGTCGGCCACAGAAACCTCTCCGTGGCCCCGATAGTCAAGTACCTCCCAGTTATGTAGTGATACACCGTCAAACAGAATTTTTTCTTCAGGTATGCTGTCACTGAAGGCAGTCATCAAAAATGCCAGGAAAACAACCAGTGTGTTCATACGAAACTGAAATAAGTAATAAGATACAGTTATTATTTAAGCCAAAGATACCCTGAAAAACCATCTGTACGACCTGGATATGTTTTTACCTGAACTCTCCCGATGCGTTTGATTTGTGAAACGGTAGTTTTCGAATCAAAATTCAGATTGAGTTAAGAGTTTAGAAAAATGGATTGCAATTAATTTAAATACAGGTAAATGATGAAATGAATATTCAGTAAAAAATTCGAACAAAATAAGAAAAAACCAATGTGGTGTACTTGTATTTCAGATTTATGTCTATATTGGCAGCTTTCAAATTTCTTAACCAGGTTAAAATAAAATCACAATTATGCTGCTTCATCAACAGTTTGTTCGGATGGCCAAAAAATATGGCAATAAGATTGCCATCATTGACAAAACCCGGGGTACGAGTACTACATATTCAAGAGCACTGATCGGTGCGCTCATCTTAAGTGCAAAGTTCAGGAAATATGATAAAGGTTTTATCGGGATTATGATCCCTACGTCAGCGGGGTGTGCACTAGCCAATGTTGGTGCCCTGATGAGCGGCAGGATACCTGTGATGATAAATTATTCGACCGGTGCTGAAAGCAACGCAAGATATGCCCAGAAAAAGTGCGGATTCAAAACAATTATTACATCGAAGGCTCTGCTTGAGAAAATAAACTGTCCGGTAATTGAAGGAATGGTATTGATTGAGGATATCATGGCAGGAATTTCGACAGGTGACAAATTAAAGGCAGCCCTGATGTCAAAGCTTCCTTTAAATTTCATACTCGGGAATATCCATAAAGGCGATAAAGATGACACTGCCGTAATACTGTTTACAAGCGGAAGTGAAAAAGATCCCAAGGCAGTTCAGCTGACACATAAAAATATAATTGCCAATATTGAAAGTTTTGGGAATTATGTTGACATAAATTCAGAGGATGTCATTCTGGCCAATCTGGTGTTTTTTCATGTATTCGGATTAACAGTTAACCTGTGGGTCCCCCTGTATTATGGCATGACAATGATAACATATGCCAATCCTCTTGATTTCCAGACGATCTGCAAGATTGCCCGGGAAGAGAAACCCACCATAATGGTTGGTACTCCGAGCTTTTTCTGGGGTTATCTTCAGAAGTCAGAGCCGGGAGATTTTAAAACGCTGAGGCTTATGGTTGCCGGAGCCGATAAGTGTCCTGATGCCCTGCGTGCAGGCTTCAAGGAGAAACACGGGGTTACCCTGCTGGAAGGTTACGGAGCGACGGAAACCTCTCCGGTGATTTCAGTGAACTCGCTTAAATACAACAGACCCGGGAGTACCGGTAAAGTAATCCCCGGAGTTGAGGTCAGAATAGAGAATCCCGAATCAGGAGAGGCATGTAAAACAGGTGAGGTCGGAATAGTTCTGGTTAAGGGAGATTCGGTGATGAAGGGATATTTTGACGACCCCGAACAGACTGCCGAAGTCCTGAAGGACGGATGGTACAATACCGGTGACATGGGATTCCTTGATTCGGAGGAATTTCTGTGGCATGCCGGCCGCTTCAAGAGGTTCACAAAGGTCGGAGGGGAGATGGTTTCCCTGGTTAAGGTGGAGAATACACTTGAGAAATATCTTCCGCAGGGAGTATCCTGCTGTGTTGTTGAGGTAATGAATGAGAAAAAAGGGTCTTCCATCATAGCTGCTGTTTCCGGCGAGGTACACAAAACGGAAATCCTCAGAAAAATGATGAATGATCTGCCGGTTATAGCTTTGCCGAGGGATTTTGTTTTCATCAGTGAACTCCCAATGATGGGAACAGGAAAGATTGATTTCCGCACTGTTACAAAAATGGTGCAGGAAATACTGGCTGCTGAAGGCGTTTAAGGAAATCCTTCAAAATCCCGGAATAATGAAATTTACGAAAGGGGAAGAACTGGCAAATGCTCTTTCCCATCTTGCAGGAGCATTGCTCGGTTGTGCAGCCCTGGTATTGATGGTGGTTTTTTCCTCAAGAACGGGAACCCCATGGCATATTGTGTCGACCGCAATTTTTGGAGCAACTCTTGTACTCCTCTATCTGTCTTCAATGTTTACACATTGGCTGCCTCCCGGACAAACCAAGGAGTTTTTCTTTAAAATGGACCAGTTTGCAATTTTCATGCTCATTGCAGGAACCTATACTCCTATAGCATTGATAACGCTTCACGGGCCCCTGGGATGGGTTATCTTCGGCATTGAATGGGGACTGGCAATAACGGGAATAACTATCAGGCTTCTGAAGCCTGCCAGTTATGACTCAGGAGTTGGCCTGTTTAATGTAATACTGTATGCATCAATGGGATGGCTGGTGCTGATTGCTTTGGTGCCATTAATCAGAATTCTGCCAACCATGGGCTGGGTGTGGATCCTTATCGGAGGACTTTTTTACACTCTGGGTATTTATTTTTTCAGGATAGCAAAGTTCAGATATGCCCACCTGGTATGGCACCTTATGGTTCTTGCCGGCAGTATATGCCATTTCATTGCCGTATTTTTCTATGTTTTAAAATCGGCCATTCCTGAATAGAACATCCTTAATCAGGGTTATTCAAGATTTATAAGAAAGATTTTATCAGGTCAGCAATTTCCTCGTGATTATTATTTGAGGCAAAAGTAGCAGCGTCATCACCGTCAATATCCTTTAATTTCGGATTGGCCTTATGGGTTAGCAGGATTCTGACATTATTCAGGTGGCCTTCTGCTGCGGCATACATCAGGGCAGTAAAATGTTCCGGCATATCTGTCAGATCAGGATCTGCATTATGTTCCAGCAACAGCTTAACGGTTTCGGGGGAAGGGCCGGAAGAGGCAAACATCAGTGCAGTCCTCTTATTCGGATCTGTAAGATTTACATCGGCACCTTTCTCAATGAGAATTCTTGCAATATCCGTATGTCCGTTATAGGCAGCATACATCAGGGCCGTCCTTCCATCCTCATCAAGAGTGTCAATATTTAAACTTCCTGACAAAACCTGCCTGACTGCTGTTATATCTCCATCCAGAGCGGCTTTGTGAAAGGGTAATGGCATGCCGGAGACGACCTGTGCGGGCTCCTGATTTTCATGTGTATCCCCTTCGGATTTATTTTCTCTCTGACCACCACAGGCCGGAAGAAGAATGATAAATAACAATGCAAGGGTTCTGTTCATAAGCTTAATATTTTAACAGGCGGAAGATTAAATCAACATCTGATTAAATGTCCGGATAAGGAGCAATATTATAAAATCCGCTGATTTATTTAATTCCAAAGATAAGGGGGAATCCAAATACTACAAATATTATCCATGCAAGGTAAACGGGCAGGTATCTTGAGACAGTCATTTCAACAATCCTGAACTCTCTCTTCCTGAAGTTTATCCTGTAGAGACCAGCCATGATCAATATCAGGTTAATCAGAACAAGGATGTTTGATACCAGAATTGCAAGCCTGTTTGGAGTCAGACCGTATTCTCCAAGCCTGTAGAATATAGCTGACAGCGCGATAAGATCGATAATTATAGTGATAACTGACAGTATGAACAGGGTTATTGAATTGAATCTCTGGTTTTTGATCACAGATGTTCCTGAAACGGAAAATAAGATAATTACCATCACCCCCAGAAGAAGAACATTGAAAATCAAAAGAAACTCCCGGTCGTTGTACGGGTCCTTTCCGGTAAGTATCATTGTAATAAGGAATACTGTCAGGGTAATAAGAACAAGCGGGCTGAAAATACCGGCGATAAGGGGAGCGATTTTGCTTACAAGGGCCGGGAATTTGCCTATAAGGTAGGCTGCGACAATCGGTGCGGCAACCGCTCCGGCAACGACAATATTTTCGGCATAAAACTCTGTGATATCCAATCCGATAGAATTGAACAGTCCAACCGTGATAAGTGTAAGAATGCCTCCCCCTGCAGCAATAAGAGCATATGTTATTGCAAGATCGCCATTGTGTCTTATGAAATCTATCCTTTTATCGTGGTTCCTGAGGTCAAAGCCTGACCAGACAATCCCGTAAATAAACCACATCAGCATGGGAAGATGTATATAAGAAAGAATAACTGCATCTCCGGGGTCACCGGAAGGCAGCAGATTGCTGTAAATTACCGGAATCAGAAAAGCCGCTACTGTGGTTATTATTTTCCATTTTTCAGATATCCTGTTTATAAGCATTGTATAAAGAGTCAGACCGAAAAAGATTATTATGGCGGCATTTTTAAAGTAGAAACTGTCTTCATCGCTGAGTGAAAAGATTGTTGGGATTTTAATAAGAAATGCAGCCAGTAAGCCTGTTAAAGCTACTATCACTATTTCCTTAAGGGTGAACGTCTTCATAATGTCGGGCTTTATGTCATATTCAAGCCTCGATTTCCAGAACTTCGCCGCTTCTGTGGTTTCTATTTCCCTGAATAATCCGTCAAATGCAGTCTTAAAGGCTTTGCGGTCATCGCGATAGAGTCCTTCAAGTATTTCCGGGTTGCCCA
>CAYQRF010000023.1:0-23687 GCA_964419775.1 uncultured Rikenellaceae bacterium
TACCGCCTATCTCACCTATAATTACCATTGCACTGGTTTCATCATCTTCCATCATAAGTTTAACCGCGTCAAGGATGGAGGTGCCCACAACGGGATCACCTCCTATCCCAAGTCCTGTGGATTGTCCCAGTCCCATCCGGGTTATCTGGTCGACAGCCTCGTATGCAAGAGTGCCCGACCTGGAGATGATCCCGATGTGTCCTTTTCTGTGGATGAACCCGGGCATAATTCCCACCTTTGCCTCACCCGGGGTGATGACTCCCGGACAGTTCGGTCCTATCAGCCGGCATCCGAACGCTTTTATGTATTCCTTTGCCTTAACCATATCGGCAACGGGGATTCCCTCCGTAATGGCTACAATAAGTCCGACTCCTGCGGCTGCTGCTTCCATTATGGCATCTCCGCCTGCCTGTGGAGGAACAAAAATGATCGAAACATTTGCACCAGTCGCCCTGACTGCTTCGCTGACGGTATCGAAGACCGGAAGGCCGAGGTGTGTTGTCCCTCCCTTCCCGGGGGTGACTCCCCCGACTACTGCTGTTCCGTACTCTATCATCTGGGTGGCATGGAAGGTACCCTCGCTTCCTGTTATACCTTGTACCAGAACTCTGGAATCCTTGTTTACGAGTATGCTCATAATGGCCGGATAGCTAAGTGGATATCATTTATTATGATAAGCCTTGCGGGCCTATCATGAAATCCAAATATAAAGGAATTAATTGATTCAATTTGGCTATATTTGGAAAGATTAAGGAAGACCGGTCAAAGAATTCTTCCGATTTCAGATCCTCTCCTGTATGGTAAATATAGAGCCGGTTTTATACATAGGGATTTCTCAGTCCTTATTTGCAGGACTGCTTATATCGACTAAAAAGCCATATACATTTGCAAATCGCGTTATGGCAGCTTGGCTTTTTATTTTCTGCGTTGAGATGATATTTGCCCTGCTGAACAGCAAAGTCATCGAAATGTATTCCTTTCCTTTCATCACTTTCACTTACGGCCCCCTCCTGTTTCTATATATAAGTTACATGACCATTACAGAAAAGAGGTTTAAGCCCGTTGAACTGATCCATTTTTTACCTTTTTTCGTTTTTTTTACCGTATCGGTGATATTCAGGTCAGAACCCCTTGTTAGCGACCTCGGAGGCTTTTTCAGACGCGACAAACTTATCTCACTCAGAATAGTATACTCAGTCTCATTTTTTCTTTCGATAACCGTTTACAGTATACTTTCTTTCATAAAGATAAAGAAGCACCAGTCTAACCTGAAAAACCTTGCTTCCTTCACATCCCAGCGGATCACCCTTAACTGGCTCAAAATCCTTACCATAAGTTTCTATGTTGCGTATTTCATCATGTTTATTCTTGGAGGTCTGGATATCCTCGGAAACTATATTCCATTTGATCCCTATTTTGTAATCTTCGGATTCATCACCCTCTTTTGCATAGTGTACAGCTTTTATGGCATCAAGCAGCCTGTCATCTTCGGTGAAGTGCTTCTGAGTGAAAAGAATGATGATAAGAAGGACGCCGAAAAATACACCCGGAGCGGTCTGAAAGAGGCTCAGGCTGAAAAATATCTGACCCGCCTCCTGGCTTACATGGAAACAAAAAAGCCATATCTCGACGGCAGCCTTACCATTCACGATCTCAGCCAGAAGACCGGAATATCGCGGCATCATATCACTCAGGTGCTTAATGAAACCTATAAAAAGAACTTTTTCGTATTTGTCAATGAATACAGGACCAGGGAGGTCATCGAAAGGTTTAACGATCCCAGGTATAACAACTATACCATTCTGGCGATAGCAATGGATTCAGGCTTCAATTCAAAAACCACCTTCAATTCCTTTTTCAAGAGTCAGACCGGTCTTACACCCAGTAATTACAGGGAAAAGATAGCCGGGATTTCACATTAGCTGAGTACGTCCAAAGCGGGACGCACCTGTATTTCTATCCGGACAGGTGCGGATAGAGCGGATGAACCGACTGGAGTCTTTTCTTATTGTTCATTTGTAAGAAAAATGAAAAATGAAGACTTCTTTCATCCCGGTGGTTCTGCTTCTGATATTTTTCGTTCCGGCAAGCGGGCAGGATACTTTAAACACCGGTAACATTGATATTTTCAACTCTCCGGTTGTATTTGGCGGATTTGTCAGGGGCGGATTTTATTCATGGACTGACAAGGATGACGATAAGTTACATGTGCCCACCGCCTTCTCTGATCTCGGCCTGAAGCTTGAGACGGGCAGAGGTAAAGGATTTAAGGCTTATGCCGATGTCCGTTTCAGATATGGCGCTGAATTCAGTGAACATGTAAGCAGTCTGGATATCCGTGAAGCCTGGGTTCAGGTGAATGGTGCGAAGTGGAACTTTTCAGCAGGCCAGAAAATAATAAAATGGGGCCGGTGCGACTTTACCAATCCGACTAACCGACTCTCCCCTGTCAATACAGTGATGCGTTCACCCGACAGGGAAGATATGGACATGGCGAATCTGCTGGTTGCCGCCAGGCTTACTCCATGGGCACCTGTAAGCCTTGAAGCTGTTTTCATCCCCTTCTACCGGCCGTCACTCCTGATAATTGATCCCATATCCCTCCCGGCTTTTGTTGGAATTGAGCAACTCCCGCCACTTGTGACTGACAGTAAAATGTACGGTTATGCCCTGAGGGCCGATTTTCATCCCAGATTGATCGACTTCTCAGTTTCATGGTTCGACGGCTATGACCCAATGCCTGGAATTGCGCTCACCACTTTCAATCTTGAACTTGAGCAGCCAATACCCTTAATGGAGATCGGATTATCAGTGAAGCCTTACCGTAACAGGGTTCTGGGTGCTGATTTCGAAACCATTGCCGGACCTTTTGGGATTCGGGGGGAAGCTGCCTGGTCTGATCCTGATCTTTCATACAGGGTGAATGAATATGTACCTTTTCCTGAACTGGAATGGGCAGTCGGTGCCGACTGGACCGGGGGAATTTGGAGGATTACGGCTGAATACAGCGGAAAGCATGTTTCGGATTTTGTTCCCTCCACAGTCGACCCCTTGCTGGGAACAGAAATCGACTTCTCCGGTTTTGCCTCTCTGCTTGCCAATCCTGAATTTGATGCCGGTGATTTTGTGAAACAACAGGTTGGTGCTTTTAACAGGCTTTACAATTACCAGATGTATGAGTCTTACCATTCCGCAGGACTGAGGGCAGAAGCGGAACTTTTATACGGAAAGGTCCTTCCTTCACTGACCACTCTATACAATTTCACCTCGCACGATGTGCTGGTGATGCCCGAATTAAGGGTAAAGCCTTCAGACGGGCTTACTGTGGTTGCAGGGGCAGAAATATATTCCGGCAGTAAGGGTTCACTCTACGATATTGTTGAAGATTTCATGAATGGGGTATACGTTTCACTAAGGGTTGATTTCTGATGGCTTCTTTTATCTGCAGATACAGGTACTTCATAATAGCATTCAGCTTCGTCATAGGAGCCGGATCGCTTGTGCTTATTCCTCGGATGGTAGTTGACCCCGACATAAGGAACTATATTCCGGAATCGATTGATTCGAGGCAGCAGACCGACAGGATTGAGAATGAGTTCGGGACACAGGACATGGTGATGATCATTTTTTCCGACAGTTGTATCCTTGATACTGAAAATCTCAGGCGAATTAAGGAGATTGACAGGGGAATTTCAAAGCTGGGGGGTATCACCAACAGGATATCTCCTTTTACAGTCAGCAGCATAAGAAGTGAAGAAGGAATGATGGTGGTAAAGCCATTGATTGAGGACATCCCTTCAGGAAAAAAAGGCACTGATAAACTCAGGGATGAAATCCTTACAAATGACTTTGCACGTGATATTGTGGTTTCCTCCGACTTCACCACCGCCTCCGTTACAGCCACTGTTAATGGCACAATTGAAGAAAATATCACTACCGACAGGATCGATTCGATTGTAGGTTCCCGGCCGGGAAAGGCTGAGATTATGAAGGGCGGCCTGCCATATATACGGAAAAGCCTTCTGAGGGATGTAAGGAAGGATGCTATTATGCTCATTCCGGCCGCACTGATAATAATGCTGCTGGTTCTCAGACTGAACCTTGGCAACTGGCGCAGTGTAATTCTGCCTTTCAGCGTTGTCATTCTCACTACGGCATTCAGCATGGCGCTGGTACCCCTGCTGGGCTGGAAAATGTCGATAATTACTGTTCTGGTGCCCGTTATCATGATTGGAGTAGCGAATAACTATGGAATCTATCTGGTAGCCAGGTTTCAGGAACTTAAGCTGAGGCATCCGGACGCTCCGGCCAATGAATTGCTGTTTAGCCTGTTCAAATTATTGAGCATGCCTATCCTTTTCAGCGGACTGACAACAGTTGCAGGGATTCTGGGGCTGCTGACCCACTCGATTATACCCGCAAGGCAGGTCGGGGTGCTGGCAGCAGCCGGAGTGTCGCTTGCACTTCTGATGAGTCTGCTGCTGATACCTTCGCTTATAAGCATCAACAGCGAGGGACTTGTCTTAAGCAGGAGAAAAAGGAACAATCACGGTTTCTTTGACAGATTCCTTGCAAAGCTGTCAGATCTGGTGATACGGCATCCGGGCAGGATACTTGTTGTCTCCGGCGTTGTAATTCTGCTGTTTGCCGCAGGAATTCTCCTTATCCGGATCGATACAAATATGGAGAATTACTTTTCCTCGAATCATCCAGTGAAAAAGGCATCAGAAATAATCAATCAAAAATTCGGAGGATCACAGACCATTTCTGTGATGATAGAAGGCGACATAAAAGACCCTGTTCTTATGAAAGGGATCGACAGACTGACAAATGAGGTAAAAGGCCTTGAGGGTGTTGGAAATGTTTTCAGCATATCACAGGTCGTCAGGGAGATGAGCAAGGCTGTCTTCACCAGCGCCGAGGAAGGCTATGACAGGATACCCGACAGCCGTGAGGCGATTGCCCAGATGTTCGAGCTGTACAGCATGAGCGGCGACCCTGATGACTTCCGTCAGCTGTCGGATATGGAATATTCGAAGGCGCATGTGCTGGTCAGGTTTTCAAAACCCGACAAAAAGTTTGTCAGACCCGTAAGCGCCAGGATATCAGAACTTACATCGGGCATGGATGCGACAGTCAGTATAGGCGGATATGCTCTTATAATGGCGGATTTTGCTGAGTCAATTATAAGGGGACAGATCTCCTCTCTCCTGTTTGCCGTTTTGACAGTTCTGCTCCTGCTTTCATTGATATTCAGGTCATTCAGAGGAGGGTTGACAGGTTCTGTTCCTCTTGTTGCTTCGATAGTCATCCTGTTCGGATTCATGGGTTATTCAGGAATACCCCTGGATGCAGCCACGGCCCTTCTTTCTTCAATCATGATCGGTGTAGGTGTTGATTTCACAATACAGTATATATGGAATTTCAATATTCAGATTAACTCGGGCCTTTCGTGGCCGGAAGCGACCTCGGCAGCCATCCGGACAATCGGCAGGAGCATCATTATTAACGCTCTGAGCGTTATGACCGGTTTTGGAGCACTTGTCTTTTCAGGATTCACTTCGATACGGTTTTTCGGCTACCTGGTGTTTATCAGTATCGGCTCGTGCCTTATCGGAGCACTTTTAGTAGTGCCGGCATTTCTTTTGAAATACAAACCGGCTTTTATAGGATTCAATTCACAAAAATCAGTTAATAAAGAATTAAAATGAAAACGACAGCAATATTATTGGGAATTCTTCTTCCGCTTATGCCGGCACCAGCCCAGCAGCCCGGCGCGGTTGAAATCATGAACCTTAGCCGGGAGCTAAGCATAGTACCCTCGCTGAGCGCGACCCTCAGGCTGACAATAACCGAAAAAAGCGGTTCAGCGAGGAACAGAACCATCTCAATGACAACGAAAAGCTTCGCCGGTGGTCTTGAGAAAAGACTTGTAAGGTTTATGGAACCTGCTGATGTAAGAGGTACTGCAATGCTGATTGTCGACAACATGAATTCGTCTGATGAGATGTGGATCTATTTGCCTGCGCTGAAAAAAACACGACGAATCGTATCATCCGAAAAAGGAAAGAGCTTCATGAGCTCGGAATTCACAAATGCCGACATGACCTCGCCCACCGTTTCGGATTTCAATCACAGACTTATTGGTGATCCCGGAGCTGAAGGTCACTGGATAATAGAAAGTATTCCTGTTAATGATAACAAGGCTGATGAATACGGGTATTCAAAGAAGGTCAGCCATATATCGAAAGATAAGTATGAAGTGATGAAAATGGAGTTTTACAATTTCGACAATGAACTTTTCAAGGTAATCGAGACAAAGGCCACGTTCCCCATGAAGGATGGCAAATACATGATTAAGAACATGATGGCCAGCAATCTGAAGACCGGCCGGAAATCGGAAATACTTTTCAACAACATTACTGAAGGCAGCAAAGTGGATGATTCTGTATTCACCTTGCAGAACCTTCAGCAGTGACTACTTTAAACCGGGACCCGACTGTTGCTTCCCGTGGTGTAACTCGTTATCTTTGCCGTTGTCAGACAAACTGAAATGCTCAGGAACGAGGAGACCATCTGTGCCCCTGCAACTGCAAGGGGAGGCGCAATTTCGGTGATAAGGGTAAGCGGTAAACTTACCTTTGCCATCTGTGAAAGGATCTTTTCCCCTACAGATAAGAACCTTAAGTTTAAGGATCAGCCCGGATACAGGTCAATCCACGGTGAAATACGGAAAGGAGACGAGATAATCGATGAGGTTGTGGTAAGCAAATTCAGAGCTCCGCATTCCTATACGGGCGAAGATTCGGTTGAAATTTCCTGTCATGCTTCTTCTTATATCGTTTCGGGAATCCTTGAATCCCTTATCAGGGAAGGAGCAGTTCCTGCCTTACCCGGAGAATTCACACAAAGGGCTTTTTTTAATGGCAAAATGGACCTTTCGCAGGCTGAAGCCGTCGCCGATCTGATTGCTTCAGGCACAAGGTCGGCTCACCGGGTTGCTTTCAATCAGATGCGGGGAGGATTCTCGGCAGAGATAAAAAACCTTCGGAATGAACTGCTTCGCTTTGCCTCGCTGATAGAGCTTGAACTGGACTTCGGCGAGGAGGATGTGGAATTTGCCGACAGAAAAGAACTGATGTCGATAGTCTCGGGGGTGAAAGGGATGGCTGACCGGCTTGCAGACTCCTTCCGGCTTGGAAACGTTATACGAAACGGAATCCCGGTTGCAATTGTAGGGAAGCCAAATTCGGGAAAATCAACCCTTCTTAACACCCTTCTCAACGAAGAGCGGGCCATTGTTTCTGATCTGCCCGGAACTACCAGGGACGTCATTGAAGATACTATCGTCATTCACGGGATCGAGTACAGGTTTATTGATACGGCAGGCCTCCGGGAGACTTCGGATGTGATTGAGAGTCTTGGCATTCAGAAGACGAAGGAAAAAATCATGCAGGCGGCCGTTGTACTTATGGTGGATGATGTAACAGATCAGGCTGCATTGATAAACCAGAGAGCCGGCATGGTGAAGGAGATGATCAAAGAATCGGACAAGAGGCTCGTTATTGTTATAAACAAGATTGACAGGGCAGATAAGGATGTTACCGACAAGCTGAGGCGGGATATCGTTGTGGAAGAGAAGGATTCACTTCTTTTCATCTCAGCAAAGGAACATAAAGGTCTGGATGAACTCAGGGAAAAGCTGGGCATTCTTGCCGAAGCTGACCGCATTGGGAATGAAGATGTGATAGTTACCAACATAAGGCATTCAGAGGCTCTGAAACATGTATCCGAAAGCCTCGGCAGGGTTATTACCGGACTGGCAGATCAGTTGCCTGAAGACCTGATTGCAATGGATATCCGGCAGGCCATACATTACCTCGGGGAGATCACAGGGGAGATCACATCGGATGAGATACTTGGGAATATTTTCAGGAATTTCTGCATCGGAAAATAATCTGAATCTCCTGTCCGTTGTCAGGGTTTTTTAAACAGTGAATTAAAACACTTAAGCATGCAGGAGAAAAATGTGAATTTCGATATTGTCGGGCAGTTCATGGCAAAGATATTGCAGAAGGCCGGCGTACCGGAGGATGATGCAAGGATAGTAACTGATGTTCTTATAACGGCTGATAAACTGGGATTTGATTCACATGGTATAAACAGGCTGAAGCCGATATACCTCGACAGGATAAGGGATGGCATCCTGAATCCCGTGACTGTGACCGAAGTGGCAAGGGAGAGCCCTGCCACTGCAGTCATTGACGGCCATAACGGAATGGGCCATGTAATAGCGTACAGGGCCATGGAAATTGCAATAGACAAGGCCGGCAAATACGGTATGGGAATGGTTGCGGTAAGGAACTCAACCCATTATGGTTTTGCGGGGTATTACGCCCTGATGGCTGTGAAAAAGAATATGATAGGCATTACGGGCACAAATGCCCGCCCGTCAATAGCCCCGACCTTCGGAGTCGAAAATATGCTCGGAACAAACCCGCTTACCTTCGGAATCCCTTCCGATGAACCGTTCCCTTTTCTTCTCGATTGCGCAACATCCATAATACAACGAGGGAAAGTGGAGCTGTTTGCAAGAAGCGGGAAAGATTTGCCCCAGGGACTGGTTATCGATGAAAACGGAGAAAGCAAGACGGATCCCCACGAAGTTTTGGATGATCTTATCGCAGGAAGGGCAGCTTTTACACCTCTCGGAGGTATCGGTGAAGATACCGGGGGGTATAAGGGATACGGTTATGCAACAGTTGTGGAGATATTGTCATCAGCTCTTCAGCAGGGTGCCTATCTTAAAATGCTGACAGGACTGAAAGATGGAAAGAAAGTCCCCTACTCCCTCGGCCATTTTTTCATAGCAATTGACATCAATGCCTTTACGGATCCCGATGATTTCAAGCGGACTACGGGAAATATCCTGAGAGATCTCAGGGCTTCGAGGAAAATGCCCGGACAGACACGTATTTATACAGCCGGTGAAAAGGAATATGATAACTGGATGAAGCGTAAGGATAAAGGAATTCCCTTCAACGAGGATCTTCTCCGGGAATACCGTGAGTTGTGCAGACAATATGACCTCGAGGAATTTTTGAATGAATTTTGAAAGCACTTCACCTTGATATAGCCAATAACTATATCTTTGCTAAAAGTGTACCAGGTCAGTTGATTTTTGAATATCAGTATGTCTGGAAAAAACGAAAATATTCACTCTCCTGACAGTTTCCTGCATTATTCAGGTCCCGTTGATTATGAGAAACTTAACGTCCTTTTAAAGGAGTTGATGCAGGCAGGTGAATTCACGGAGCTCGACAAGGTGACCGGCAAAAGAGTATACGGCATTGTGGTTGAGATCCTTGAAAACATTATTAAATACTCGGAAAGTGAAATTCCGGAAAAACATGCGGGTGAACCATCGATATCCGTAGAAAAAAGTGAAGGCAGGATATTCATAAAGGCCGGAAATGCGGTCAGGACGGCAGATGCTGAAAAGATAATTCGCAAGATTGACGAAGTCAATAATTTGCAAGAGAATGCATTGAAGGAATTATATGAAAAAAGAGTCAATGAGGAATCGAAAAAAGATGCTACCGGGGCAGGCCTCGGGCTTATCCTTATCAAATTGAAATCGGGCTATAAGATCTCCTGGAATATGCGAAATATTGAAGAAGGGTTTGATTTCCTGGAAATATCAATTACGGTAGACCATTGTTTAAAATGAAAAAACTATTTATAGAGAGTACGGCGAATTCCCCAAAAGTAAATTTTGATCCGGAAAACAATATATATGAGATTTCGGGAGAATCAAGACCACCCAATGTACCGGTGTTTTATGATCAGGTTATTAAGTGGATCAAGGATTTCTCGGCTTATAAATCCCGGACTCCGGAGAAGACACGCAGCGTTGAATTCAACCTTGATCTGAATTACTTCAATTCTTCTTCTGCCAAATATCTGCTGGATTTCTGCAAACTTGTTTCGGCAGTGAGATCAGAACATGACGGAATTAAGATCAGGTGGCATTATGAATCAGATGATCCTGATATGTTTGAAGTGGGAAAAGAAATGGAGCGAATGGCCCGGATGCCTTTTGAATTCATTCAGAAGGATCCCGAACACAAAAGTGAAACTTAAATCATTGACCTGCAATTTTTCCAATTTTCCCCGGGGGCTGAAATTCTGATCCCCATTACCAGGATATCATCAATCTGTTCATACGAGTTTTTCCAGGTCTCAATTTCTTTATCAAGCAGGAGTTTTTGCTCTTCGACACTTTTCTTATGAACTGACAAAAGGAACTCCCTGAATTTTTGTGACTTGTATTTCTTTCTGTCTCTGCCTCCAACCTGATCAGCGAATCCATCAGAAAACAAATATACAATGTCGCCATCGCTGCAATTTATCTCATGATTGGTAAACATTTGTTTTACAGATGAATAGCTTCCAATTTCAATCCGGTCGGCCGGATATTCCTTAAGGTCATTGTCGTGTATCACATATACAGGATTATTGGCTCCGGAAAACTGCAGGACATTCGAGCTTGTATCCAGAATGCAAAGTGAAATATCCATTCCTTCCCTGGCCTCTGTGTCTTTTTCATCACCCTGATGCAGGGCTTCACGTATACGATCGTTTAATTGATCGAGCACGACTGAGGCTTTTATCACGGTCAGCGACTTCAGGATATCAGTTAAGGCACCAAGGCCTAACATGCTCATAAAGGATCCGGGAACACCGTGACCGGTGCAATCCGCGGCTGCGAAGAACACATATTGATTACTTCCTGAAACACAGTAGAAATCCCCGCTGACAATCTCACATGGTTTATAAAGTATAAAATAGTCCTTCAGAAGTGAATCCATTCTGTTTTTTGATGGCAGAACTGCTGATTGAATTCTTCGGGCATAATGAATGCTTGACTGTATTTCATCTTTCTGAGCCTCTATTTTCTCCTTTTGTTCGCGGGCAAGATCTCTCTGGTACTCTATCTGAACTTTCTGTTCTTCAAGGATCGTGTTTTGCTTTCTTATTTCCATGGTTCTCTTCAATACTTCCTTTTCAAGTATTTTCTTTTCCCGTTCAAGAGAACGAATGCGAAACCTGATATACAACCAGACTGCCAGGACAAAAAGGGTTGCAACAGCTGCCAGGAACCATAATCTTCTCCAGAAAGGGGGAGTTATTGTAAATGAAAAAGAAGAATCAGGCGACCTGAGCCAATTACGCTGGTCGAGGCTTACCTCGGTTATAAATGAATAATCACCAGGGGGAAGGTTTGAGTATGTAAGTGTTTTGTTGCGGTCAGTGTAAGTCCAGTCAGGATCATTACCCTCAAGCATGTACCTGTATTTTATGCCCTCAGGATTACTGAACCATATCCCAGTATAGCCAAAAGTGAAATTGTTTTCCCTGTACCTGAACTTCTTTCTTCCCTGTTCGATCGTATCATAGAATAATTGTTTCAGTGAGAGAAAAACTCTCGGATTTCTTCCTGTGAAATCGAGATAGTCGGGATTATATTTAATTATCCCCGTTTCAGTGCCGATCCAAATATTCCCATCCTTGTCGGTAAATGTTGAATTGAGAACAGGATACTGATAAGATAGCCAGGAGTCTTCTCCGAATTCAAGAATAATTCCTGAACCTGGTCTGAAAAAAAGCAGACCGCCGTTCGAAACAATAAGAAGGTTATTCTTTTCATCGAATTCGACTGCCTGTATCCTGTCGGTAAATAAATCATCATTCCTGTCGAAGAAGGTCGCGGAATCACCCTCTATTCTTAAAAGGCCTTTCTCCCCTGCATTGAACCATGCGTTTCCCAACGTGTCGATTGCGACACTGTAGAACTGCTGAATCTGCTGTCCGGAATAGTTAATCCTGTATAGGCTGTCCTTATAAAGATACAATGGTGACTTGGTTGAACCTGCAATCCAGGTCCTGCCCGATTTGTCGGTTGCCGTCTCGTAAATATATGAACTCACTAATTCAGGCTCATTGTAATTGGTAAACTGTTCGTTGCTTGTGTTAAAACATGTAACACCTCCGCCCAGGGTGGAAAACCAGATCAGGCTGTCGCGGGCTGAAATTGATATGACATTGTTATCTCTCAGACCATTCTGATCTGAAAATAACCTGTAAGAGAGATTGTCGGGGTCTATTCTGAAAACACCCTGGCCATATGTTCCTGCCCAGACCTGCCGGTCATCGTCAATTAAAAGAGAGATAAAATTCGTTTTGCCTGCATCGATTCTTTCACTGATATTTTCCCATTTAAAAGTTCCGGATGGGCCTGGTACTCCCCTGAAAAGCCCAATTTCGCTGCATACCCATAGGTTCTTTTCATCATCAACAGCAATGCTGTAGCTGATCTCAAAAGGAGTTCCGGAAGATACATTCAGAAATTCAAATATAGGAGGCAACACCTGAGTGACAAATTTTTTCCCTCCTATCCAGATATTTTCCTCGAAATCGAGGATGACAGAATTTATTTTTGCTGACTCCGTGCCAGCAGCGATCCTGATAGCCCGGTAGTTAAAACTAAGTTCGCCAAGCTGGAGCTGTATTATTCCATCGCTTTCCGTTCCTATCCATACTTCATGTTCCCTGTTTATTGTTAATCCTGTAACAGCACTGTATTCCCAACCCCCGATATTAAGAAAAGACCCGGTTTCAGTATTATAAACTGAAATGCCTTTCTCGTCGGTTCCTATCCATAACTGACCATCGGGGGCAGCCTTGATAACCCTGACGATATTGTCAGAAAGGCCGTCCTTCATTGACAAAACTTCCGGGTCGCTTCCTGAGAATTTTGTAATACCGTTATCTGAGGCGAACCATAGCGTGCCTTTACTATCCAGTTCAATATCATATATATAGTTATCCGAAATGCCGTCATCTGTATTCAGGTTTGAAAGGTATTTCCCGTCCCATCTGTAAACACCCTCCCCAAGGGTTGAGAACCAGATTACTCCATCAGCATCTGATAATATATCGGATATGGCTATTTCGCCGAGGCTCTCCTCAGGATTGAAGGGCCGAAAAGTTTTGCCATCGTACAATGTTATTTTCCCGTTCCTGTGGCCTATCCACAGCATTCCGTCAGGTTTTAGATGAAGGGCTGTAATGTTGTTGTTTGCCAGGCTGTCCGCTGTTGTAAAGAGGACGTTATTAACCCCGTCGAAGCGGAACAGGCCTCTGTCGGTCCCAAACCATATCCAGCCCCTGTTATCCTGGTAAACTATATTCACATTATAGTCTTCCCTCCCCTTGAACAGTTCATAGTTTTTAAGGAAAGGAACCTGGGCAAAGACCCGGCCTGAAATCATCAGGAATACAATCAGCAATATTGGAAGCTTTCCTGTTTTCATTCGCATTGAGTGTAGTTACTTTGCTGAGGGTATGAGGGTAAGCTTTACATTAACCTTGATCTCTGTGGCGATTTTCTGATTTAGTATTGAAGGTATGGTAATATTATGGTCGGCAACAAATACAGTAAACGCTGCCCAGGCACTTATCTGATCAGATTTAACTTCAAGATCGCACCTGATAATACGGTCAATTTCAATACCATGAATGTAAAGTTTGCCCTTAGCTCTTACTTTGTACTTTCCAGGAACCGAAAGGTCGATCTCTTCTATTATTCTGCCTTTAAAAAGTGAGTTTGGGTGTAGTTCCGTTTCCATGTAGTCTTCATTGAAATGGACCCTCTGAAGGCTGCTGTTAAAGCCTTCAAAAGCTTTGACCGGAACTGTGAATGAAAATGCCCGGTCGTTCAGGTTGAGTACACCTGACAGCCTGGCATTGGATGCCTTGATGAGTTCGAGCGGAGCATCGGAGATAAAGTCTATTTCTCCGTTATTGCACACAAATATCCCATCATGATCCTGGGACAAAGCATAGGCTGAATTTGTTGCAAGCAGTAATATGATTAGAATTTTCTTCATGGGCTGACGAGGATTTCGGAACCGCTTTCATGCTTTCTGCCTAGTGAAAAGTTCCGGTAAATGTTAAATCCGAAAAAGACGTTGCCATCAGTCCATTTTCCATCGGAACGGGCAATATAACCGGGTGCAAACATGAGCTGCGAATTTGTGCAATGAAGCTGGAAAACATGTCCACCGGTTTCAATGTCTACCCCCAGTGAAAGCGAATTTGCATAATCTTCAGAGGCAGGTCCGGGAAAAAGCCAGAAGTATTCTCCGTTAATCGAGAACCTGGACCCCAGCTTATATCTTCCTCCGAATCCAAGGGAAAAGATGTTGTTCTGATCGTCAGCTGACGGTACCAGATTAAAATGGACAAATGAAGGGCTGATCTGAAGTGAAAGTTTTTTATTGAATTTCCGGGCGGCAAGTAACTGGGTTGAATAGGCAAATCTTGAGGAAAATAGATTATCTCTCTCCTGATCTTCCCATCGCATGGTGTTTGCGAAGAATGCAGAATACAGAGTGACGGCAACAGGGATGTTCCTTGACCCTTTCTGCTGATTGAGTATTCTAAGTTTTATGCCGCCGTCATAGGTTTTTTCATAAGTGCTTCGGCCTATTATGAATGATATTCTGTTCTTTATACCGTATTCAAAACCCAGGCGGGTGGTGCCCTGGTCGAGTCCGAAAAAGTTGTACAAGCCGCCGTTGACTGCTCCAAACCTGTGCGAAACAAGAAAACGGAGGTCGTTGTGCCCCGCAAGCTCCACTGACTGTCCGTTTATTACCGTTGTGCCTTTGAAGATCCCGTAAACAAAGTCGGGGGTGTCATCGGAAGTTACCTTTCCGAGCAGTGAATCGAGGTCCTGACCATAGCTGACTGGGCATGCCAAAAAAGCAAGGAAAGCAGTCAGCAAAAGGCTGAATTTCAAGTTAAGGAATATTCTCATATATTTCAGAATTCAGGTGCACCGTTATCAAGCCACGTATTAAGGATCGTCAGTTCACAATCCGGTAATTTTCCCCTGTCCTTTGGCATTTTCGGATAGCCCGGAAGGTGGTTTATCACACCTCTGAGTCTTCCGTCATTTATGACAATTTTTTCAGACTCGTAGCTGTCATGCCTTACTCCTTTTGCCGCGAATGATGGTCCATGGCACATCACGCAATACTGCTGAAGGATCCCCCTTACGGGTGATTCCCATGTGATATCAGTTGTGTCGCATGGTTTTATGCCGTAAAGGTCCTCTTCGTTATTGTTGACACAGGATTGGAATGAGATTGCCTGCAGGTTAATTATCAGGAGCGGGATGATAAGTTTTTTCTTGATTCTCATATAAATTTTCTTTTCCGGAAGCAGAACTCAGGAAATTACAGAATCCAGTACAGGAGGTTCCCCAAACGGTGACTAATTTAAGAGAAAAGATGTTAATCCTGGTCCATATAATTCAAATATTTTCAGGCAATCCCTGAATACCAGCACTCCTTGTCAGGTTAATAAAACAAAAGATGCGGCAGGATTATCCATGCCGCATCTTGAAAAAAGTCATTAAAGAATATCCTAATAGCTTATTCCAAAGCCAAATACGTATTTTTTACCATCGGCGTTGGTGTATGTATAGTCAAAATTCTCGTCATAGCCGGGCACATCAGATGCATTTTTTTCAACTGCTTCCTGATCCTTCGGGATTGTTAAAGGCAGTTTTCCGGTCGGATTGAAACGGCCATATAATACATCCATAAGGGCTTCTCCCTTAAGGCCGAAAGTAGCCAGGACAGCCGCAGCCTTTGGCTCTATTTCATTTATTACCCATGGATTTACCAGGTTGATTACAAGAACAGTCGGTACTTTCGATTCGATCGATTTAACTTTTGCTACATCTATTCCTGTATCCTTGTTAAGGGTGATCGACATGCCCTTTTCAGCAGATATCTGGTACGTTGATGGCATCACCCATACCAGTGCAGCATCAGCTTCAGAAAGATTGTCCACCACCTGCATCGACTTGCCTGCCATTTCTTTCACAGCTTTGGTTGTGGCTTCACTGTTGTTGCCATTGAATACTTCAATATAAACCTTCTTGTTTTCTGCAAGGGGCAGAATGCCTGAATTGCGGAGAAGAACCACCGATTTCCTGTGGGCTTCATCAGCCAGGGCCTGCGAGGCCGGATCTTCGGCAATTTTCTGTGCTTCATCCGGATCAACATATGGATTCTCAAACAGGCCAAGAGCAAAAATTTCTTTCAGCAATGACCTGACAGCCGGGATAAGATCATCTTCAGTAAGCAATCCCGTTTTTACTGCATTTATAAGACCGGCGGGATCATTGTAGTCGGAGAATATTGCCGATCCTGCCTTTACAGCCTTTGCATAGCGCTCTTCGAGCGACAGATCTGCTACTCCCCAGGCCGTGTTGCTGAGTATCCCGCTGTCGGTATTCACATAACCGGAAAATCCCATCTCCCTTGCAAGATCGCCGATGATGCCCTTATTGTAGGCTCCGGCCACCGATTCGAACAGCATGCCTTTGTACTGAGGCACTGAAAGTTCGTTGCGGGGACGGTTGTAATAGCTCATGAGCGAACTGACACCGGCGTCGAACGCAGCCTGGAACGGAGGAAGGTGATATTTGAAAAGACTGCCTTCCGTGGGATAAACTGCCCACTGTCCTTCTGCATAATGAGGGTCGAGACCAAGATAAACGGGACCGTCGCCGGGGAAATGCTTGATTGTATGAACAACTGATTCACTGTTGATAACCTTGCCCTGAAATCCGCGAACCAGCGCAAAAGTATATTTAGCATTCAGTTCCGGGCTTTCACCAAAGGTGCCGCTGATCCTTCGCCATCTGGGTTCAGTCGCAGTTTCAACCTGATAGCCGTAGATCTTCCTGATGCCGGACGCTCTCCATTCCTTACGGGCAATCTCAGCAAACTTCCTTATCAGTGATGAGTCGTGGGCGGCGGCAAGTCCAAGCTGACCCGGCCAGAGCGAAAACTGACCGCTGGCCTCAGTTATGCCAAACTCAATATTGCCCGCATGATTTCTTGGATTAGATGTGAACACGATTGGCATGCCCAGACGAGTCTGTTCTGACAGCTCCTGATATTTATTGTTTCGCGATGCAAGCTGTGATGCAGGAATATTGTCGCGGATGATCAGAAAATGTAAATGGCGGTTGTTTACATAATCAACTGCCGCGGGAAAAGGATCCTCCGGAATAATCTTAACCGCATCGGCGGCAGGTTCGGCTGCGACGGCTGCGAACGGCCCTCCGCGACCGAGCCGGCGTTCTGAACTAATGTGCATCAGACCTGCTTTTTCTTCGAGCGTCATTTGTGACGCCAGATCTATGGCTCGCTCCTCAGGTGTCAGACGCCAGTCTTCATAAGCATCAAGCTTGCCATTCTTGTTATGGTCCTTGAACTCCAGTCCGCTTTTTTTAATAATTTCTACGGCGCGGGTGCCAAGTGCAGGCTGCTCCGGTCTATTTGCTCCGCCACACGAAAAGAGAAGAAAAATCACAGATAGACCTGTGATCAGAAAACAGGTGTTTTTTTTCATAACGTTACGAAGTTGTATTAATAGGTTTAGGTTTGGGTTTCGAATGAATGGATGTAAAAGTAGGAAAAATACTCGCTTGGGGTACGAAAATACTATTCTTTTAAGGATGTTTGTAAACACCCCTGTATTCTCTTGCTAGCATTGAAGATGCTTCCGGATTGCCAACGACCTCTTTCTTTTCATCATCCCATCTGACAACACTGCCGGTGTAAAGCGAAATCATAGCTAACTGAACCGTTGCCGTTGATTTGAAGGCATCATCTGGAGTGCAGCTTATCAGGCTTTTGTCCTTGTTCCTGACCGCTTTAATAAAGTTCTCCACGTGATTTTCCTGCATAAGGGGAGCCGGAACCGGAATATCCTCTCTAAGTGCGTCCCTGCCTGTTGGAAAGACAAGCACCTTGGAGTCTTCAACAAAGATTATCCCTTTTTCGCCATAGAAGAAGATCCCGTTGTTGAATTCCCTTGTCACATCACCGTTGCCCCAGAGCCTGTGCTGCCAGAACACGGGAGCTTTTTTGAATCCGAACTTCACGTTAAGGGTGTCGGGCGAGGTGATCTGGCCTTTCAGTGCCAGAATGCCGCCTGTTGCATAAATGTCATCGGGCATCCCCTCTCCCATCATCTTGCGGATAATATCTATATGATGGATTCCCCAGTCGACAAGATGACCATTGCCGTATTCCTTTTCAAGCCTCCATGATTTGTGCCCGATGCTCGGACGGTAATCGAGCTTAGGGGCAGGTCCGCACCATTCTTCCCAGTCGAGCGATGCAGGCGGCTCCTGAATCTTTGTATCCTGGGGTCCGGGATTATAATGTATCTGAGCGGCAACCTGATGAATATCGCCAATCTTTCCGGCTTCCATCAGCTCACGGGCTTTCTGATATGATAATGCCTGCCGGCGCTGGAATCCAACCTGGACTATATTGCCTGCCTCGCGTGCTGCCCTGACCATGGCAAGTCCTTCCAGGACATCATATGCAAGCGGCTTCTCACAGTAAATATCCAGTCCCTTTTTACAGGCGGCAATGAACTGCAGGGCGTGCCAGTGAGGGATTGTGCCGATTATCACGGCATCAAGACCTTTCATGTCGAGCAGTTCGGGATAGTACTTAAATGTCTTCGGCCTGTAACCCTGAAGCTTTTCAAGTTCCGAGGCGCTTGATGCAAGATGCTCCGAGTCGACATCGCATACAGCTGTGATTTCAACACCTCCTGCCTTTATCGCAGCTACTGCATCCACCATTCCGTACCAGCCCGAACCAATGAGTCCCAGCTTCAGTTTCTTTTCCTGTGAAGACTTCGGGAAGTATAACGAAGTGGCAAAAGCGGCTGAGCCGTATGATGCCATTTCAATAAATTTTCTTCTTTGCATGATTTGACGATGAAAGGGTTAACTGCTTAAATATATTAAAAATTTCTACATTTACCGCATGAAGCCCACCCTTCTATATTCCGATGCACTTAAGCTTAAACGGCCCAATGCCTTCCAGGTGATGCTGAAGCCTGCCGGATCGTCATGCAACCTTAACTGTACCTATTGTTATTATCTTGAGAAGAGCAAGCTGTATGGCACTGATCCTAAAATGAGGATGACGGATGAACTTCTTGAGAATTTCACAAGGCAGTTCATTGAGGCCAATCAGGTGCCTGTTGTAACTTTCACCTGGCAGGGCGGTGAACCGACACTGATGGGACTTGATTTCTTCCGCAGGGCTGTTGACCTGCAAAAGAAATTTGCAGGGGACAAGAAGATTGAAAATGCTTTTCAGACCAATGGAACAAGGCTTGATGACGACTGGTGCAGTTTTCTTAAAGACAACAATTTCCTTGTAGGAATATCAATTGACGGAGACGAGCATAATCACGACCACTTCAGGCGAACAAGATCGGACCGACCCACATTCCGGAAAGTGATGAACGGAATAGAACTTCTCCATAAACACAGTGTGGAGTTCAATACGCTCAGCGTGGTCAACAGCTATAATGTTAATTATGCTTCGGAGACCTACCGGTTCCTGAAAAAAATCGGCAGCGGATTCATGCAGTTTCTGCCCGTGGTTGAATTTGAAAACGAAAACCGGATGCCTGATGATCTTCGGCTTATCGCCCCCATACATCAGAACCATCCGCATGTGGCCCCCTTCACTGTCCCGCCTGTGGATTTTGGGAAATTTCTTATAACGATTTTTGATGAATGGGTACGGAATGATGTTGCCAGGTACTACGTCCAGATATTTGATGCCTGCCTTGCCAATTATGCCGGTGAGAACCCGGGATTATGCGTCTTCAACGACACGTGCGGGGATGCTCTTGTCATGGAGCATAACGGGGATGTTTATTCATGCGACCATTTTGTTTATCCCGAGTATTTTCTTGGTAACATTACGGATACTCCTTTGATAGGGCTGGCCAAATCGCAGACTCAGTTTGATTTCGGGGTAGAAAAGAGAAATAAGCTTCCGCGGCATTGCCTGAAGTGCGATGTGAGATACATGTGTCATGGAGAATGCCCGAAACACCGTTTTCTTGCAACACCTGACGGGGAGCACGGACTGAATTATCTGTGCGAAGGCTATAAGATATTCTTTAAGCATGTCGAACCTTATATGAAATTCATGGCAGAAGAGCTTAATAATAAACGCCCTCCTGCCAATGTAATGACCTGGATAAGAAACAGGGAAAACCAGGTTGTTAAGCCTGTTGCACCGGGCCGGAATGACCCCTGCCCATGCGGATCGGGAAAGAAATTCAAGAACTGCTGCATGGGAAAGCCCGGAAATCCCCTATACTGGTAGTCGCAAGGCTATGTCAGATTGCGTGATCAGTTTGGAAGAAAACTGCGTGCAAGTGCTTCACTGTCGCCGTAATGCTTCATCAGTTTGCCAAGGCGTTTATGGAGTTTTTTCTTTATCCCGGAGTAGGCAGGATCGTCATATACATTCTTCATTTCGAGCGGATCCGCCACCCTGTCGTACAACTCCCATTCGTCAATGTCGTAATAGTAATGCATCAGTTTATAGCGCTGGGTGCTCATGCCGTAATGACGTTTGACCATGTGCGATCCGGGATATTCGTAGTAATGATAATAGTGTTCCTTTCTCCAGTTACCCGGTGTCTGACCCTTGAGGATCTTTACCATGCTTCTGCCCTGCATATCGTCGGGCACATCGACACCGGCGATTTCAAGGAATGTTTCAGGAAGGTCGATATTTGAAACCATGTCGCCGTTTACGGTTCCTGGCTTTGTTACCCCGGGCCAGCTTATTAGCAGCGGTGTCCGGTACGATTCCTCGAACATGAATCTCTTATCGAACCATCCATGTTCACCAAGATAGAATCCCTGGTCGGAAGCGTAAATTACCACGGTATTTTTGTCAAGACCTGTTTCCCTAAGATAATCCAGCACCTCCCCAACGCTTTTATCCACAGCCGCAATACAGGCAAGATAATCCTGAAGGTAACGCTGGTACTTGAACCTTACAAGTTCATCACCCGAAAGGCCTGAAGAATAGAAATCCCGTATAATCGGATTATATACTGAATCCCATTTTGCCAATTGCACCGGATCGAGTCTTGCAAGTCCGGTGGACTTCATCTTCGACCTGTCTTTGTACAGTTTAAGGTCCTCTTCGAGCCTCATTGTCTTTGAGATTGTCATATCCTGCGTTTTTTCAGCAGTTCCCCGGTTTGAGTAATCGTCGAAGAGAGTCGGCGGTTCGGGGAAGGTAACATCTTTGTAGAGAGTCAGTTCTTCAGGACCCGGCTGCCATTCCCTGTGAGGAGCTTTATGATGCATCATAAGCATGAAAGGCTTGCCTGAATCTTTGGCATCCTCAAGCCAATCGATGCATTTATCGGTTATAAGCTCCGTAACGTATCCCTTTTCGGTATGCTTTCCTTCGCTTGTTATGAATTCGGGATTGTAGTAGCTGCCCTGCCCAGGTAGTATTTCCCAGTGATCGAATCCTGTCGGATCAGAACCCAGATGCCATTTCCCAATCATTGCAGTAGAGTAGCCGGCTTTCTGCAGGAGCTTGGGGAATGTCTGCTGCGAGCCGTCGAAAGGCTTCTGTCCTTCGTTGGCCACAAAACCGTTAAGATGGCTGTATTTGCCGGTGAGTATCACTGCCCTGCAGGGCCCTGATATCGAATTTGTTACAAGGCAGCGGTCAAACCTGATGCCTTCCCTGGCGATGCGGTCGATATTCGGTGTTGCTGCCAGTTCCTTCAGGGCTCCTCCATAGGCGCTTATTGCCTGGTAAGCGTGGTCGTCGGACATGATGTAGATAATATTGGGACGCTGTCCTGTGTTCTGTGCTGAGGCCTGATGACAGCACAGAGCAGCCATTCCAATCATTGCGGTAAGTTTAAGATCGGGTTGCATATTTATTTTGTCTGTTTGATTTCAAATGATCCTTTCAGTTCTTCACTGTCACTATATCCGTAACGGACTGCTTTTACGCGAATATTGTAATTGCCGGGTTTAAGGTGCATTGGTCCTGAATACAAAAGCCAGTGAGGATTTTCCTTATCCTCAAAGGTATAAACTACCGATGCTCCGTGAGTCGGACAGTAAAACGACAGTGTCATCGGGAACGGGTAAGAGCCTCCTGTCCGCAGGTTCTTTGATGCCCTGTCTTCAGGTGAGTTGACAATGAAATAAGGAACGTCGGTAACGGGTTGCTTCATACCTGGCCACATCTGCTCAATCATTTCGGGTTCGTTCATATGTCCCAGATCGCCGGTCTCAAGGGTCCACTTCTGATGCTTCTGCCTGAGTTCGTCAATGACTATCAGGTATCTGGGATCAGCGGCAAGATTGTTGACCTGGAAGGGATCGGCCATGACATCGTAAAGCTCCTCGGGAGGACGAGTGTAACTCATCCAGGATTTCTGGGGACCGGTAAGTTTTCCCTCGGCATCGAGCCTGAGCATTTCCTTGTAAATCGGCATGTTGTTGAGGTATGGAACCCAGATCTGAAATGACTCGTTGGGATAGTAATTGCGTATGTACAGATAGTCTTTTGTTCTTACCGAGCGGATCATGTCATATGATTCATCAACCCGGTCGCGGGCTGCATAAACGGCATCCCTTTCAGGTTTTGTCTGGCGGCCGAGGAAAGGTCTTCCCTGCATATGGGCGGGAACAGGAATTCCTGCCAGGGAAAGTACCGAGGGCCCAAAGTCGATTGAACTTATCAGCCTGTCGTCAACAGTTCCAGCATTCATTCCGTCGGGGAATTTTACAATGAGCGGAATCCTGAGACCTGAGTCATAAAGCCATCTTTTACCCCTGGGAAGTCCGTCGCCATGATCGCCCCAGAAAAAGATTATGGTATTATCAAGTTCTCCTTCCCTTTCAAGTTCATTAAGCATCACCCCAACAACTGAATCCAATCTTGCAATGTTGTCGTAAAACCTGGCTATATTCCTTCTTACTATATCATTGTCTGGATAATACGGTGGTACGGGTACTGATTTCGGGTCGGTCTTAACCTTGCTGATATCCCAGTTCTGGCTTTCATGTGTTCCTGTCCAGTTGAAAACCGCAAAGAAAGGCTGGCTTTTATCCGAACGGTTTTTATAATGGGCGTTTCTGCTGCATTCATCCCAGATGCTTGCCGGCACCGGGTCCTTTGCAAACTGATAGTCGGTTTTGTTGTTGTTGGTGCAGTAGTAGCCGGCGGTCCTCATGTATTCGGTGAATGTCTTGACATAATGAGGAGGGACTGCGGTAAATTCAACCGGATTCCCGGCGCTTCTCCGGTACGAGGTTGTCCTCATATGCATGCACCCGATGGATGTCTGATACATCCCTGTTATTATTCCGGCACGGCACGGGGCACTTATTGCAGCAGTTGTAAATACGTTTGTGTATCTGACACCCTGCGAGGCAAGCCGGTCGATGTTGGGAGTTTTAATTGTGTTATCTCCGTAACATCCCAGACGCGGGCTCATATCCTCAGTGGATATCCAGAGAATGTTAGGCTGACGTTGTGCCTGCTGGCTGAAGGCGGATGCCGTAAGCAGCGAGGCTGCACCGATTCCGAAAAGAGATTTCAGGTTCATGGGTTTATAGGGTATTTTGTCAGTTGCTGGTTCGCTGTTATCGTTTATCGTTTATCGTTTATCGTTTATCGTTTATCGTTTATCGTTTATCGTTGCTGGTTACTGGTTGCTGG